>CAZZAE010000009.1:0-25495 GCA_964652125.1 uncultured Candidatus Saccharibacteria bacterium
CGAATTTATAAGTTCAAGCTCGCCCAAACTAAACGAATACTTACCATCAATGTAAATGGCGTAGCGATCTTTGCGTTTTACTTGCTGCTTGATTGAGCTTATTTTCACTGTAGTTATTCTAACCCCTATTTTTCATGTTAAAAATGTGTTAATTATAGTATTATCTCTTTTTAAGGAGTTGTATGGCTCAGAAACTAAAATGTCCAAATCATGGGGCTACTATATCGCCCATAGATTCCATCACGATATTAACCGATAGTAATGGTCGCATTGATCAGCGATACCGCTTCCTATGTGATAGAGATTCAGACAATGAACACTTTGTTATTCGAGAAACGATACCAAACTTATTCAGGATACTGACAGATAAAGGGGTGGTAAATGTCGAATATGATTCATCACTTCCACCCGAGGACATTGCCCAGCATGCTGAACTTCAATCTCGAAACGGTGAAATCCGAGCCACTGAAATTTCATTATTTGAGAACATAAGCATGTACGCAATTAGTGAAGCTATCCGAATAGAGCTTTTAACGTAAGCGTCTACTCTTCTTTTTCGGCCGCGACTGTTACTTGCTTGGCAATCTCTTCTAAAATTTTAGGATTTTTCTCTAGATAATCTTTGGCCGCTTCTCTACCTTGTGCAATTTTCTGATCTTTGTAGGCAAACCAGGCTCCAGCTTTATCGACAATTCCCTTTTCCACGGCTAGATCCAGCACATCACCATTTCGGCTGATACCCTTGTTGTACATGATGTCAAACTCAGCTTGGCGAAATGGAGGTGCGACCTTGTTTTTAACTACCTTAACGCGGGTGCGATTGCCAATCACTTCCTCACCCTGCTTGATTTGAGCAATTCGGCGAATGTCCATACGAACACTTGCATAAAACTTAAGGGCATTACCACCAGTAGTGGTTTCAGGATTTCCAAACATGACTCCAATTTTCATACGGATTTGGTTAATAAAGATTACCGTAGTTTTAGAACGACTAATAACACCGGTTAGCTTACGAAGAGCTTGGCTCATTAAACGTGCCTGTAAACCCATGTGGGAATCACCCATGTCACCTTCTATTTCGGCCCGAGGAACTAAGGCCGCTACAGAATCTACGACAACAATGTCTACGGCGTTAGAGCGAACCAAGGTTTCGGTTATTTCCAGAGCCTGTTCACCATTATCTGGTTGGCTTAGCAGAAGGTTCTCAACATCAACACCTATGCGTTTGGCATAAGATGGATCCAAGGCATGCTCGGCATCAATGAAGGCGGCCGTTCCACCATTTTTCTGAACCTGGGCAATGGCATGCAGGGTTAAGGTTGTTTTACCAGAACTCTCTGGACCATAAATTTCTATTACTCGGCCTTTGGGTATGCCACCCCCAAGCGCAATATCTAAAGACAGACTACCAGTTGGGATAGTTTCAACATCAGCTTTATGAGCCTCACCGAGTTTCATAATTGAACCTTTACCAAATTGTTTTTCAATAGTATCAAGTGCCAGTCCTAGCGCTTTACTCTTGCCTTCTTTGACTGCTTTGTCATCTGCCATTTTCAACCCCCTGCTTAATATTTACCCAGCCTTTGACCTCATTATAGGCTAGCCGTCGACAGCGGTAAAATGCTTATCCTTAAATCTGCACTCAACATAGTATAAACTCCGTGAGCATCTTGTATAATAAACCTTAACCGCTATGCGTATATCTGATATTTTGGCCATTAAATTGCTCAAAGCCACGAATAAGATCAGCGATGAACAACTGACTATTCTGCAAGAGCAGTCTAAGACTGAGAAAAAGCCCCTCCAAGATCTGGCCATCTCTAATAATTTGGTATCAGAAAAAGACTTAACTAAGCTCTACGCCCAAGAAATAGATGTACCATTTGTCGAGCTGAATGCTCACGAAATAAAACGAGAGGTCCTGAGGCTCATTCCCGAGCGAGTCGCACGGCAGTATAACGCTGTATTATTCGGCGTTAGCAATGACGGCAGCAAAATGCTGGCAATGGAAGACCCTGACGATATCCAAGCTATTAACTTTCTCCAAAAACAGCTGGGCACGGACCTAAAAGTACATGTTGCCACCAAAGCCAATATCCAGGCAGCCCTGGACCAATACCGGGGCAATATCAGCAGTGAACTTATCAAGGTCATATCACCAGAAGCCGAGACTGAAGAAGAAGAGGAAATTAGTGAAGAAGACTTGGCCGAGGATTCTCCAGTCGCTCAAACAGTAAACTTGTTAATTGAATACGCTGTCAGCTCTGGTGCCAGCGATATCCACATCGAACCACGTGAAGACTATGTTTCAGTCCGCTACCGAGTTGATGGTGTACTTCGTGAAGCTAACAAACTACCTAAAAAAGTCTTAGGTGCCGTCGTCTCCCGTATTAAGATCCTAGCAAACTTAAAGATTGATGAACGACGAGTACCTCAGGATGGACGATTTAAGGTTGAAGTAAGTGGCCAACTTTACGCCATGCGTGTATCAACCCTTCCCATTGTCGATGGTGAAAAAGTTGCCATGCGTATCTTAAACGAATCAGCTAAGGCTGCCACCTTGGAAGAACTAGGTTACTGGGCTAGCTCGCTTGAAAAGATTAAAAAGGCCATTGTCCAACCGCACGGTATGATTCTTGTAACCGGGCCAACTGGTTCAGGCAAATCTACAAGTTTGTTCAGTATCTTGAGCATGCTCAATAGTCCGACCGTCAATATCTCCACAGTTGAAGACCCTGTCGAATACCGAATCCCTGGGACTAACCAAACTCAGGTCAACCCCGGTGCCGGTATGACTTTCGTCAATGGACTCCGGGCCCTACTGCGCCAAGACCCTAACATTATTATGGTTGGAGAAATTAGAGATGGTGAAACCGCCAACCTGGCTGTTCAAGCCGCCTTAACTGGTCACTTAGTCTTTTCTACCCTTCACACCAACAATGCTGCTACTAGCTTGCCACGACTACTGGACATGGGTATAGAACCCTTCCTAATTGCCTCTACAGTCAGAGTCGTGGTCGGTCAGAGACTTGTCCGCCGATTGTGCGTCGATTGTCGAGAAGATTACCAACCTGACGAAGTCGCCAAAAAGAAGCTGGCTGAAATATTTGGTACCGGCAACAGCGCAGTCATGCTGCGCATACATAACTTGGAAGCTCAAGCCTTAGAAGCTGGCATTGGTAAAACCAATCCGTCTAAAACTAATACCCGCTCCCCGGCTGAACTTAGTACCAGCGAAACTGCCGTTCTGCGTCTTTGGAAAGTCCATGAAGCCGGTTGTGAAAACTGTGGTCACAGTGGTTACAAAGGGCGGATGGGAATATATGAAGTCCTGGAAAACGACACAGCTGTCCAAAAGCTGATCGTCGGCAATGCCACTAGCGAAGCCATACAAAACCAGGCTATCCAAGACGGTATGGTAACTATGCAATTTGATGGATTTATTAAATCACTGCGTGGTCAAACTTCCCTTGAGGAAATCTTGCGCGTAACCTCGGAAGACCAATGAAATTCGCCTACACCGCCATATCTAGAGAAGGTAAAACTATGACTGGCAGTGGTGAGGCCCCCAGTAAAGAAGCCATAATTAGTAGTCTAAGCAAGCAAGGTCTGCACCCCATTATTGTTAAACCAGATCGTGGCAAGACTGGATTTTTATCTGGACTATTAAAGCGGGCCCAAAAAGTTAAGCTCAAAGATTTAGTAGTATTTACCAGGCAATTATCTACCATGATATCGGCCGGAGTACCACTGGCTAGGTCACTAGCTACACTGCAAGATCAATCTGAAAACAAGTACATGCATACTGTAATTGCTGGTGTTACCAAAGATGTCCAAAGCGGCATACCACTTGCAGACGCCTTTGCTAAATATCCTAATGTCTTTTCCGATGTATATGTAAACATGGTTCGGGCTGGTGAGGCTGGTGGAATCTTAGACGAAATACTTAAACGACTAGCCGGTCAGGTCGAGCTAGATGCTTCTATTCGTAAGAAAATTAAAGGTGCTATGACCTATCCGATAGTTATTTTAACTATCACCATTATTGGCTTTTTCGGCATTATGTTATTCATTATTCCCAAAATTGCCAAGATATTACTAGACTTGGGTGGACCTAATGCCAAACTGCCGATATACACAAGAGCGCTGCTAGGAATAAGTAGCTTTATGCAGCATAACGCCATAATTGTGCTGGTTATCTTCTTTGGATCTTCATATTTTATAAGACGCTACATCAAAACGCCCAAGGGTAAATATCAGTTTCATGCCCTAATACTTCGAGTACCAGTGCTAAAAACCATTGTTATTAAAATTGCCATTGCCCGTTTTTCGCGCACCTTTGCCTCTTTAATGTCAGCTGGCGTTGGAGTTCTAGATGCCCTAGAAGTAACCGGCGGTGCAATTGGTAATAAGGTAATCGAAGCGGAGCTCAAGGAAGCCGCCAAGGCCGTAAAGAACGGTAAGCAATTATCTGAACCTCTCAGCAAAAGCCCTCATTTCCCACCGATTGTTAGTCAAATGTTATCGGTTGGAGAAGAAACCGGTCAAATTGATACCGTACTGGTAAAAGTTGCTGACTTTTACGAGGAAGAAGTTGATACCATTATTGACGCCCTAAGCTCAATCATTGAACCAGTAATGATAATTATCCTAGGAAGCATTGTTGGTATTATTGCCGCCAGCGTCATGGGCCCAATAGCCAGTCTTAGCAAAAACATTGGTAGCAATTAACAAAACGACTAGCGAATTAGGATAATATTAACTTAATACCGAGTGCAATATTGATCTAGCATACTGATACTGGCTGGAACAAATTCAAATGTTGAATCTTGTGAGTTGACGCTAGATGGAGAGGAAGAAGTTCGTTCCCATCGTCCGGCAATGCTCTGGGTACAGCTATATGAGTAGCCGTTATACGAGAAGGATCTCTCATAACTATATACCGAGTTAGTACTATAGTTTCCGCCCGGCGTGGATGGAGCTAGGTTTACTTGGCTTGTTGTATGTTTAGTTTCAGCTTTATTAATATTCTTAGCAGCTTCCCTACCAATCACAGCAAATACTAAACCCGCTACCAATTGAAAGCCTAAAAATACTATTAAAATAACTACTAATATATTCATGCCCTTTTTGGGTTGAGCCGCTGGTGCCGCTGGTGCCGCAGCCGGTGCTGTCGCGCCCAGAGTTATGGGAGTGTTACCAAATAAGGTGGGATTAACTTTGGGATGTTTTTGCAGGTAAAGCTTGTTTAGAATTATCGCCACAAGCGTCAATATGGCATCAATAATTCCAAAAGCCGCTAGTATTCGATAATAAAAATCCCCAAGTGATGCCGGGTCAGAAGCATAAATAACAGGCACTATTAATAGCACAACTACAACCATAAAGACATAGTTAACTCGAACCACGTTATCAATAGTACTGTCATTGTTTATCATCTTGGATAGAGTCTCACCGTGTAAGACTGCAAATAATAAAATTACATATGTCGCATAAAGCTTAGCAACCAGATCTCCACTCATTACTCCCCAAACTCCAAAAATTGAAGTTACGAAGCTCAGAACTATTAATACAAACGTAGTGTTATGGAAAAAGGTTAAATCGTTAACCGATTTGTTCTTTTCGTTCAAATCTATATAACCAAAGCTAACCAAGGCATGAATAGCAATCAATAAAATGGTTAATAGTGATTTACCAAATATTTCATTAAAGTGACCGGTTAATACGGTGGTGACTGCAATTACGCCAGCCGCGACCAAACAACCAATCATTATTTTTAGAAAATAGTTTTTTAGTTTTGACAGGTCCATTTTTACCTTTAAATGTTTATGGCTTTAAATATACTCCTTAACTTATTTAAAAAGCAACAAAACATTTACTGCACTAGTGACGATGCAATAATAATTCGCTGATTAAACAAATGGATTGAAGGATCGTATGTCCCACCACAAGTAATCAAATTTAACTGATTGGTAATACCAGGCGACTGAGAAAACAAAATATTTGCCGCCTTATCGAGCGCCACCTTGTTAACAGACTTAACTTGGAAAGTAAGTACTTTTTTATTAGCTAGCTTGACCACAAAGCTATCACCAATTTTAATCTGCCCGAGTTGCTCAAAAATTGCACTTTTTGTTGACGGATCTATATGACCATCAATAATACTGAGTCCTTTTTCACCCGGCTTGACCGATTTATTAAACCAAGCTGCAACATGAATATTATAGGGAGTACCCATGTTATTATCCCGATCAACGCCCAGTCTTTGAATATAACCACTAGTTCCTATTGTCGGCAGGCTAATAAATATTGGATCATTACCGACCGCCCCAGCAGTTACATATTTAGGATCCGGCTTACTCCGAGCTGGGTGCGGTACCACAGTTTGACTAAAACCTTTGTGACTCACAACATTTACTTGCGGTGTTGTACGATTGTGAACTAAATAAAAAGCAATAGCCACAACCAACACTACACATAAATAACTAACAATAAATAATCGACGCTTGTGTTTTGAAGCTAACTTCTTTTTAGGCACAAGAAGACTAATTCACCCCTGTATTTGGTACACCAACTGACTGAACAGCTATACCAGCTGGGTCAACAATGACACCATTGAGTAATCCATCAGTGTCTTGTGAGCTACCATCAGTAATATTGTAGCTAACGATATTGACGTCTTGGCCACCAATTGTAGTCTTAGTAATAGTTGCTCCAACTATTGTGGAATAACCATGAGTGGTTGGATTGTACTTGCGAAGCACAAAGTCAGATCCTAGAGAACCGTAAAAGTACAGCTTAACTTTAATTGTTGCTCCTGGTGTTCCACAATCGGCAGAAAAATTAACTAACCCGGCTGGATAATCAAAGCCGCTATCTAAGGTTATATCGCTGGCTTCACTGGCTGAGGAAACATCAGACAAACTGCAACTGTTTGGAGTTGCAACCGTAACATATTTTCCTGACACCCCATCAACTATGCTAGCAACGTTTGACTGCAAGCTATCTTTTGTCCCATCTTTGTTGGCATCACCATTATTAGGTGCTCTATTTTCAATACTAGGTGAAATGCCATCGCTATCGGTACCCTGCGACGACAAGATATGAGTTATAGAATCTAGTGCTGATGGATCTAAGCTTGTATAATAAGTTAAAGTTGTTGATTGATTTGGAGCTAGTGTACCGACATCAAAGGCAATACTAATAGCAATATCGTCATCAATCGTATAGCCTTTAGCCGGTGCTGTATCATAGGCATCAGGTTCATAGGGATCTGTATTTTCAAAACCAAAGGTTGATACCCTAGCTCTGGGATCAGTACTTATATAAAACAGCGGCGAGTGTGAACCGTTAACAGCAAAAGCTGGGTCATCAGGGTTGTTGCTAGTATCGGCTTGAACCATGGCAACACCATCAGCGGCAATAGTATGAACGATGGTATTTTGGGTGTTGAAAGTACCACCAAGATCACGGGTATTATCTGGATCAACATTGCGCATATAACGTACGTGCGAAATTGGATCACTACTTACATTTTTTAGGGTCACAACATTTTTAAAGGATCTCTCACCTTTGTTGAATGAAATGACTTGGGTGGTTTTTAACACACTATTAAATGTCCCTACGCTTGAAGCTTGCAAATGATCACCAGAAGACTGATCGGTTACCGCATTATCAGAAATGTCTACAGGTGATTCAAGCAATGAATTGGAACCAGTGTGATGATCACCGTTGGACGTATAACCAACATTCCAACGCTCTTCAGGACTACCAGGCAAGAAAAAATCCATCGTTAAGTTAGGCTCGACACCAAAACCGGCAGGGTTAGTAACCATACCAATATTGCTACGAGTACAATCTTCTTCAACACTTGGAACAAAAAAACCATCAGGCAAAGGTTGGCAGTAAGTCGTACCAAATGATCCAGCTGAACTGACTCCTAGCTCGATATAATCTCCTCCTAGGAAGACATCACCATTTTCGGCACTAAATGAACGAGCGCCAACTAGAGCTAAAGCCCTTGATGGCAATAAAATTGGTGCTAAACAAATAGCCGATAGCAGCAATACTGCCAAAAAAGAATTTCTGAAACTCAACTTTTTCATATTCCCCCAATTGCGTTCCCAATTGTTCTTGTGGTTAGTATATAACAAACTAAAAATATTCCTCAACATTTTTTCGGGCAATTGATCCCTAAACTAAATAAACTTAAGTAAATACCGGATCGAATAGATGTAAGTCATTTATATTTAACAGTGCCTAGGGCTTGACCAATTAACGGTAATGGTTATAATCGGTATTAGATTCTTTGCAGATAGCCCAATGGCTTATGCAAGGTCTTAAATTAAATAACAAAACAATACATTATAGGAGGGTGGGCTCTTATGGTCTCACTGAAGAGTAAACAACAAGGTTTCACCATTGTGGAACTGTTAATAGTAATCATCGTGATTGGAATCTTGGCCGCATTGGTTCTAGTGACATTCACCGGCGTACAACAAAAAGCACGAAACACAGAGCGGCAAACTGATGTTAAGGCTATTGCCAGCCACCTTGAGGTATACAATGCCCAAAACGGCTTTTACCCAACATTTGCCAATATGAACGACCAAGGACCACCAACTTGGGTATCATCCAACCTAAAAGGTTTGGATAAAGAAGCACTTAGAGATCCAAAAGGTAGTCTCTACACTCTAGCAGCATCATCAACCACTAATCAGTATGGCTATGCGCCAACTAAGGATGATGGTTCTTCCTGCGACAACACGGCAGGTAACGAGTGTACTAAATTCACTCTAACCTACACCGAAGAAGGTGGTTCTCAAAAGACTATCACCAGCCTTAACTAGTTAAACAAAGTTAAAGCACATTAAGCGCAAAAGCCCCGGATAAACCGGGGTTTTTGTACTATAATAAGCATAAGCATGAACCTAGATAGAACTCTTGCAGTAATAAATTTAGATAAACCAAAGCAACACAGATGAAGTTTTTTAAAACCGAAAGCCAAGCTGGCTTCACTATTGTCGAACTAGTACTGGCCTGCGTAATTTTCCCAATTATTGTAGTTGGTCTGACCAATGCCTTTGATGCAGTTAATAGTTCGTACAAGATCGCCAAACAATACAATGAAATCTACGCCGTTCTTAGTGCCTGCCCAGAAGTTGACAGAGCCTTGGAATACACCTCACTAACTACCTCAACTAATTGTTTCCCAAACAATACTTTCAAAGCTGAGGGTGGCAGCGGCAACAGCTTAACCTACAGTCCAACCCTAACAATTACCGATACTCCAAGCCTGGCTGGAAGCGATCCCCTAAAATCTGTACCCGACAGCAAAGTCATAAGTGTTAGTGTGCCTTTCTTGCGCAGCAATGTACCACCGCTGCAGATGCGCCTGCTAATAACTAGAAACGGAATTGGCCAGCTATGAACAAAGACGAACACGGTTTTACTCTACCTGAACTAATAACCGTCATGGCAGTCAGTTTATTATTCTCAGGATTAATTATTTCCTTCGGCTTCAACTATTGGCGCAGTGCCGCACTGCAACAAGCTGATCAAGACACCCTAATTAGTCGACTTAATGCCGGTGATTATCTTAGAGAAAACATTGGGGAATCATCAGGCTTAATAACACAAAACGGCTTACCGGATAATCACGTCTTAAATGCCGATCCAGCTCATGCCAGTGGACAGTATTGGCTTCCAATTCATGCAGTACCTGGCAATATTCCAATTGGCAACCCAGGAGTCATAACTCCCTTGTTATACTTCCGTAAATTTAGCGTTAACACCTCAAAAAACATAATTATGAATGGTCCAGTACCCTACGAGGACGAGTATGTACTGTACTTAAACGGCACCACTAAACAGCTCTTGGCCCACTCCATTGCCAATTCCAGCGCTACCAATAACCGTTTGCAAAGCAGTTGTCCACCAGCTAGTGCCACCAGTAGCTGCCCGGCCGACAAAGTTATTGCCAACGACATTGCCTCAATCGATACCCGCTACTTTTCTCGTACTGGAACACTATTGAACTACACCTCATCGGTCGACCCCGCCACTGGTAACTATAACGGACCAGACTTTCCCCTAGTAGAAGTAGTTGAACTAACCCTAAACCTAAAGGAAAAACCGATACTGCAGCACACCAACGCCACCCAAAACAGCACCATAATACGAATTGCTTTGAGGAATAGCTAAATGACTTATAAAGTTAAAAAACAACAGGGCTCAATTATTGTCTCCATTTTAATCGTCACCCTATTTTTGACGATCTTAATTTTCGCTCTAATGGTGCTAGCTAATGCCAACTTACTAAGAGCTAAATCAAGAATTTTCCTACTTCAAGCCCAATATTCGGCAGAATCCGGGGCTGATGCTGTAGTTGCTCAGCTTAATAATGGCAATGATACCTACGCTGGCAGTGGCGGAGAAGTAACAGTCCTAACATCTAGTCGCTACCGAGCCACTTTTAGTACAACTGTTAGTGCTGGTGTAAATGGAAAAGAAAAAATAATTACTAGCATCGGTAGAGTCTATGCTCCGGTCACGGCTACTACAGCTACCTTTTCTAGAAAAATTGAAGTCACCGCCCAGCGAAGTAGTGGTAGTGTGGCAACTTCTATGCTGTCACGCAACATTATAGATATTGCCAGTGGTGTAAAGAACATTTGGGCAGTAGATATCTATGCCAACGGCTACATAAATATGAATAAGAACACAACTACTTTGACGGCCGAGAATATAACGGTGGCCAGTAAAAATACTGGGGCTAGTAACTGTTCCATTGGTGGGGCTGGTCTGTTAGCCAAACCAACCAGTTTCTCACACGGCGGCCAGACCAAAACTAACATCAACACAGCCTATAACAATTGTCTTATCCCGCCAGGCAATACCAGTAACAGTAACTTTAATGTGACGGCGAACTCAAGTGTTAGCACCGTCGTTTCGACCTATATCCCCTGGAGTCAATATATGGACAACACTTACACATCAGGTAGTTGTAACGATTGGATTGGTAGCGGAAATCATAATATACCCAGCACTAACAATTCTAAAAAGACACATTACCCAGATAACGGTAGTAATATCTCGGCGACTTGTGGCACTAATGGCAATCTAGATTTAGGAAATGGCACTTACACCATACGAGACAATGCTCACATTCGAGCCAATCTATGTGCCTCTTCACCCTGCGATCCGATCTTCAACAATCCCGATAGCACAATTAAATTTATCTTCGTGGAAGGTACTGCTAACTTTGAAAGTATTCAGACCTCTGCTGGTAGTGGACCAATAGTTCTGTTAACTTACGGGGCTGACCCTAACTCCCATGGTAGCGCTTGTCCTAGCACTGACGGAGATTCACTTTACCTAGGTCAGCACGGAAGTGTCAGTACAGTGGCACCAGCACTGTACCTACTGGCTAAAAACGGTCTGTGTGTTGACCAAACTAAATTCGACAATTCCAACCCTTCACTTGGTGGTATGTCAGGTAAAAACTTATATATTGCCTCAAGTCCCGGCAATCCCTTTGATTTAAAACTTGACCCCTCCTTCCCGGTCGGACAAATTCCAATTGACTTAGCCTGGCGAGCGGTCCGCTACCGACGTCTATAAATGCCTATGTTTACCCCGTTGTGGTCTGTTATACTCATAAGCAAAAGCGATATCAATGCTTTTAATGGGCAAGCATGAAAATAACTTCATATTTCTATCAAGACAAGCCACTATTCGGACTGGACATCGGCTTTAGTTCTATTAAAGTTATGCAAATTAATTGGCTCAATAAACAGCCGTCAATTACAGCGTATGGAGTTGGTAACTTCGACTCTAATGCCGTTAAAAATGGAGAAGTAGTAGATCATGAATCGCTGGCTGCCTCAGCTCAGACCTTACTAACCCAACATCTCACTGGACAGATAACTACCGATCGAGTCGCTTTTGGTGTTCCAGCTGCTCGCACTTTTAGCCGGGTCATGAAGTTACCTAAACTTGGGGTTAAAGAGTTATCGGAAGCAGTGCGGATGGAAGCTGAACAATATATCCCGGTACCAATTGATGAACTCTATCTTGATTACGACGTCATTGGTAGTACCGATAAAGAAGTTGAGCTATTTGCTGTCGCGGCCCCAAAAAAAGTAATAGATTCTTACTCCCTGCTATCTAAACTGCTTGGACTAGAAACTGTAGCTATGGAAACCACTATTGCTGCGGCCGCCAGATTATTTTTAAAAACTCGCATCAACGACGTACCGACAGTTCTAATAGATTTTGGTTCGGTATCAACAGACATTACAATCTTCGATAAAACCTTAATTGTGACCGGTACCGTCGCAGGTGGTGGCGATATCTTCTCACAAAAAATTAGTGAAATACTAAATGTTACCAATCAAGAAGCCAATGTTATTAAGACAAAATACGGCCTAGACTATAGTAAAAAACAAGGTGAAATTACCGAAGCTCTAAAACCATTTTTGAGTCAACTCTTAAAAGAAATACATCGTATGATCCGCTACTTTGAAGAACGCTATGGAGCTGAGCGAAAGATTAGCCAAGTTGTTACTATGGGCGGTGGTGCTAACATGCCCGGTCTCAATGAATATTTAACCAATGCTTTGAGGCTGCCTGTTAGTATGTCAGATCCCTGGCAACACTTAGCCCACTCCAAATTGCCACCACCCCCAATCGCTGATCGGTCTATGTATGTCACAGTCGCCGGCCTGGCTCTGGCCGTTCCCCGGGAGGCCTTTGTATGATCAACTTACTTCCTTCAGATTCCAAACAAAACTACAGCTACGCCCGACGCAATACCAAACTGCTGAGGTGGGCGTCAGTCCTTCTAGCTTCCATCGCCGGCGTAGGAATAATAGTGGCTTTTGGTTTGTTTTACATGAATCAATCAATCAACGACTACACAGTCCAAAATGCCAAGATTCAACAAGACCTTAAAGATCAAAAACTAGAGGAAACCCAAAAGAATGTCCAAGATATATCGAGCAGCTTAAAGCTAGTTGTAAAGGTATTGTCCAAAGAAGTACTATTCTCCAAGTTGATAAAACAAATTGGCACGGCTATTCCAACCAATGCCGTATTAACAGATCTAGAGATATCTAAAACTCAAGGCGGTATAGATTTAACAGCCATAGCTGCCGACTACAATACCGCTACTCAAGTTCAAGTCAATTTAAAAGATCCTGCAAATAAGATTTTCGACAAAGCCGATATTTTAAATATCACTTGTTCAACCGCACAAGCTGCCAATAAGAAATATCCCTGCAGTATAAGCATCCGTGCTCAGTTTGCTAAGAGTAACCCGTTTTTATTCATTAGCCCCACCACTGGGAGTAAATCATGACCGCTAAACGCTTTTACTTTGTCATGCTTGGTGTGGTGTCGCTACTGGGCATAGGTGTTTTCGCATCAGCTTACTTTGGAAACAGCTTGTTGCAAACCCAATCTCGCAAACTAGTCGCTCTAAAACTAGACAGCCGGGTTAGTGACGAGCAACAAGTATCTTTATTACAAGCCAAAAAAGATATAACTAAATACGCTGATCTCGAAAAAGAAGCTAAAGTGATCGTACCACAAGACAAAGACCAAGCTGAAGCGGTACGTGAAATAGTTAAAATTGCCAGCTCCAGTGGAATTAAGCTAGGAGCCATTAATTTCCCATCTTCTAATTTGGGACAAAGTGTATTACCGACCTCACCTTCAACACCAAGTGCCACAAAATCCCTAGCCCCTCCTGTTACCCAAGTCCAACCAGTTCAAGGAATTCCCGGTGTTTATTTTATGCAAATTAGCATTCAATCCGATACCAACGCCCAAATTTCTTATAACAGCTTAATTAATTTCCTGAGCCGCTTGGAGCAAAACCGCCGCACAGCCCAAGTTGCAGGTGTAACAATAACACCAGACAAACTTAACCCCAATGTTCTATCTTTTAGTTTAATAGTGAATGTGTATATAAAGCCATGAAAGATAAATTAGATATACTATCTGCAAAAATAATGCCTCTGATAGATAAATTCAGACGCTACAAAACCTTTATATTCCTAATTGTTTTACTAATTATCTACGGCTTTTTAGTAATTAGAATTAATACTCTTAACAACAAGGAGCCCTCAGATACTGATGTAACTACTAAGCTACAAACTGTTTCTAGGCCTAAAATTGACCAATCCATTGTTGATAAAATCCAACAACTTCAAGACAATAGCGTTCAAGTAAAATCCCTCTTCAACAGTGCCCGCAACAACCCATTCCAGGAGTAGATACCAATTTAATTTTATTAATAGACAGCATTTCAAACGCCTCGTAATAGTTCCACACTTGGTCACATTTTGTCCGCCAAAATTCTTATGGTTGCTTGTTACTGCCTAGTATGATGTTATTAAGTTATGTATCTACCTAACTGTGCTATCGGTGAAGAATTGGTTGCATTGGCGCATGGCGCCTCATCTCTTAATGAAAATTTGGCTAAGCCCGAAGATGAAAGAAATCCCGATGTCGCAGATATATTTCTAAATGGGATGAAAGTATTTAAAGCTAAAGCCAGACCCAACGCTGATGGTACAAAAATTGAAGCATGCATGATGGAATGCAGACGTTGTCTTGGCAGTGCAATAATTGAACTCAGTGAGCCACTTATTGTAATTACTCCTCCCGATGGTTGTCCTGAAGCTGTTGCAGAGTTTACAGTTTTAGGAGAGTTAGGTGGCGATAGCCCTGGGGAACAAGCAAGATAGTTATATAAGAATATTTCTAAATTCTGATTCTAGTCCCCACCAAGCACCAACAATTCATTAATTAAGCAATTTTAGTTCCGAGAGACCGTGTATTTCTGCCCAACTGCCATGCCAGTCATCTACAACATAATTACCAGTTATTTCGTATCGTTTTCCAACAACTGGGTCTGGCAGTGAACTTCTGTAATGGTGGCAAATAAGTTTAGCAAGGATTTCTTTGGGTTTACGATGACAGGTGTCCTCAATAACCATATAACCCTGTTGCCGATTATAATTCTGTTCAGTTAATAAAACTTTATATTGCTGGTCAAGGTCTAATAACACATGACTGTCGCCGTCTGGTTCTATTTTTGCAAACTTAACTGTACCGATTATAGTTTTACATCCAAAGTAGTCTAACCGTCTGGGGATATAGATGTGAGATCTACTGCATTTAAAGCCATTGGAATTACCGGCATTTCTCAATGCCGGAAAGTGGAGCCAGAAAATAAGAATAATTATAGAAATAAAAGTGACAATGCTAGAGAGAATGAGATGATTCTTGTAATGCTTAACCAGGGATTTGAATTTCATAATAGTTATATAGTAAACCAATAATGTCTAAAGCATTTCAAAATTTATCACACTATAACTCTGATTTATCGGAAATCCGACTTTATGCCCTGTCAAAGTGCTTATACTATAAATTCTTGCTTTATAGAAGTTTAGCCCCTATTATTAGCTCAACAATCCCAACTCAAAATATACAATGGAAAACGAAACACCACAGCCAAATAACTCTGTTAATGACAATCAAGACTTAACTAATCAAGTTATTCCGCTAGCAACAAACGCTGATACCACACCTAAGACAGCACCTCAAAATCCTGAATCAATATATCCAGTTGCCACACAAGGTATTGGTGTAGATAATCAACAACCTTTAGCTAATATCCAAAGCGATAATACTATTCAAACTACAGCTGAAAGCAATAAAAATAATTTAATAATACTTTTAGTTATTATTCTGGGAGCCTATACAGCTATATCAGCACTAGTAGGAATATTTGCTAGCACATTAGCAATTTCTTATGGCTTTATTGGCGCCGGAGGATTGCTAATTGCAATTGATGTCATATACATATTAATTGGTATAGGGCTTATCTTACGCAAGGAGCTTGCAAGGTTTGTATATGTGGTTCTAGCCATTTTGGGGCTATTACTTACAATTTACGGTACAGTTCATATCTTTAATAGCCATGCTTTTAAGGTTATAGATTATGTAAAGACCCAAGAAACACAAACTATAAATCGAGACCAACAACAAATAACAAATATACAAAATAATAACCCCTCAACTGGATTACAATTAACTGATGTTCAGAAACAACAGGCTATACAAAATCTTCAACTGAATATATCCAGAATCAAAAAATCTCGGGATAAACTATCGAATTCTCGATTATATTTTGGTCTTATTCAGGGTTATTTACTAGCCATCGTACCCCTTGTATTCCTGACAAGACCGTCAGTTAAAAAGCTATTTAGCTAATTAAATATAGTCATCAAGATATTTAACGGATTGAAATACTTCTACACCTGCTCTACTAAGCTCCGCCAAAGATTAGCGGATAATAATTGATATGTTAACCTTGTATAGGAAACATTTTTAAAGAAAAGTAGTTATAAATGAAATACATTGGAATACTATCCTATAGCGCTTTAGCTGCTGTATTCGCAATTTCAGCTTTTGCTTCTTTTCTATATATGTTTTTCGCCCATATAGATACTAGTGGCCCAACTAGTCATGATTTTATCATTGGGGGAATTGGATTAACGCTGTCTGTATTTCTTTCTGCAATAAGTGTAATACGAGCACAAAACCTAAATAAAAAGCCTAATAAAAAGAAGTAGAATTAGTACGAAATATATTTCCGACTTTAGGGAATGTCAAACGAAATTAAGAAACTATCTAAGCGTTCTTATTCTTCACTATGTAGGCTTCGTGAGCCTGTATCACTAGTTGTGAACAATAAGTGGGATTTGGTATAACACTAAAAGTTAAGTTTTCTCGCTCAGAAGCCGTTTCAACGATCATGGTACCAAAGTTGAACAATCTGGCCAACAATCCACGTTGATGAGATGTAACATCCTCGACATTGCCATTACCAAGCTGGGTTACTTTACGATTAAAAATACCCAAGTATGCTACTTCAGCAATTTTTTGATCAGTCAGATAAACGACGTTGCTTCGATACAAGACAATACTAATAGCCGAAACAGCCAGAGTGATAATAGATAAAATAAAACCAACAAATATAATAATAGCTTTTAGAGAACTGCTACTGTCTCCGCTAATCGTAATTGAATCTAGATTAGAGACAAGTATCATGGCACCAATAACGAACACCAGCGACAAACCAATACCAATTGTCGCAATACCAATTATACCTATGGGGTGTTTATGTATTTCATAGAGCAGTTCTTCTTTTTCATCAAATTCGACGTACTTAAATAGACGCTTAGCAACTGGTGTTAGGCGGGCACTAGCTTCTGCACGATGAGCTTTCTCAGCAGCAGATTTATCTTCAACTTCATCCATGTCGGCAATTATATCAGTTTTGGCTGTTTATCATTACCTGTCTGGACTTTACCTAAATGCTTGTAAGCTTTATGAGTAGCCTTGCGTCCCCGAGGAGTGCGCTCAATTAAGCCAATCTGCATGAGATAGGGTTCAAAGAAATCCTCTATAGTTGAGCGCTCCTCAGCCGTCAGAGCGGCCAGTGTTTCCACGCCGACTGGACCACCATGGTAATTATCAATAATGGCGTTCAGTAACATTCGATCAGCTGGATCAAGACCAAGATCATCTATTTCCAGCAGTAGCAGGGCATCCCGACTAATGTTTTCGTCAATAAAACCATCACCGTTAACATCTGCAAAATCTCGCACCCGTCTCAGCAAACGATTTGCAATTCGAGGCGTTAGCCGGGCCCTCTGAGCTAGTTCGCTAGCAGCTTGCTTGTTAATCTTGATTCCTAATATTTTAGCTGAGCGGGCAATGATGCTTTCAATTTCACCTGGTTGGTAAAATTCAAGGCGGTGTATCATACCAAAACGATCTCGCAGTGGAGCAGCTAAAGCACCTGTCCGAGTAGTGGCACCAATAATTGTAAACTTAGGTAAATCAAGTCTCAGGCTCCTTGCACTTGGCCCTTTGCCCAGCATTATATCTAGCTTAAAGTCTTCCATAGCACCATATAAAACTTCTTCCACAGTGCGATGCAAGCGGTGGATTTCATCAATAAACAAAATATCGCCATCCTCTAAATTGGTTAGCAAACTAGCCAGATCACCGGCCCGTTCTATAGCCGGTCCACTGGTAATACGAATTTGAGCACCCATTTCATTGGCAATAACACTAGCCATGGTGGTCTTACCAAGACCTGGAGGACCGTAAAGCAATATATGATCTACCGGCTCACCCCGTTTTTTAGCGGCTGTAATTGCCAGGTTCAAGTTCTGTTTCAACCTATTTTGGCCAATATAGTTAGCAAAATCCCGCGGTCGAAGAGTCTGATCAAGTTCTTGTTCATTCTTATCATCAGGTTCAGTACTGCTATGAACAATTCGCTCAACAGTCATAATTACACCTTAGCTTTCAAAGCTTGTTTAACTCTTTTGTCTGTTGGCAAGCTACTGTCAACACCTTCCAAAGCGGAAAGGGCATCGGGCAGGGTAAAGCCTAAACTAATAAGGGCTTGGACCGCTTCATCTTTATTAGCAACTGACGAACCAGTAAACAAGCGCTCAGCTGAAGCTGTATCGACTAAACCAACTTTATCTTTTAGATCAACAACAACTCGCTCTGCAACTCGCTTACCAACTCCATTGGCGGCTTGAATGAATTTAACATCGCCACTTGCAATAGCTTGCCTAACCTCACCCACCGTACCAATGCTTAACATGTTAAGTGCCATTCGCGGACCAACTCCATTAACGCTTAACAACTGTTCAAATAGCTCTTTAGTTTCAAGCTTAACAAAGCCAAATAAATCATGGGCATTATCTCGAATATATTCATAAACATATACCTGCTTAGTTTCATCTATATTGAGATGACCCCAGTCTTCGGCAGATACAAATAGTCCGTATCCGACTCCATTAACATCAATAATTACCAACTCGTTCAGTTTTTCGCTGATTTTGCCAGTTAATGTCGCAATCACCTTGGTATTATCTCATAGTCATGGAATGACAGATAGCGCAGGCTAAAGCATCAGCAGCATCATCTGGTTTGGGAATTTCTTTTAGTCCCAAGATAACTCTCACCATCTCCTGAATTTGTTTTTTCTCGGCCCGTCCGTAACCTGTCAAAGCTTGTTTTATTTGCAACGGCGTATATTCAAACAAATCTAGTCCGGATTGTTTACCACACAACAGAACTACACCTCGAGCTTGGGCCACTGTCATGGCCGTAGTAACATTTTGGGCAAAGAATAGTTTTTCAACAGCCATAATTACAGGTTTAGTCTGGACTATTATATCTGTTAATTCATCAAATATGGTTTCCAAGCGTACTGCATCATCTTCTTTAACTGGGGTACGAATAACCCCGGCATCGACTAGCTGAGTTTTATTCTTGCCAGCTTCTATAACACCAAAACCAAGAATGCCAGTACCCGGATCTATCCCAAGAATTCTCATTTAGTAAATAACTTAATTAAGCCATATAAAGCTATAACGGTTGAAATAGTTAAGGCATAAATTCCTAAATTCAATATTAACTTTTGTTTGTCATAGTCTTGGGATTTTGAAATAGTTTGACTAGCACCATTATGGTGAATGGATTTAGTTGTGGTAAGCCACTTTATGGGAAAACCATATTGTGTATCCGAGTTTTGATATGTCCCTCCACATGTGACGCAGGCGCCCAAATCTTCATACGTATTGCTTTGTTTGCTTATCGGTAAAAATAATAATACTAGAACCACTATTATAGCCAGAATGAAAATCGTGACATTTCGATAACTAAGCTTGATCACCATCTGATAATAACATTAACTCAGGAGCTGTTCAGGAATATCAAAGTTAGTATGAGTTTCAGTGACATCATCTACCTCATCCAAAGCATCCATGAGTCGAATAATTTTGCCGGCAGTTTCTTTATCAGTAATATTAACAATACTGTTTGGCACATAAGTAAGACCAGCTTCAATAACTTCAAACCCAGAATCTCTCAGTCCATTTCGAACTTCAGCTAACTTCTTAGGTTGAGTGTAGACAATTGATTCACTACCCTCCTCTACGACGTCATCTGCTCCTGCATCTAAGGCCGCTAATAGCACTTCATCACCAATTGCCTTAACATGAATCATTCCTTTGTGGTCAAACTGAAAAGCTACAGCACCCTTTTCGGCCATTCGGCCACCATGTTTAGTAATAGCTAAGCGAACTTCAGGCAATGTTCTGTTTATGTTATCGGTGGCACACTCTACTAATATGGCTACCCCACCCGGTCCATAGCCTTCATACATAACTTCCTGAATTTGCTCACCACCCAACTTACCACTGCCACGATCAATGGAACGCTGAATATTGGCAAGGGGCATATTAGCGGCTTTGGCTTTATCTATCGCCAGACGCAGACCAAAATTAGTTTCTGGATCCGGTCCGCCTTTAGCAGCCACAGCTATAGCATTACCAAGTTTAGTAAAAATAGCTCCCCGGGCAGCATCTTTAGCGCCCTTCTGCCTTTTTATGGTTGACCACTTACTATGTCCAGACATCTTGACTAATATTATAGCGAAAACTTCTAATTTAGGCTTGCGTGCTAAGAGGCCAAAAGAAATATTATCAATAAAAACTTGCTCTATTTTCCAGTTTGTTGGTAGGATTTATATAAGGAGATTAGATTATCGCTACAAAACCCAAAACGAAGATACCCAAAGACAGGTTGTTACCAAAGTTAACAACTGCTTTTTTTGACCGACCACGCTTCACAGCCCTAATTTGGGTAGCCTTAGTTTTATTCGGAACTGTTAGTTATACCACCCTGCTTCGACGAGAAGGTTTCCCAAGTGTTAATATTCCGGTCGCCATAGTCAACGGCACATACTTTGCCAACGATCCGGCTAAAGTTGATAGCGCTGTTGCTAAACCAATTTCTGATTTAGCTCTCAAGCAAAAGGATGTAAAGACTGTTCAAACCCAAAGCGCCGACAACTTTTTTACGGTTCAAATACAATTCAAAGATGGTGTTGATGCGGCCAGTGCTGCCAAAACTCTACAGTCACAAGTAAATAGCTCTGGTCACATTCCTAAAACTGCCCAGGTGCAATATAACGTTCCGTACTTTGGCGCCACCGGTGGAGACATCCAGCCAATTGATGAAGCCATATCCTTCTATAAACTATCCGGACCTATCTCAACTGCGCAGTTAACGACCAAGGCCGATCAGGCCGCACAGTTCTTAAAAGATCAACACTTATCTTTAGTTAAATCTGTATTTGTTAAAGTTCCCTTCGACGACGTAACTAATCCAGCCACAGGTAAAAAGGTAAAAGTTCAAAAAAGCTTTGACCGCTATGGCAACCGAGTAAATGATCAAACCATGTTCTATAACTCAGTAATTATTGGCATGCAAAAAGCTAAGGGTGTTGATGTCATTAAACTAGACAAACAAGTACGTGAGGCACTAACAAAACTAGACCAGGATCCTAAGTTTAGTGGTTATAAAGCTGAGGTTAGTGCAAGTTTTGCACCACAAATCAAAGACAACTTAAGTGAGCTGCAGCGAGTACTGCTAGAAGGCTTATTGGCCGTCCTAGTAATTGGCTCGATTGTAATTGCTATTCGGGCCTCGCTCATTACCGTACTATCTATGGTTACAGTATTAGTCAGCACCATTGGACTGCTTTACCTGGTTGGCTACAGCCTGAACGTTATTACCTTGTTTGCGCTTATTTTAGGTCTAGCTTTGATTGTTGATGACACCATCATCATGACTGAAGCTATTGATGCTGCACGGCGTCATGAAACAGATCCGCGTAAAGCCGTAAAAGATGCTACTCGTAAGATTAGTCGAGCCATGGTAGCCGCCACAGCCACTGCTTCACTTAGTTTTGCCCCCCTACTTTTTGTGGGTGGAATATTAGGCAGTTTTATTCGAGCAATCCCAATAACAATTATTTCCTCCCTTATTATTAGCTTATTCGTGGCCCTAGTCTTTATTCCCTTCTTTGCTCGCTTCCTTCTGCTTGGTAAAAATCAAATGGGAACTCGTGGCGTCAAGGAAGTTGCAGCTGGCTTTGAAGCTAAAATAGCTGCCTTTGTGGCCCGTCCTATGCTTTGGGCTCGCAACTCAAAACAACGCTTATTTAGTGTTGGTATCACCGCTATTATCATTGGCTTCGGTTTTACCTTCGCTGGTCTAACCATCGCCAAAGATGTAGTCTTTAATATCTTCCCGCCAACCAAGGATACCAATGGTATAGTCCTTAGTGTTAATTTCCCTCCCAATACCACAATTTCTAAAGCCGAAACTATATCTGCTAACATTGACAAATTAGCGGCCTCAACTATTGGGCCTAACTTTGTTCAAAGTTCTTATTACGATTCGGGTACCGCCCAAAACGGTATAGAACAAATACAAATAATCTCATATAACAAACGTGCCATAACCTCCCCACAAATCGTAAAACAACTCGACACAAGGTTTAAAAACTTTAAGGACGCTCAGGTGGTTGTCGGCCAAAATGACATAGGACCACCATCAGCATCCTTCATTATTCAACTCGATGCTACAAACCGTAAAGCCGCTTTTCGAGCAGCCAATGATTTATCTGCTTATTTGTCTAAAACTGAACTCAAGCGCATAAATGGTAAAACTGCTAAGTTTATTAACATTACAATCTCCAGTTCAAATCAATACATTCGAACAGGAGGCAAGCCAATTATTACCATCAGTACTGGCTTTAACGGTGATGATACAACTACTCTCGTAACTTTGGGCAAAGACGCAGTTAATAAGGAATTTAATGGCAATAAACTCAAAAGCTACGGTCTGAGTTCAAATGCCCTGAGCTTTGATCTTGGCCAAGAGAGCGATAACCAAAATTCATTTAAGACACTAGCTTTAGCCTTCCCAGTACTTTTAGTAGTCATATTCATCTTACTGGCATTCGAGTTTAAGTCGTTCTTGCAACCCTTGCTTATCTTTATGGCTATACCTTTCAGTCTATTTGGCATAATGCTTGGACTTCGCATTACCCATAATGCAATCAGCTTCTTTACCATGCTGGGCTTCTTTGCCTTAATTGGACTAAGTATAAAAAACACAATTTTACTTACTGATTTCGCCAATCAAGCTCGGCGTAGTGGCCTGGGTGCCATTGACGCTGCCCACGCAGCATTGGAAGAAAGATTTAGACCGCTATTTGCCACCAGTATGACGGCAGTTGTATCACTTATTCCGCTAGCTTTAACTAGCCCATTTTGGCAAGGACTGGCAGTAGTTCTAATATTTGGACTGCTAAGCAGTACCTTCTTAGTCATTACAGTTTTCCCATATTACTATTTGGGAGCTGAATACTTAAGACTACACATTGCCCCGAAAGACTTCTTTATTTGGTTAGCAATAACCGTAGCTGTTGTCGTTGCCGTATCTAAAGCTTCAAGTATTGGCTTAGGTCTATTAATGATCCCCTTAAGTATTGTCCTAGTAATACTTCAGAATTTTTTCCGAAAACGTATAGCTAACTAGGTTGTTCAAACAGAGGTAATGGGATATAATCACCCTATTCCAACGGGGGCCCATAGCTCAGCTGGTTAGAGCACCTGCCTTTTAAGCAGGGTGTCGTGGGTTCGAGTCCCACTGGGCCCTCCATCTAAACTCAAATAGGAATACTGTAACTAAAGAGCCGATTCGTGGCTCTTTTTGCTATTATTATGCAATGCAATATAAAGCAGTTGGTTTTGATTATGGGGGTGTAATTAAAGGTCTTCCTGGCTCTTTTTTTAGCGCTGGCGTAGCTGATTTGCTCGGAATTACTAAAGAACAATACCAAGAAGCATATTTCCGCCACAATAAAAAAATAAATCGCGGTGAAGTTACATGGCCACAACTATGGAAGCTTGTACTAACAGATTTAGGTCAGCCAAATAAAGTTGATGCAGTTATGGAACTCAGTAATTCTGTTTTTGACCAGGCAGTAAATCAAAACATGCTGGATTTAGTAGATAGGATTAAAGCAAAGAGTTATAAAGTCGGCTTACTCAGTAATAACACTATTGAGGCAGGACAAAAGATGCGAAAACTGGGTATTAATAAGCACTTTGATGTTTTTCATATTTCTGCAGAAACACGATTCGTGAAACCCGAACCTGAAGCATTTGCCTATTTCGCACAGGAACTTGGCATATTGCCCTCCGAACTAATCTTTATTGATGATGCTGAAAAAAGTTTAAGTACAGCACAAGAATGTGGCTTTACTCCATTATTGTTTGAATCATACGAACAGCTAGTTAAAGAGCTAACTAAACTTGGCATATTGTAGGTACTGATTCTCTAATTTCAGTTACAACAGTTTCCATAAAGGCACTACATTTAGGTCTCCCTAGTAGAAAGCTAGCGCTACCAAAGAGCCATACCAGGATCTTTTTGTTATTATGAGATTATGAATAAAAAACTAAAACCTTTTGTTTTGTTGATTTTTGCATTATCTTCGTTCGTTTTGGTTTGGATTAACATTGGCAGTCATACTGAATCGGGTTATACGGCTTGTAGCGGCGGAGGTTTTATACCAAAAAGTACACTGCCCTCTGGACCGGGAATCTATAATGGCATTTGTTTAGGTCAGCCAGTTACCAAAGTAATAAATGGACGATACATTAATACCAACCTTCTAAATATTGGATTAATAGATGTGCTTGTCCTTTGCATTATTATTTACTTAGTTCTCCGAACTAAAAGTCATAACAAAATTAGCAAAACGTAATTTAGCTACTTCTTCTCAAAGAAGATCATCAAGTACCCATTAGGGTCTCGCATGCTAAACTCTCGGCGCCCATTAACAGTTTTTTGAAGTTCACTCTCTGGTTTATAGCCAGCTTTAATAGCTTCTTCATAGAATTTATCGACTTCGACACTGGCTAACACAAGTGGTCCGTCTTTAGGGCCATCATCAATATCATTTACAAGGTGAAACTCAATTGAGAACCAATTTAGATATACCACTGCCAAGCGGCCATCGTTCTTATCTACACGAAAACCCAAACCTTCGTACCACTTAAGAGTCTTATCGATATCTACAACTTTATATACTAGGGCGGAAATACTCTTTGGTTTCATATTAACTCCTTACAACAATCATTTATCTTCATCAGCTACAACACTATCACATATGGCATTCCTAGCAAATAACTAGAATTTTAAGCTTAAGACTAGATGTAAGAAGTATACTTGCAATTATGTCCATTATTTGATATAATATCTTTGTAAAAGGAGTCTATATGACAGGAAATGTTTCACCCAGCGGTGTAGTTTTAGGAACTTCAACTGTTGCAGGAAGTGCTATAGCATTATTGCCTAACACTGGTAGCAATAGTATTTTTAAGTTTTTCCTAGTTGCGATACTAGCAGTTGCAGTAGCAGTTTTACTAACTCGTGCTACTAAACTAATAGTCACCCGCGTTAACCGATAACCCCGTAGTAATACAGGTTTTATATACAGGCATACTATGTTATTGATTGCCTATCTTGT
>CAZZAE010000010.1:0-25064 GCA_964652125.1 uncultured Candidatus Saccharibacteria bacterium
GCGTACGCAAAGTTTGCGCGTGGCGTAAAAACGCTGGCTACAAAGTTACGTACACTAGTAGTAAATGCTTTTGCAGTTACAAATTTTGCCTATAACGCTGACAAGCGGCTTGCAAACTAACTTGTAAAGGTCCAATGTCGAGCTTAAAATTCAGCCCCATAAAGTTATTTTAACATAAAAGCTTAGTAAAAAGCAATACTTCTTATGGTAAAAATTGATGTATAAACTCAGTACTAACTTGACCTAAGCGTAAGCATTGACCTAAGCTGGAGGTAGATGTTAAAACAAGCTAAAACCTTGGTTTTAAAAGCCAAGAATTTTGTTTCGCCCGGACACAGTGATTTGACTCGTGAGCAGGTTCAGAATGCCCGTGATTATATTGCTTCGTATTGGCCCAAATTGGAGCGCTATCACCCCAAGGATGACGACACCTTACTGGGACTGCCAAAAACCTATTTAGTCCCAGCTTACGAAGAGGGCCATCCATTTGATTTTAATGAAATGTACTACTGTGATAGCTACTTTATGGTCCAAGGTATGCTCGATGCTAATCATAAAGATCTAGTCATGGGAGTTTTGGAAAATTTACTGTTCATGCAAAAACGGTTTGGGATAATTCCAAATGCTTCTCGGACCTACTTAATGGGCCGCTCCCAACCACCATTACTTACGAGCTTTATCTTTGATGTTTATGATGCTTATGATCCGGGTAAAGTCTGGTTGCGCAAGGCTATTGGTCAAGCTAAAGAAGAGTATGAGGCCGTATGGATGGGTACAGCCAAACCCAATTGGCGCCAAGTTTATAAGGGACTTAGTCGCTACTACGATATCAACATGATTAACGATCTAGCTGAAACTGAGAGTGGTTGGGACATGACTCCACGTTTTAATCGACGGGCTCTTAATTATTTACCTGTTGATCTCAATTCGTTGCTGTATAAGTATGAAACAGATTTTGCTCGGGCTGCTCAAATATTGGGGGATGATGCTGAAGCTCAGAAGTGGGGTCGGGCTGCCCGCAAGCGAGACAAAACCATGGCCAAACTTATGTGGAGTAGCGGACATGGCTTGTTCTATGACTATAACTTTGTCAAAGAAAGGCGAGGTAATGTAAGCTCACTGGCGGCTTTTTACACCATGTGGGCTGGTCTTGCTACCCCCAAACAAGCTAGGCAAATGGTTAAAAACTTACGCCGATTTGAGCAAAAAGGTGGATTAGCTGCAACAGACCAACAATTAAGCCAGATGGTACCAGGTCCAGGTGCCACTCCAACTCAGTGGGCTTATCCTAATGGTTGGGCACCGTTACAATTTATAGTTGTCAAAGGTCTAATGCGCTATGGCTACGAATACGAAGCTCGGAGAGTTGTAGCTAAGTGGCTGAAAACTAATCTCGATTGGTTTAATAAAAACGGTGTCTTTATTGAAAAATATAATGTTGTTAACCCGGATAAACCCCCGGCTAAAGGGTTGTATCCATCCCAAACCGGTTTTGGCTGGACTAATGCCATCTTTGAAAAGTTCTGTCAGCAATTTATAGACAGTTAATTTCAAAGACATAATTTCGTCTTGTGCCACAATTACAAAGTTTGTTTAAAATAGTTTGAAATTAAATTTTCAACTTAAAATCATTTAAATAACTTTTAAAATATTTATCGTTGACTATCAACTATATATCTAATAACCTGACATTATGAGTATTAACACTTTGGTGGGCGAGACTGCCGCATTGGCAACTGAGCACGAAGTTGCACGCCAAAGTTGGGAATTAGCTGTAGAAAAATTGGCACCTATTCCCATTCCCGTAGAAGGTGAAGAGCTGGATATAGAAGCTGTTGTTCGTTATGCAACTATTCATTACGTGGTAGGCAAGTTTGGTGAAGAAGTACCACAAGTACTTCAAAACCCATACGTTTTTAATTATGTTGATCCGGCCCTACGAGACATTGGAGCAATAAGGCGTTTACCAGCTGGCAGTGAGCGACGTCATAGAAATGTTCAAGTAGTTTTAAGACCGGAACTTTCCGAGGCTTTTGCGTTTTATGAAAAACACGGAAATAGTAATTCCAATACCGCATATATGGGTTTTTGTAAACTACTTGGTAAGATTGCAAAAGCTGAAAAAGAAAGTGCAAATTGGCGATACAAGGCAGCGTGCAAAGGTGAAGATCCAAATATCTTTCACCCTGAAATACCTGATGATACTGAAGCTGATGCCGTGCCGAGTTACACTGCAGCAGCAAGGGAAATTTGTCAGCGTTGTACTGTAACTAAACAATGCAGTAAGTTTGGCTCTAAAATTGGCAAAGGTTCAGAAACCGTTAGAGTATATGGTGACAGGGTAATACTTCCATTTAGTAGACCTGAAAAATAGCACCTTAAGCAATCATCACTATAGTTGATATTATATTAAAAATATAGTATTATATGGAAAATGTCAGAGTTTGATAGGTCATCTTTAGCACAACCTGTAGAAGTTACCCGTCCTAGCGGTCTTGATATATTTAATGTTCAAGAAATTTACAGTTCTGCAGGTTTCCCTTTTTTCGCCAGGGACGTAAGTGATTATAATAATGTCGGCGGACTACGTCTTGAGCCTTATACGAGAGGCGATAGCCCAAGTCGCGATAATTCAGAACTTCCCTATAACGCCACCTGGTTTGAACATTTACGTAAAAACTATGGTGGTGCCCTAAAACTTCTAGAAAGTCTAAGGGGTGAATATATTCGAGAATGTACTTCAAATGGAGAACTGGATGCCACTGGTATATTAGAGGTTTACCACATGGGTATTCATCTTCCCAACTTCCTAATGTGGCGTCAAAATAACTCAGTACCTAATGGAGAGATACCCGCCGAAATGGCTGTCCTTCGTCAAGCTTTATTAGGTGTTGGAACAGTAATATTACATGTCGATAAAGAAAAACTGGAAAATATGGATGGTAAAGAGATAGCTGAGATTGCTGAGAACAATGGCGATCTAGTTAGTGAAGACAAGAGTGCGATTACTAGCGTACCGACCATGGTATGTCCGGCATCTCCAGAGATGATTGCAGGTCTTGGCGATGCACTACTGGCAGGGAATACAAAGCGTGAGGGGAGTGATTTATTGGCCAAGTATGAGGTTGATATTAATAAACTACGACAATTTGTCACTTTTATTGAAATGCATTCCGAGCGCGAGATCCAATTTTTAACAGAAGCAGAAAAGTTATTTAAAGAACCACCGCAAAATTCGGACAGCTTTTCCCTGCAAAAACCAAAAACAAAAGTTGAAAGGTATGATGAATTAGTAGCTGAATATGGACGTATTTTAGATATTCAACACCCGATTCTATACGCATCCTTAGATAGAACCGACCAGCCTCCTAAAATGAATATTCGTAGATTATATAAAATAAGAATAGAATTTTTGCGGGGAAGAGTTAAAGCACTTGAATCAGACCATCCTCGCAACATTACAAAAGAAGCAATGATTGAGATGCGGATGTTTATGCCTTCGACATCAGTATAAATAGTTTGTTGTAACTTCTACTTTACAGTCAAGCGTTTTTATTTGTTACGATGTCTATAGTAATAATTGGGCGGGAGAACTGAGGGTAAAATGTCAGAATCAATCGTTGCTGGTGGTAAAAGCTGGGCCTTAGCCGCCGATGTTCAACCACGTAAATTTAGACCACTAGTAGAGGATCTGGAAGACGTACCAGGTCTTTCTGCAATTAAAGTAGGTTTTGAAGTTGGTCTTGGATCAGGTCTGAGAACAGCAGTTGATGATGTACTTCAGGTCAATGAAAAATTAAAGATTGTTTATGACCATCAAAAAGCTGGAAATGATATACCAGCAACAGGTGTGAACTTTGCACGCGCTATGCGCGTGGCCCGTGTTGATGCTGCAATTCTATTTTCGTTTACTGGTCCACAGACTCAAGAAAAATGGACTCGAGAGCTTCAAGAAAGAGGAATAGGTGTTATACAGGGTGCAGAGATGACGCATGATCAAATTAGGGCAAGTGAGGGTGGTTACATTGTCGATGCAGCATTTCGTCGAATGTTTGAAAAAGCAGTTGAACTTGATGTAACAAACTTCGTTGTACCCGGCAATAAACGATCAGCAGTAGATGAATATAAAGCTCTATTTGACGATGCATTGGGTGAAGGAAACTATACTTTGTGGTCACCAGGTCTAATTACACAGGGTGGTGATGTATCTGAAACTGGTCAAGCGGCTGGTCCAAATTTCGTAGGGATAGTAGGGTCAGGTGTATATGGATCAGATAATCCGCGTCAAGCAGCAGTTGAGTTAGGGCAAAAAGTCCTTTCACTTAACGAAACCTCAGCAGGATAGGGTCTAAAATGTCCAAATTTGAATTTGATGAAGAGAGATATGTAGTAGGATCGTTTGATAGAGGAATTATTGGATTTCCAGACGGCGGGATAAAGCTTAAATCCGGTCGACAATCTCCCTACTACCATAATATTAGGGGCATGTTGTCATATAACATGGATCTTGTTGCAAGTGGGCAAATGCCAATTGATAAACAACAAGAGGTAATTAAAGATACAATGCTAGGATACGCAACCAGATTTGATGAGATTAAAACTCCTTACAGACACGTTTTTGGCAAAGCTCAAGCCGGCACAGCATTAATAGCGGTAGCCGCTTTTGTAGCTAACCGATCATATTTGTGGGAAAGAATTCCTGAAGATAAAAATTATGGCGTGAAAAAACGAGTTGAGGGGAACTATGAATATGGTGACTTTGTGCATCTTGCCGATGATAATGTCACTGATGGTCAATCAAAAGTTGATGGAGCTGGGGTGCTTTATTTAGTTGGCTTACAACCTGTGAGTTTGACGGTTGGATTTGACCGCGAAGAGGGAGCCCAGGAAAGATTAAATAATCTTGGCTTTGAAATGAATGCTGTAACTTGCCTAAGTTCAGCAGTACCAATTCTTAGAGACAATCGCAGAATTACAAATGAGCACATCGATGCAGTAGCAGCGTATCATCAAAAGTTAATTGAAGAGGGCGTTACTTCCACATATCAAGTAGCAGCATAATAAATAATGGGTAAACAAAGCGGTGGGATACTGGTCTATAGATTTAAAAGTGATGCTCTAGAAGTCTTACTCGTTCACCCTGGTGGTCCATTTTGGGCAAATAAAGACAAAGGTTCGTGGTCGATTCCCAAAGGTGAGTTTGATGAAAACGAGGAATCAATAACTGCAGCTAAGCGCGAATTTGAAGAAGAAACTGGTCAACCCGTTCCGGATGGTGACTTAATTGAATTAGGATCAACCAAAAACAAAAGCGGTAAGACTATCTACGTCTGGGCAGTTAAGGGAGATCTGGAGGTTGAGAACCTAAAAAGCAATACTTTTAGTATGGAGTGGCCTCCAAAATCTGGAAACACACAGGAATTTCCAGAAGTTGATCGTGGCGGTTGGTTCGCTCCAGGTAAGGCTGCCATCAAACTAAACGAAGCTCAAATAGTATTTGTTGAACGTTTGGCAGAGCATCTTGGGTTAACAATAGAAAAACCAGTCCAACCTTCGCTCTTTTAAACTGTTATAATAGATAGATTATGAACTACTATGTAACGACATCTATTCCCTATGTAAATGGTGAACCGCACATTGGTTTTGGCATGGAGTTATTACAGGCTGATGTCCTGGCCCGAACAGCTAGAAAGCAAGGTAAACCAGTTATATTTAGTACTGGTACTGATGAGCATGGCACTAAAGTCGCAGAGAAAGCTGCCGAGCTAAAACAAACACCCAAGGCCTTAGCTGATGCTATGAGCCAGAAGTTTAGGGAACTGGAAAAACTACTAAATGTCAGCAATGACCGTTTTATTCGCACGACTGATCAAGGTCACGAACAAAGGGCCCAAATAATTTGGAAAAATCTAGCCAATGATATTTACAAGGGTAAGTATGTTGGTCTTTATTGCACGGGTTGTGAAGCTTTTGTCACGGAAGCAGTGGCCAAACAAAATAAAGGCATTTGTCCGCATCACAATAAGCCCTATGAAAGTATCGAGGAAGACAATTACTTTTTTAAGCTCAGTAAGTACTCTCCGAAAATTCTAAAAGCTGTGGAAGACGGAACCTTGCAAGTTATACCAACTACCCGTAAGCACGAAATACTTAGAGTCATCAAAGATGGATTAGAAGATATCAGTATTAGCCGACCAAAAGAAAAGATTTCATGGGGCGTGCCCGTACCCGGAGATAATACTCAAGTTATGTACGTTTGGTTCGAAGCTCTAATGAACTATATAACCGTTCTAGGTTATCCAGAACACCAAGATTTTAAAAAGTTTTGGCCAGCTAACGTTCAAGTTATCGGCAAGGATATACTTCGCTTTCATGCTGCTATTTGGCCTGGCATGCTGCTTGGGTTAGGCTTGCCGCTACCAAAAATTGTTTATGTTCATGGCTTTATAACTATTGGTGATGAGAAAATAAGTAAAAGTGTTGGTAATGTCATTCACCCTAAGGAAATTGTCGATAAATACGGCGTAGATGCTTTTCGCTACTACTTTCTAAGGCACATTCCATCCTATGAGGACGGAGATTTTACTTGGGAAAGGTTAGAAGCCGCCTACAATAATGAACTTGCCAATGAGCTAGGTAATACTGTTCAGCGAACCGCGGCTATGCTAATTAAATACCAACAAGGCATTATTGGTGATATCCTGCCGGCTAATCATGATAGCTCTGGTTATTGGGAATCAATTGAAAAATGCCGCTTTGATCGGGCTCTTGACCAAGTTTGGGAACAAATCCGGGGATTGAACCAGTACATTGACGAGGAAAAACCATGGGAATTAGCTAAGAACAAAGACACTGAACATCTGCGTGAAGTTCTAGCTTATCAGACTAGCTCATTGCTGGAGATTGCAGATTTACTAGAACCATTTCTACCAGATACTTCCACCAAGATAAAACACACATTTTCTGAAGGCATCGTTCGTCCAACCAAGGGGACACTATTTCCCCGACAACCCAGCAAAGTTAAAAGTACAGTTATTGCTACTAAAAATGGCAAATAAATTAGATACCGCTCAACTAGTTGATACTCACTGCCACATTCACTTTCCAGATTATCCCCTGGATCAAAATGAGGTAATAGCTGCTGCGACAAAAGTCGGTGTAACCAAACTATTAGCTGTCGGCTGCAGGCTTACAGATTCTCAATTAGCAGTGGAATTAGCCGCCAAACATGACAATATATGGGCGACAATAGGTTTGCATCCACACGAAGGTGCTCTCTACGTCAATGACCATTTAGCACTGCAACAATTCCGAGAACTTGCATCATCACCCAAAGTCGTCGCCATAGGCGAAACCGGTTTAGATTACCATTATATGCATTCGTCTAAATCAGATCAGGAAAAATTGTTAAGATTTCAACTAGACCTTGCGGTAGAGCACAAATTGCCACTGATTTTCCACGTTCGTGAAGCATTTGAGGATTTTTGGCGGATTTTCGATGAATATAGGGCTGAACATTTAAATATTAAAGGTGTTGTGCACAGTTTTAGTGCCGGACCAGCTGAGCTGAAACAAGTATTGGATAGAGGTCTATATGTTGGCCTAAATGGCATTATGACCTTCACGAAAGACAAGGATCAGCTTGAGGCTGCGAAACAAGTTCCTCTGGATCGAATGTTGCTAGAAACGGATTCTCCATTCTTGACTCCAGTTCCCTTTCGTGGTAAAGTGTGTGAGCCAAAATATGTGTGCGAAATATCACAGTTTTTGAGCGAACTTAGAGGTGAAACTACTGAAAAGCTAGCTCAAATGACGACGAAAAACGCCACCAAATTATTTGGCCTAGGTTAAATTATGATAGATTTTGAGACTAACCCATTTGAGAACGTAGTTGAAATGGTTCATAGCCGGGCTGCTGAAGTTGTCGAATCCGTTGCGGATTTTGGCCAAGTAGCCACAATTTTGTATCCAGAATTTCGACTAGAAAGTCAAAATAATGAAGTTGGGGCACTTGGAACCAGCGCTATTGAAGCCACTATGGCTGAAAACGTCCATCCAACCCCTGAATCAATTGCTACTCCAGAGGCAACTGTTACCAGTTTAGCTGACTATAAAGAGCAACGTAACCCTGAAGTACAACACTTGAAGAGTGCAGATCCACAAGTAACTAGCGAACATAGTCAACAACCGACCATAGCTCCTGTTACCGAACTTAGTGCATATGAGGTCCAAAAGCGACTTAAAAATCAAGCACGTCTTGATGCCGCTGAGGCTGGTGAACAAACTATGCCAATAGATTTAAGGAATGTCTCATGATTAAGAAACTTTTTAAATCTGCTATTGCCCAACGCCGCGATGAACGACAGGCTGAACTTTACCGAAATCTTATTCGCCATGAAGCCAAAATTGGTGGTCAGTTATTCGGACCTGTTCCCAAAGGTGGTCGCCGGGAATTCTTTTGCTTAGACAAGCGAACTTGGGTTTGGCATGAGGAGTGGATTGATCAGAGTGGTCGCCACCGTTCCAAGACAACTCGCTATGATGTCCGTCCCGACGGTATTTTGAAAGCTCAAGATGGTCAACCATATAAAATGGTTTCCAAAGACGAACTTCGCAATTTATACCACGCTACCCAGATTTACGGCCAACGCGTTAAAAGCGAACTCTACAGCCGAGTCTAGGTCTATACTTGGGTTAAGTTATGACCACAAGTAAAGTTATTTATCTTGATTACGCATCAGCTACTCCTGTTGATCCAATAGTTCTGGCTGCCATGCAGCCGTATTTCACTCAGAAGTTTTATAATCCCTCAGCCACCTATTTAGCTGGTCGATCAGTCGCAAAAGACATTGAAGCATCTAGAGCTAGTGTTGCCAAATGGCTAGCAGCCCGACCGGCTGAAATTGTCTTTACGGCTGGCGGCACAGAGGCCAATAACTTGGCCATACAAGGAATTATGCAAGCTCACCGGGGCGCTAACATCGTGACCAGTGCTATTGAACATGAGTCAGTCTTAAAGCCAGCCGGGCAGTATAACTGCAAAATTGTCAAAGTCTTGCCTAACGGTTTAGTTGATCTTAAAGATTTTGCAAGGCAGTTAGATGATAAAACAGTTCTGGTTAGTATCATGTACGCCAATAACGAAATTGGCACCATTGAACCCTTGCGTGAGATTTCTAAAATTCTAGAAACAATTCGACGCCAACGACTAGCTAAGGGCAATAAACTACCACTATATTTCCATAGTGATGCCTGCCAGGCGGCCGGTTATTTGGATCTACATGTCAATCGATTGGGAGTAGATTTGCTGACTATAAACAGTGGTAAAATCTATGGGCCCAAACAAAGCGGTTGTTTATTTATTAAAACTGGAGTTAGACTAAAACCACAAATTCTGGGTGGTGGTCAGCAACGTGGACTACGCAGTGGTACTGAGAACGTTGCAAGTATAGTTGGACTGTCCAAAGCCCTTGACCTAGTTCAATCTCGTCGCCAAGAGGAAACGGCTAGACTCGGCATACTACAAAAGACATTTACGCAAATGGTAAACGAGCAAATCCCAGACGCTAAAATAAATGGCTCAACAGATAAACGACTGCCCAACAACGTACATATTACCTTTCCCGGTCAAGACAATGAGCGTTTAATGATGCAACTTGATGAGCAGGGAATTATCTGTGCAGTTGGCTCAGCATGCAGTGCCAGCAGTGATGAACCATCTCATGTACTTAAGGCTATTGGATTAAGCTCTAAAGATGCTCGCTCCAGCCTGCGCTTTAGTTTAGGACGTTCAACTACGGATGGAGATATAAAGCGCACAGTTGAGGCCCTAAAACAAAGCCTGTAACACTTTGGTTCTCTAACCAAAAGCGTTATACTAAAACAGTTCTAGCGCGCCACCCGCGATCGCTGGTGTGTTGCTTTAATTTATAAGAGTAAAGATAAAAATAAGGTGGGCTGACACGTGCAACTTTGGCAACTAATAATCGTGCTTATAGCAATAGCTGCAGGCGCTGCCACTGGTATATATGTAATGAAGGGCGGCAATAAAAAGCGAAAAATCGCCAATATAGCAGCCGCTAAGGCGGTTGTTGATCAAAACTATGCCCAGGCAGCTGAACACGATGTTGAACACATCTTTAATGAAGAGTTCCGAGAAGAGCTACGCAACCGTGGCCGTCTACACTTTGAAAAGATTATTGGCGAAAATGCCATGTTTCTTCAGCAAGACCTAAGGCTAACTACTTCCCAGCTGAACGACTACATGAAGAGTGAGATCACCACCACTCTAAAGGAAGAATTTTCTAAATATGAACAATCCATTACTGATGCCAAACAGTTAGCTATAGAATCAATTGACAAGACCCAACAAGCCATCGAGGAACAAAGAGAAATACTGGGTAAACAATTGCAGCAACAAGTGGCAATTGAAAAAGATCGACTGGTAAAGCGCTTTGGCGAGAATATGGCTGAGATTATTAACCATTATGTCCTGGCAGCCATTGGTGACCAAATAGACTTAAATGATCAACTGGAATATATATTGGGTGATTTAGAAGCTAACAAACAAGCCATACTTGAGGACATAAAAAATGGAGCTTGAAGCCGGCAAAATAAAGCTACCGGTATCGATCATTAGTCTTATAGATCTCGGTAGGCTACAAAGGGAACTCAATGCCTTAGCAGACTTCACAGCCCAATTAGCAGTTCGAGAAGCTGGTAGCCAACCTAGGTTGCCCAAAACTAGTCGAAACTTGGAAGAGTTAGCCAAGCTTAATAATGTTAATTTATTAATAGAGGAAGAACGAAAAAAACTTGAGTCAAACTTAAAGGATTTAAGAAGCCGTGCCCCAATTGTTCATATTAGCTTTTCATCCGATCCACCAAATAATTTCCTATCGAAAATCATTACTTGGTTTAGAGATGAAATAGATCCTCAACTCTTTTTGCAAATTGGTCTTCAGCCCAGCATTGCCGCTGGCTGTATCATCAGGACCCCCAATAAGCAGTTTGACTTTAGCTTGCGTCGACATTTTAACCAGCACCGGCAATTGTTAATAGATAAATTAGCCCAAGGGAATAACTAGGGTGGCTGGCAATAAGCACTTTAATCGATTAGTTGAAGCCGGCAACCCGGTTGGCGAAGTTATTAGTGTTGACAGGTTTTTGATCAACGTCCGCGGCCTCCACCCGGTAACCATCCATGCCTTAATAATGTTTGAAGATGGCAGCAAAGGTTTTGTTCATCATATCTACGAAGACTATGCCGTAGTTTTGCATCTTGGCGCAGATAGTTTAGCAATTGGAACAGTGGCCGTAGTTCAACATAATGAGCTAGTTACTAAGGTTGGCAAAGATTTTATCGGTCGTGTTATTTCTGTAACTGGTGAACCGCTTGATGGCAAGGGTCCGATTGGCGCCGATACTACATGGCCAGTATTTCAAGACGCACCACCAATTTATGAACGCGAACAATTAAATACTCAGCTGCCGACTGGTGTAACTGTTGTTGATGCTCTTTTCCCGCTAGTTCGAGGCCAGCGTATAGCCGTACTTGGTGATAGCAAATCTGGCAAAAGTACCCTAGCCACCCAATTAGCCATCAACCAAGCTGGTACCGACGTAACAGTTGTATACGTCATGATCACCAAACGGCGCAGTGAAGTTGAACTTCTGCTGAGCCGCTTACGTGACAATAATGCCATGCAAAATGCCATTGTTGTCGTAGCGACAATATTTGAATCCTTAGTTCTGAGTTATTTAGCTCCATACGTTGCTTGTTCGCTCGGTGAGTATTTATGGCAGCAATTAAACCAAGACGTTGTATTAATTTATGATGACTTAACTAGCCATGCTTTTGCATACCGGGAGATATCTCTACTATCTGGAGTTAGTCCTGGACGAGATTCTTATCCTGGTGATATGTTTCATGCCCATTCCAGTTTGTTGGAGCGTGCCGGCCGGCTAAAACGCAGCCATAAAACCCTGACCAGTCTGCCGTTGGTGCTAGCCGCTGGCGGGGATATTACTGCCTATTTGCCAACCAACATTATGTCAATTACTGATGGTCAATGGATATTGGATATGGATCTTTTCCATGATGGTCAACGACCTGCCATTAGTACGGGCCTAAGCGTTTCCAGAGTCGGTGGACGTGGTCATAACGATCGCCAAAAAAAGCTTAATTCCCAGACCCTAAAAGCTCTTGCAACTTATCGACAAGCTAAAGAATACGCTCACTTTGGTTCAGAACTTGCTCTTGAATCCAAAAAAGATTTAGAGCTGGGACAACGCTTACAAGAGATTTTGACCCAAGCCCCGGGTGAAAACTATTCCCTCTTAAGCCAGCAACTGATGCTGGATGTGGCCTTTAATTTAGAAGACACTGATGTGCTTGATGTCGATAACTTGAAAAAATCCGTCGATAGTATCGCTAAATTAGTCAAAAAAGATGAAGACTTTGAATCCTTGCGTGATCAATTAAAAGCTAAGAGTCTGGTGGAATTGAAGAAATGAGGCGACCCCAAGAACTGGCACTAGAAGAAAAGGTGATGGGCAGTATGGTCCAACTTACTAGCATCTTTGAAAGCATCGCCAGCATGAAAATAGCCCAAATTAAAAACCAGGTGTTATCGTCTCAAAAGTTTTTTGAGGAACTTTGGCATATCTATTCACAGCTTAGAATTGATGGCCAATTCCGATTTGGACGCGATCCTGATAAACCTGTCATTGAAAGGGAACTTTATATTGTCATGACGGCAGAAGGCGGTTTCAGCGGTGATATTGACCAAAAGCTAATTCAAGTTATGCGCAAACAATACGATCCTGGTAAAAACGAAATTATTGTCGTTGGTCACCATGGTGCCATTCAACTTGCTCAGGACGGGATCAGCTTTAAAAGATATTTTAAAATGCCCTCCCAGGACCAGAACTTTAATACCCTGCCACTAGCTGAGGAAATCCAGCAATACAAAAGCACTTCTATTTTCTACCAAACATATGTGTCTTTACTAGTCCAAGATGTTAAACGCCTATCGCTGGGCTCGGCCATTGAAGAGCGCAGTAAAACAGCTAAGGGTAAAAGCGAGTTCATTAGTGATGCTAATTATATTTTTGAACCTAGTACCTTCGCCGTGGTAGATCACTTGGAACGCTCGATGGTTCAAATTACACTCGGTCAGTTAATATTGGAATCCAAGTTAGCTCAGTATGCCAGTCGTTTTCAAGCTATGTCGGTCGCACATGATAAAGCTGATGATTCACTGGACGATATTCATTTGCAATATAACAGAGCTAAGCGAGCTATTAAAGATGAGCGCCTCAAAGAAGTCGTAAATGGCCTCCGCTTAACAAAGGTGAAAATATGAGTGACGGTGTAGTAAGAAGTATCCGTGACTTGGTTATAAAAGTTCAGTTTGATGATGATTCACCGGCTCCTGGTGAAGTAATTGTTGTCCAGAATCAGCGTGCTGGTAAGCTACTGGTTGATAGTCTGGCCCAAGGCGGCATTGCAGTTTGCTTAAATATAGAATCCGATAAAACTATTCAAAAGGGTATGGAGGTCAAGCGTACTGGCCGGGGTATAGAAATACCTGTTGGTAAAGCCACTATTGGGCGGGTACTTGATGCTCTGGGTGGGCCCCTTGATGGACAGCCAGCTTTGGACGGCGAGAATATAAAGCGTAAAGAAATTCTAAAACTACCACCCAGGAATGATAACTTTACTTTGTCTAAACCAGAGATCTTGGAAACTGGAATTAAGGTAATAGATTTTTTCACTCCTTTTGTAAAGGGGCGTAAGATTGGCATTATTGGTGGTGCCGGTGTTGGTAAGACAGTGCTCACCATGGAACTTATTCACAACGTCGCTAAAATTGGTGATGCTCTTAGTTTCTTTGCCGGTATTGGTGAGCGTATCCGAGAAGGCCACGAACTATATGAGACTCTTCAAGAGCGTGACCTACTGAAAAACACCTGCATGTTTTTTGGACAAATGAATGAAAACCCTGTACGTAGAGCACTAGTTGGAATGTCAGCCACATCCCTGGCAGAGTACTTCCGCGACGAAGAAAAGCGCGATATCTTGTTTTTCGCAGATAATATGTACCGCTTCGTACAAGCCCATAACGAGCTATCTACAATACTGGATCAAATTCCCGCAGAAGGTGGTTACGAGCCAACCATATTCTCAGACATTAAAGGTTTGCAGGATCGTTTAAGTTCCAACCAAAATGGTTCCATAACTACCGTTCAGACTATTTATGTACCAGCCGATGACTATAGTGACCCGGCAGTTCAGATGATCCAACACGAACTGGATTCGACAATTGTCCTATCTCGCAAAATTGCCGAGCAAGGCATACGACCCTCGGTCGATCTAATCCAAACTAGTTCAGCTCTGTTAACTCCAGAAATTGTTGGTGATCGTCATTATGTCCTAAGCGTCCAAGTCCAATCGCTAATGCAAAAACACGAATCTCTAAAAAGTATTATTGCCATAATTGGTGAAAACGAATTATCACCGGCAGATAGATCAGATTTTGCCAAGGCTAAAAAGCTAATCCAATATTTCTCTCAAAATATGAATGTTACCAGTGATTTAACTGGACTCAAAGGCGAATCGTTTAGCCGAGAAGAAACTCTCAAGGGTGTAGAGGAAATAGTGGTATGAAACCAGACAAGAAGACAGATACTAAACCGGCTCCTATTGATCCTAACGCCCCGGCGACCATGCGAATCAAGGTCTATTCGCCATTTAAAGTCTACTACGACGAAGATGCCCAAAGTATCTCAGCTATTAATAACACTGGTCCTTTTGATATCTTGCCCAAACATCATAATTTTATGACCCTATTAAATCCCTGCGACATAATAGTCAGAACAGGTGACCATGTTCAAAGAATTCGAATATCGCGCGGCATTATGCACGTCAAAGCTGACCAGGTGATAGTTTTTCTAGACGTTTAAATTAAGGCTTAACGGGAGGACAGATATCCTCAAGGACTGCTTGGGCTCGGCTTCCGGAGGCAACATCAACTGTGTCATAAATTTTTCCAAGATTATCCAATTGAGTTAATTTAAGAGCATTTCCATCAAATTGAAACCAGGGGTGGCAAGCTTTTGGATTACTTGGGTCTAGGCTCAACTCTACTGATGGTGGATTGGTATCTTCGGCATCAATATCAATAATCTGGGTGATTCCCCTTTGGGCTGCCCACATAGCGACTATAGCTTTTTGCTCATTTGTTTGAGACTCGGCTCTAGCACTATTGCGCTGATCTATGAGAGCATTCTTTCCAGAGTCACCAACTCTCCAAGCCATTAAAGAACTAAGTCCTAAAAATACAACTCCCAGGGCTAAGACCTTTTCTCTAGGCGAATAAGGACTTTTTTCTTTTTTAACTGCAACTTTTGATAATTGCGAATGTCCATTTTCAATATCAGATTCGTTCGTCATATAAATTTACTCCAAGTTTAATAAGCTATTGAACTAAACTACAGCAAAACAATACTTTTTTCAATGTTGTAATTTTGTGGTATGGTAAATCAGTTATGGCTAAGAAAGTCTATGTTGGTTTAAGCGGCGGAGTTGATTCGTCAGTTACGGCTACTCTGTTAAAAGAGCATGGTTATGACGTAACTGGGGTTTATATGAAAAACTGGAGTAAGGATCTGCCCGGTTTTCCGTGCCCCTGGAAAGAAGATTATCAGGATGCTAAACGGGTTGCAGTGCAACTCAACATTCCTTTTAAGATGTATGATTTCCAAACTCAGTACCGCAACAAAGTGGTGGATTATATGGTAAGTGAATACCAAGCCGGTCGCACTCCAAACCCTGATGTTATGTGCAATCAAGAAGTGAAATTTAAACTCTTTTTAAATACGGCTCTTGATGATGGCGCGGACATGATAGCAACTGGACACTATGCCCGCACAAAAAACGGACATCTTTTAACTGCTCATAATCTTGATAAAGATCAAACTTATTTCCTATACCGAGTTACCGACATGGCTCTAAAAAAGACCCTATTTCCAATTGGGGAATTCAAGACAAAATCTGAGGTTAGAACACTTGCAAAAAAATTTGGCCTCATTACTGCTGATAAAAAAGATTCTCAGGGTATATGCTTTGTGGGCCAAGTCGGTATCAAGGAATTTCTCGAGGTTGAGCTGGGTCAACAGGAAACAGGGCCAATTCTTGACCAAGCAGGTAAGGTAATAGGTCAACACGAAGGGGCAATATATTACACCATTGGACAGCGCCACGGACTAAACGTCGGTGGCGGTCTACCATACTATGTAACGGGTAAAAACATGAAGAAAAATGAAGTATATGTGACGACCAACATAGACGATAAAAAGCTCTGGCATAAAGACATTCAGCTAACAAACCTACATTGGATAAATGGCCAGCCGGATCTCAGCAAAACTTATCAAGTCCGCACTCGTTACCGAGCGCCACTAATTAATGCTTCGTTGGAAAAAATTAAGGATACATTAACTGTTAAGTTAACTGATGAAGTTCGAGCGGTTACTCCTGGACAATCGGCAGTAATTTATAAAGGTGATTTAGTTGTTGGAGGTGGGGTAATCATCTAGGAACTGTAAAGATTGACGTAAATTATCGGTTTCAGCAGGTTCTACTGGTAGGGCAGGCTGTAGTGATTCTAAATCAACACTAACAGTTTCTAAACCCGATAATCTCATAAAAGCCATGACTCGAGTAGTGTTGCCGTCAAGATATGACATATCGTGAGCCACTCCTTGCGAAGCTTCTTCACAAATTCCTGCAACTATTCTTTTTAAAAAATCACCTTGTTTTATTTCTACCTCAACAGCACTAGATAAATGAGCTATACCTGATTCTGGTTTTGATTCACAGGTATCTTTTACGGTGCAGTGCTCACAAGGAGTAGCCAATCGAATTCGCATCGTCATACTGTAAAACGAATAATTAAATTAGTCAATATTCTGATAAACTGTTACAGATGACACCACAAGAAATACCAACAGCTTATTAACATTTTTTTAAGAATAAAGACCACTCCGTTATCCCACGGGCTCTTTTAGTTCCCCAAAATGATCCGACCACACTTTTTACAGGCAGTGGAATGCAACCCCTTATTCCTTACTTGCTTGGAGAATCACATCCTCATGGCACGCGACTGGTGAATAGCCAACCCTGCCTTCGTGTTCAGGACATTGAAGAAGTTGGAGATAATCGCCACACTACATTTTTTGAAATGCTTGGCAACTGGAGCTTGGGAGAATATTTTAAAGAGGAAGAAATTCCTTGGTTGTTTGAGTTTTTAACAGACGTTGTCGGTCTAGATCCCGCCAAACTTTACGTAACATGTTACATTGGCAGCCGAGAGTTTAATATCCCCAAGGATTCAAAAGCCGGTGAGCTTTGGAAGGATTTATTTAGCAAGAAAGGCATTAATGCTAAACAAGTAGATATCGGCTCTGAACAAGACGGTTACGACCTGGGAATGAGTGATGGCCGTATTTTTTATTACGACGGCAGCAAAAACTGGTGGAGCCGGGCCGGTGCAGAAGCAACTACGCCCGTTGGAGATCCCTGCGGACCGGATACGGAAGTGTTTTATGACTTTGGCAGTCCTCACGATACCAAGTGGGGTCCTAAGTGCCATCCCAATTGTGATTGTGGGCGGTTTATAGAGATTGCTAACAGCGTATTTATGGCTTATCAGCGCAGCGATAAGGGCTTTGAGGCACTAGCTAAACCAAATGTAGACTTTGGCGGTGGACTAGAACGCATAGCAGTAGCAGCTATTAACGATCCTGATGTCTTCAAAATCAGTTTATTAAAACCAATAATTGGCAAACTTGAACAGTTAAGTGGCAAACAATATGACAGCAACACTGAAAGTATGAGGGTAATTTCCGACCATCTTCGGGCTGCCACATTTTTAGCAGTTGATGGCATATCACCTAGTAATAAAGAGCAGGGCTATGTCATGCGACGATTAATTCGCCGGGCTATACGCTTTGCTTTTGATCTTGGCATAGAACAAAACTTTCTAGAGCAAATTGTCCCTGTTATTGCCGATTTGTACCATCAAGACTATCCAGAAGTTGCCCAGAGCCGTGAAAATGTCATTGCGATCCTAGCAAAGGAAGAAAAAGTCTTTCGCCAAACCTTACGTCATGGACTAAAAGAATTAAACAAGTTTGCTCAGTCCAACAAAAATGATAAAGGTGAGATATTAATCAAGGGCGATAGTGTGGTTTTTCCGATGTACGATACTTACGGGTTTCCAGTTGAGCTAACTCTCGAGGAGGCTTACAAAAACGACTGGCAAGTTGATGAGAAATGGCGTCAGCAATTTGACTCAAAAATGAACGAGCAGCGACAACGTAGTCAGACGGCTAGCAAAGGAACATTTAAAGGTGGTTTAGGCGGTCAGACATTGCAGCACAAGAAATACCACACTGCGACACATTTGATGTACCAAGCCCTGCGTGATGTGCTGGGTGATCATGTAGTACAACGGGGGAGTAATATAACCGAAGAACGGCTGCGGTTTGACTTTAGCCATCCAGAGAAAATGACACCTGAACAAATTAGTCGTGTTGAGGATATTGTGAATGAGCAAATTGGTAAGGATTTAGTAGTTACCTGGAAAGAATATCCAACACAAGTTGCCATAAAAGAAAAAGGGGCTCTGGGACAGTTTGGCGATCGCTACGGTGAAACTGTCAAAGTCTACAATATGCAGGCCAATGGGGCTGACAAACCATATAGTTTTGAGATTTGTGGCGGTCCTCACGTCGAACACACTTTACAACTGTCTGAGGATGGTAAGAAATTTAAGATTATAAAAGAAGAATCTTCGTCTTCTGGAATTAGAAGAATTAAAGCCGTTCTGATTTAGATTATGGAATGCAATATGTCGTCAGATTGGAAGCTTTGGACTAAATTTACTAATGAATCCTCTGACGAACAGGAGCATGTAATAAATGCTATGTCAGGTCTGGCAGGAGGAGTTACTGTTCAATATGACGAGGAAAGGGATGCATATTTTGTCTTCGTGCCTAACGATATGCAATTGGATGCTACTGAGCGTATCTTAAATCGAGCAAAAACGGGGGAAGGTTGGGAGAAAACACAATCCTTAGAACCAAAATCGGAATTTTTATAGAAGCTTTAGCGTCTTCACCTCAGGTGTTATAATCAAGGGGTCTATGCTTGATAAAATAAAAACCCTTGGCAAGTCAGTGGCAGCCAAAACAGTTGGTAAAAAAGAAGCCAGCGGCCAACATATGGTGGCCTTAGATATTGGTACCGAATTTATAAAAGTATTAATTGGTAAAGTTGTGGACAACCGGATTGAAATAGTTGGTACCGGTCGCTCCCACCAAGGTCTAAGTGATATGCAAGCTGGGGCAATTTCTGACATTGCCGCCGTAGTGAACAACTGTGATCAAGCTCTCAATGAAGCTGAGCAGCAAGCAGGCATTAGTGCTAGGGGTGCTGTTATTGGTATTGCTGGAGAACTAGTTAAAGGAACTACCACACATGTTCGTTGTCGCCGGCAAGACCCCAATAAAGAAATGCACATTGAAGAAGTTGAAAGAATTATTGGCTTGGTCCAAGCTCGAGCTAAAGAGCGGGCTCGTCAACAGCTAGTCTGGGAACTAGGTGGTAAAGACGTAGAAATCCGCATGGTTAACAGCGCCCTCGTTAACATTGAAATTGATGGCTACCCAGTGACCAACCCAGTCGGATTTAAGGGTAAGGAAGTAGTTGTCCAATTATATACAGCCTTTGCTCCCATGATACATATTGGGGCACTAGAGCGAACTGCCAAAGAGTTAGACCTTGATCTTATTGCTGTAGCAGCTGAACCATTTGCTGTCTCAAGATCTGTAATTGGCGATGACCCCAACGCTAGTATGAGCGCTATTTTAATGGATGTTGGTGGTGGAACTACTGATATAGCCGTCATTAATGACGGTGGTGTGCAAGGTACTAAAATGTTTGGTATCGGCGGGCGAGCCTTTACGCGTTCAGTCGAAAAAGACTTAGGTGTATCGTTTTTAAAAGCCGAAGAGCTTAAACTCGGATTGTCCGACCACAAGGATCCTATAAAGAAAATCCCTGCTATTGAAACTGCCCTAAAAAAGACTCTAGAAGTTTGGGCTAGCGGTGTAGAGTTAGCGCTAGGTGAATTTACGCAGCTAGATAACTTACCACACAGATTACTTCTCTGCGGTGGTGGCTCCTCGCTAGATATGTTAATGGACAAATTAGAGCAGTCCAATTGGTACAGTGAGTTACCGTTTACTCGAAAACCAGCCGTTCAACACATCCAGCCCAGTCAAGTAGTTGGGATTGTTGACAAAACCGGAAGTGTTACCGATCATACTTATATAACTGCAATGGGTTTGCTAAGAGTTGGACTCGATACACTTCAGCAACAAGACAGCAGTTATACTACAAATTCAATGCGTGAACGTATAGACAGATTACTAAGAGTTTAAAATGACTGATACTAGCAAAGATACTATTTACATAGACGTCGATGATGAAATAACCAGCATCATTGAAAAGGTGCGCTCCGGCAAGCATAAAATTGTTGCGCTGGTTCTTCCCAAACGCGCTACTGTTTTACAAAGCATTGTTAATATGAAGCTTCTAAAGCGAACCGCCAAAGAAGAACATAAACGATTAGTACTGATAACCTCGGAAGCAAACTTGATACCGCTAGCGGGTGCGGTTGGCATACATGTGGCTAAAACTCTCCAAAGTAAACCTGCAATTCCTCCACCACCAGATGTTAACAAACAAGATGAAGCTTTAGTTGATGAAGAAACCGGGGATGAACCTGATATCGACCACAATAAAAGTATTGGTGAACTTGCTGGCATGACGGCGGTAGCAGCTGCCAGCAGACCCGATCCTGAGGAAACAATTGACGTCGATAATACCGAAGATGATATCGAAAAAAAACCGTCTAAAAAAGATAAAAAAAATAAAATCAAAGTACCCAATTTTGAAAAATTCCGGACTAAGTTAATACTAGCTGGCTTGGCCTTGATCTTATTAATTATTGGTTGGATATTCGCTTTTAATGTTTGGCCCCATGCTACTATCACCATAAACACCAACGCTGTATCGATAAATAGCGATTTTTCTTTTACAGCCAGTACTGATGCCCAATCACTGGATGTTAAGGGCGGCATAGTCCCGGCAACCTCCAAAGACTCTCAACAAACTGATAGTCAAAAAGTAGCAGCTACTGGACAGAAAAACGTTGGGGAGAAAGCCACTGGTGCTATCACCATGACAACCAGCTGTAGTGGTAAAGTTCCAACAGTTCCAGCTGGTACCTTTGTCGCCAGCACCAATCTTACCTATATTACCCAAACAGATACTAACCTAAACCACCCAAGCGTAGATTCACATGGTAACTGTATTTTTAGTGGATCGAGTAATGTAACTGCTGTTGAATCTGGTTCCAAGTATAATATTTCTGCTGGTCAATCTTTTAGCGTCAGCGGCTACAGCAGTATATCTGGTAGTAACGGCGCCGCTTTCACCGGTGGTACCGACAAAACCATTACTGTAGTTAGTCAATCAGATATTGATAGTGCCAAGAAAAAGATTACCGACAATACCGACGCTGCCAAGAAAGATTTAATTACCAAGTTCCAAAATGACAATATCTTCCCTCTACCCGTTACACTTCAACCTGGTAAACAAACCGTCAGCTCGTCAGCTAAAGTCGGAGACGAGGTCACAGAAGTCAATGTAACGGTTGAAACAGATTACACAATGCTAGGGGTTAAACGCGATGATCTTAAAAAGTTAGTCGAGAATGATGTTAAAGGTCAGATTGATACTTCCAAACAAGCCCTCTCCGACGATGGTCTGGATAAAGCGACCTTTTCTGTTACAAGTAAGAAATCCCCGACTAATCAAACTCTATCTACTCAGACTACGGCAACTGCCGGGGCTCAAATTGATACCGAAGCCCTTAAAAAGCAAATTGTCGGTAAAAAGAAGGGCGACGTCCAACAAACCATTCAGGCATTACCGTCAGTCGATAGTGTAAATGTAGATTTCAGTCCATTCTGGGTTTACAAAATGCCAAGCAATACTAATAAGATCAACATCATTGTTAACAAGGCTCAAGCTAGTTCGAACAATGGCCCTGCAACCCCATAAGACCGTTTTAGCTCTGGACGTCGGTGAGCGTCGTATTGGAGTGGCCAGTGCCTCGCTAATTGCTAAATTACCATCAGCTCTGACTACTATTGATCGACAAGACGATGTTATTCAAGACATAGTTAAGCTAATTTCAGACCAACAAGCGGTGGCCGTAGTTATCGGTTTGCCAAGGGGACTCAGCGGTCAAGAAACCAAGCAGACTACTCTTGTTCGAGCATTTGCCCGAGATCTACAACAAGCTACTGATATCAGAATATTTCTTCAAGACGAAGCCCTAACTTCCAAGCAAGCTGAGACTGAATTGAAACAGAGGCGAGTAAGGTATAATAAAGAGGCTGTAGATGCCCTAGCCGCTGTATATATTTTAAGTGATTGGCTAGGAGAGAACCGGGAGTTCAGCGGAGAATGAAGTATAAATATAGTCCAAAGAGATTGCGCCGCTGGCCTCGAGTCGCAGCGATTGTTTTAACTGTTGCTGTAGTTAGCATAGTTGGCTCAGTATTAGTTGCTCGACATATTTATAACTCCAACCTTAGGCCACTTAATAGCTCTAGTCAGAGAAGTGTAGCCATTACTATTGTCTCTGGATCTTCCTTAAAAGATATCTCAATCCTTCTAAAAAAACATGGCCTAATCCGCAGTGAATGGGCCTTCACCCAATATGTCCGTAATCGGGAGGCTAGCAATGATCTGAAGGCCGGCACCTATGAACTAAGTCCCCGTCAAAGCGTACCGGAAATAGTGGCGATTATTACTGGCGGTAAAATATCTGCTAACTTGATTACTATCTTGCCGGGACAGCGACTTGACCAGATAAAAAAGACGTTTGTAAACAGTGGCTTTTCGGCCAAAGACGTTGACCGGGCTCTAAACCCAGCACTTTATAAAAATCACCCCGCACTAGTTGATAAGCCTAGTGGAGCTAGTTTAGAAGGCTATTTATATCCTGAATCTTTCCAAAAAACCGGCACTCCTGAGGATATAATACGGCAATCTTTAGATGAGATGCAGAAGCGTTTGACTCCTGATGTTCGAAACGCCATTCAAAGCCAGGGTCTATCTGTTCACCAGGGTATAATTCTAGCTTCAATCGCTGAAAAAGAAGCCGATAAACCCGAAGATAGAAGTCGTATCGTCCAAGTCTTCTTAAGCCGCATACATCTGGGTATGAGGTTGGAGTCAGATGTGACGGCTTTTTATGGAGCAGCTATTGCAGGTCAACCTCTGTCGGTTAATTATAATTCGCGCTATAACACCTATTTCCACGGGGGGTTACCACCTGGTCCTATCAGTAATGTTAGCGAGTCATCTCTTAACGCCGTCGCCCATCCAGCTCACACTAATTACCTATATTTCTTAGCCGGTGATGATGGCACGGTATACTTTGCTCAAACGCAAGTCGAGCATGATGATCAAATCGCCCGCTACTGTAAAACCTTATGTGCTCCACCCCAGTAAAAAACCGTAAGCATATCCTTGAGTTTTGTATACGAACATGTTATCTTTATGGGTGCAACTAATTGCCAGCTACAGATAGCTAACAGGGGTAATAAGTTGTACCTAAGCTGTAAATTAAAGATTTAATCAAGATGGTCGAAGTATCTTGAATTTAATATTAAAACACAGTTTAGTTATCCCGTAATTAGGGATGTAGGAGAAGTATATTCGTACCGTTTCAAGAACGCTTGAAGGGGCTTATGAGCCACCTAAAAGCCTTGTCCGGAAGAAGTTAAAACAGCGCCTTTTCGGAGGTGTTATAAAGCGCAGTCGTAAGCGTCTGCTGCGTTATAGTATATTGGCCGCCAATCTGTTAATACTTGGCTTTGCTGTTTTCTTTGTTTTACATAGTTCAAGTTCTGGCCAATCCTTGACAGCTAGCTCAGCAGTAATTTCCACCCCAGCTAGTGCCGTCAACCCACTTGATCAATTATCTTCGGCAGATATTGCCGTTAACGTTGCTCGTATTACCAATATTGCCGAAGCAACTTCAGCCGCTAATCAAGCCGACAGTGTTACTGCCTTGCTAGCAGTCTCCCCGGCTGACCAAACTGTCGTGGCTAAACCCCAAGTTGTAGCGACAGTATTTAAATCCAATAAAGATATTCAAAAATATATCACTGTCTCCGGTGATTCTGTCAGTAAACTTGCTGCTCGTTTTCATATTTCTTCGGATTCAATTCGATCCTCAAACGGTATTACAGGTGATCAGCTAACTACGGGTCAAACCCTTTATATACCACCCTTTAACGGAATTGTTTACATAGTCCGAAGCGGTGACACACCCGCTACACTTGCTTCCAAATTTAGTGCTAGCAAAGATCAAATCATCGCTTTTAACGATGCTGAGATTGGTGGTCTAAGAGTTGGATCTAGGATAATTATTCCCAACGGTCAACTAGCACCTTCACCAGTAGCTGCATCGACGGGGGCGTTTGTTGTTGGTGCGTTTGCTGCTACTTACGGCGGTAATGGTTATGACTATGGTTTTTGTACTTGGTATGTAGCTAATAGAGTACCTGTACCAACAAACTGGGGTAACGCCTATACTTGGGCAATTTACGCCGCTCAAAGTGGTTGGAACGTAAGTTCTACACCTCATGTTGGTGCAATAGCCCAAACGAGTTACGGCGGCTTTGGTGGCCACGTGGCTTATGTCGAAGCTGTCTCACCTGATGGAACTCAGATTAAGTACTCAGACATGAACGGAATTGCTGGCTGGGGCCGTGTTGGTTATAGCGGTTGGGTACCTTCCACTAAGTTCGAGCACTACATTACCAGATAAGCCAAAACTCTTCACCTCTGGACTAACACCTATAAAATCTATACTCTATAGAGTGTATGTTTGTGGATAAAGTTTCAGTAACGG
>CAZZAE010000011.1:0-24254 GCA_964652125.1 uncultured Candidatus Saccharibacteria bacterium
TCTAGATAGTAAATATTATGGATGCAGTGGAGGATATAAAGTCAAGGCTAAGTATAGAGGACGTATTTAGTCGTTATGTGGAGCTTAAACGAGCCGGTCGTAATTTTCGTGGGTTGAGTCCATTTAGTAACGAAAAAACACCAAGTTTTATGGTTAGCCCCGAAAAACAAATTTGGCACGATTTTTCTTCAGGTAAGGGTGGAAATATGTTCAGCTTTGTCATGGAAATGGAAGGCACTGACTTTAAGGGGGCACTGGAGTTATTAGCAAGGCAGGCTGGTGTAGATCTTAGCCAGTACCAGAGAGGTGATAATAGAAGCGCAAAACAGAAGGAACGCCTGAGCCAAGCCCTCGAGTTAGCGACTAAGTTTTACCAAGCTCATTTTAAAAAGAACCAAACAGCCTTAGAGTACATTCTCAAAACTCGAGATTTTAGTAAAACGTCAGCCCTAAATTTTAGAATTGGTTACTCACCAAACACTGGAAATTCTCTTACCAAGTTCTTAGTTGGAAAGGGGTTTACTATCCAAGAACTTAAACTAGCCGGACTAAGCACTCAGCGTTTTAAGGAGCCCAGCGATATGTTCCGGGGCCGAATAATGATTCCGCTCATGGATCCGTTCGGCAAAGTTATTGGTTTTACTGCTCGAATGCTTTTGGACGAACCAAATGCTCCTAAATACATAAATACACCGGCAACAATGCTATATGATAAAAGTCGACACGTCTTTGGCTTGTTCCAGGCTAAAGAGGCGATCCGCAAAGCCGGGTTCGCTGTGGTTGTAGAAGGGAATATGGATGTCATAGCCAGCCACCAAGCAGGGTTCAACCAAGTAATGGCAACAGCAGGTACCGCCATGACTGAAGCGCATCTAAAGATAGTAGGACGATTAACTCAAGATATTCGTTTAGCATTTGACCAGGACAAAGCTGGCTTACAAGCTGCGGAACGAACTATACCTTTGGCAGCCAAAACAGATGTTAACCTCAGTATTATTACCGTTACCGATGGCAAAGATCCCGATGAACTTATCAGTAAAGATCCCAAGTTATGGGAACAAGCAATCAATAAGCCTAAGTACGCTGTAGATTGGCTGATTGAGCGCTATCAGACGATTCTGGATATTACTAGCGCTAAAGGCAAGCGAGAGTTTACCGATATTTTACTCAAAGTCATCCGCCAACTTCCAGATAGTGTCGAACAGGATCATTATATTACTCAACTTAGCCAGCTGATTGGTATTAGCGCCGAGGCTTTACGCACAAAATTATCAAAAACGGCCAGCGAGCACACTGCCGTTTCTCGAAGACAGGCGACGCCTAAACATTTAGATGCCGAACAGGTAGAGGTTATTAAAACTCAAAATCATCTTCTTGCACTGGCACTTATGCAGCCGGATCTACGTCCCCATCTAGAACCTCTTACTTTAGACATGGTGCCGCAGGAGCCCGCCCAAAAACTACTTGAGTTTTTACAAAATGAACCTGATAGAACCGTGCAAAAACTCGAAGATTATGGTAAAATGTTAACATTACTCTATGAGGAACTTTACCAGGATCTAGATATTGTTGAGTTGCACTACGAGGCAACTAGGCTACAGATCCGGTTAATTGAAAAATACGTAAACACCCAAAAAACTAAACTGGCTCAAGCTATGCGCCAATCTGGCGATAACGAAACTAAAGATTTACTCAAACAAGCAAAAGTATTTGATGAACTACTTAACTCAATAAAGGAGAAAGTAAATGGCTGATGACGAAACAGTTGTTGATGACAATATAATTGACCCGGCCCTGGAAAAAGCTAAGCAAGATTTGCTAGTTAAGGCCAAAAAAGATGGTCGTATCGACCAACGTGATATATTTGCTAAAATTGCTGACACACCTGAAAACATAGACGTGCTAGATGCGCTATATACCGAACTAGCTGATGCAGATATAGCTATTGTTACCCCCGGTGAACCAACTGCTGCTGATTTTAGTGGTGAATGGGTCACTGAAGAACCAGAAGAAGTTACTCTAAATGAACAGGTTTACCTTGATGATATCGCTGATGACTCAGTCCGGCTTTATCTTCGTGAAATTGGAAAAATTCCACTCTTGAACGCAGAGGAAGAGCTGGCCCTAGCTAACCGTGTGGTGGCTGGAGATAAAGGAGCGAAGGATAAAATGGCTGAGGCTAATATGCGCTTGGTAGTCAGTATCGCTAAACGTTATGTTGGGCGTGGTCTTGACCTTCTAGATTTAATCCAAGAAGGCAATACTGGTCTTCTGCGGGCAGTAGAAAAGTTTGACCCGGATAAAGGCTTTAAGTTTAGTACATATGCGACTTGGTGGATCCGCCAGGCAATTACCCGAGCAATCGCTGATCAAGCCAGAACCATCCGTATTCCTGTGCATATGGTCGAAACTATTAACAAATTGCTGCGAACACAAAGACGATTAACCCAAGAATTGAACCGCGAGCCATCTAATGAAGAAATTGCTCAGGAAATGGAAATAGATGTCGATAAAGTCGAACATATAATGAAAATTAAACAGGACATTTCTAGTCTGGATGCTAGTGTCCGAGATGATGAAGAGGACTCAGTCTTAGGCGATTTTATCGAAGATGAAGATACAATTAGTCCTGAGGAATCTGCCACTGTTCAACTTCTAAAAGAGCACGTTAAAGATATGTTAGCAGCGCTAACAGAACGCGAACAAAAAATCCTCAAACTGCGCTTTGGGCTAGAAGATGGTAAAAGCCACACGCTTGAGGAAGTCGGGCAAGAGTTTAATGTCACAAGAGAACGAATACGCCAAATCGAAGCTAAAGCCTTGGCTAAGCTACGCAAACACCGTGATGCGAAAAAACTCCACGACTATATTAAATAGTAGATATTAGGAGGAGATGATGAAAATAATTGGGATAGGTGGGCTGCCCAGAAGCGGTAAAGATACCGTGGCCGAATTAATTATAGCTGGTGGCTGGTTTGGAATTTCTTTTGGCGATGTAGTCAGAGGCTTTGCCTTTAAACGTCATGCAGATGAACCTGATCCTATTTCTGTAGCTAATATGACTGAGACTTCTAACTGGCTCCGAGAAACTCGGGGACCAGATGTTATTTTAAAAGAAGCTTTAATTCAGTTCGATGAACGCCAAAAAAATGGACACCACGATAAAGGTCTAGTCCTTTGGAGCGTTCGTGCCCCGGTAGAAGTAGACTTTATTTTAAGTCATGGCGGCCAACTAATATGGGTAGAAGCTAATGACAAAGTACGTCACGAACGTGGAGTTGTAGATTTGCGTAAGGGTGAAATGCACATTACATTACTAGAATTTAAACGCCAAGAGGCACTTCAATGGAAGCCTCAGCCTGGTATTCCCAAAGATGTACAGATGGACATTTCATATGTCAAAGACCATGCAACAAAAGTTATTGAAAACAACGGCAACGACAAGGCCGAGTTTATAAATAAAACAAAAGAAGCCATCCGAGATATTATATAAGCTAACAGATAGCGTATACTTGTAACTATGGCTGAGGAGCGGCGCAAGAGGTTCGCTATAATCGATGGAAAGAGCGTGTTTTACCGCGGCTATTACGCCATGCCCAATCTTAGCACTAAAGATGGCACGCCTACGGGGGGTGTTTATGGCTTTGCTGTTATGGCATTGGAAGTTATTAAACGGCTTAAGCCGGATTACGTGGCCGTAGCCTGGGATAAACCCAAAACCAATATTCGTAGTCGACTTAAGATTTACCCCGAATACAAAGCTGGCCGCAAACCTGCACCACCTGATTTTCATGCTCAGATCCCAGTACTTCACGAATTATTAGATGCTTTTGGTTGGCCATTATATGAACTTGATGACTATGAGGCCGATGATATTATGGGTGCCTTAGCAGACCAGGCTCGCAAAAAAAACATTGAGACCTTTCTTATTACCAGTGATTTAGATGTACTTCAGCTAGTAAACGACCACGTGCACGCTTACGTGTTAAAAACCGGTCTTAGTAATATTGAAGAGTTCGATGAAGCTGCTTTTAAAAATAAGTATGGAATAGACGTACATCAGTTTATTGATCTGAAGTCGTTAAAAGGAGATAGCTCAGATAATATTCCTGGTGTGCCTGGTATTGGCGAAAAGGGAGCACTAGAACTACTTAGACTTTACAAAACATTAGATGGAGTCTATGAAAACCTGGCCCTATTAAAAGAAACAACTCGCAAAAAGTTGGAAACCGGCAAAGACATGGCCTACTTGAGTAAAGAATTAGTTACACTAATGCTCAATGCTCCTATAAAACTGGATTTAAATGCTGTTGATGGCAGTAAATGTAAGCCTGAGGAACTTCAGAAACTACTCCAAAAATTGGAATTTCGTAGTCTAGTTCGCCAGTTACCAGAGGTGATGAATGTGGAATCTGTACTGCCAGTTCAAAATTCCCAATCTGCGGTTCACAGCCCAATTGGAAAAAACATAGTCATAGATTCCAATGATAAACTCGATGAACTAAATTTAACAAAAGCTACTGAAATAGTAATTTACACCAGAAGTGCCGGCAAACATGGCAAAGATCCACAAGTTCTAATTCTCAGCCCCAATCCAAGAACCAATTACACACTTGATCTTATTAAACTAAAAGAACATTCACTATCCGCCGTACAGCAAATACTGTCTGCATCCACAGCTTCTCTAGTAGGCTATGATACTAAAAGTTCACTAAAAGTGTTACTTGAACTGGGCACAAATATGCACCCTATAGCTCACGATACACAAATAGGTGCGTTTTTACTCAATCCGCTCCGCCGAGAACTATCTTTAACTGAGTTGGCTAAAACGGAACTTGCTTATGAAGGATCTTCATTTGAAGATCTAACACCCAATGAACTTATTCACAGAGCTCCCGAAATTACAGCTGTTATTAGGTCATTATATAACCAACAGCAGACTGAACTTGATCTCAAGCAATACATTAAACTCAAATCGCTAGCAGAGCAGGTAGAGTGGCCTATAATATCTGTTCTTGCGCGCATGGAACACATTGGCATCCAGCTTAATGCCGATTACCTAAAAGACATGGCAAGTGAAGTAAATGATATTATTAACGACCTTGAGCAACAAATTTACGGCCATGCTAACTTTGAATTTAATATAGCCAGCCCAGCACAATTGGCCGAAGTTCTCTTTACTAAGCTAAATTTGCCCAAAGACGGTATAAAAAAAGGCAAAACTGGCTACAGTACGGCTGCAAGTGAGTTGGATAAGTTACGAAGCCAACATCCCGTAATTGACCTAATTACTCAGTATCGAGAAGTCGTTAAGTTAAAAAACACCTATATAGATACACTACCTAAGCAAATAGACCAAAACTCACGCCTACATACGACCTACGCTCTAACTGTTGCCCAAACCGGTCGTCTAAGCAGTAATGACCCAAACCTTCAGAACATTCCCGTTCGTACAGATTTGGGACGACGCATTCGTACTGCTTTTGTGGCCGCTCCCGAACACGTATTAATAGGAGCAGACTACAGCCAGTTTGAACTTAGAATTGCCGCCTACTTAAGTGATGATAAGGAACTTATACGACAGTTTAATGAAGATGTGGACGTACACACTGCCACAGCAGCGGAAATATACGGCCGTGAGCCTCAAGATGTAACTAAAAACATGCGTCGTGATGCTAAGGCTGTAAACTTTGGTATTATGTACGGCCTAGGCCCACACGGCCTGGTTCAAGCTACCGGAATGACCTACCAACAGGCTAAGCACTTCATAGACAAATATTTTGAAGTCCGACCCAAATTGATGGAATACATTAAGTCGGTCCAAGAACAAGCTCGCACCAAAGGATATGTCGAAACTTTGTTTGGTCGTCGGCGACCTACTCCGGATATTCACTCAAGTAATTTCGCCGTTCGTGAGGCTGCCATGCGCCAGGCGGTGAACATGCCATTTCAGGGCACAGCTGCCGATATTATGAAGATGGCTATGATTGCCGTTGATAAAGAGCTGGCAGAGACAAAAAGCAAAATGTTACTACAAATTCATGACTCAATCCTAGTTGAATGTCCAGCTAGTAGTGGAGAGGGAACAGCAAAATTACTCAAAGACGTAATGGAAGGCGTAGTTAAGCTGCCAATTAAACTCACTGTCGATACAGATATAGGTAAAAATTGGGGTGAATTATAAAATCACTCCTAGATTTATAAACAAATAAAATTAGGATCGTCTATGTTTTGGTTTTTTGGTTGGACGTGAATCCACGTGGAACAATCCCATATCGTATAACATATTGTTTAATTCATTATCTTGATGATACTTCTTGCGCATTGCCCGCTTATGCTCACTCGAAGAACTCGGGCTAACACCTACTATTTCCTGCTCGACTTGTCCTCTAACTGGACTAGCCGCCAATGTGTCAGGCTCAACTGAATCATCTAGATGACTTAAATCTTCAATTTCTGCTGCATCAAATTCTTCAAATGTTCCGCCACCTTCGTCTAAATGCGTACTTTCCATGCGATTGATTATATACTGTTTGTACAGATAATAACTTTTGAGAAAATTTTTGGGCAATGGTTAGGTCAAATTACTGTGAAAAAATATAATAAATTGGTTCGTGATAATATACCCGCAATAATTAAAAAGTCCGGGCGCCGGCCCAAAACTCGTATTCTTGACGACAAAGATTATATTGAGCAACTTTTTGAAAAGTTATGTGAAGAAATTGATGAATTTGATGAAGACCGCAATGTGGATGAACTGGCAGATATAATTGAGGTGTTAATGGCTTTGGGCCAAGCCCTAGGTATAAGCCAGCAGGAGTTAAAAGAAGTACGAGCTAAAAAGGCTGCGACACACGGCGCTTTTAAAAATCGCTTATTTTTAGAGAAAGTTGAAAATGACTAATGAAATAGTTCTTCAGGTTGCCATGAAAGCGGTTATTGTTCATGACGACAAAGTTCTCATTCTTCGAGAAGCAGCTACTTACGGAGAAGGTACACAACGTGGACGATATCATATGCCAGGTGGACGCATCAAACCTGGTGAAAATTTTGAAGTTGGGCTACGGCGTGAAATCAAGGAAGAAACAGAGCTAGAAGTCGATGTTCAATATCCAATTTATGTTGGAGAATGGCGCCCCATAATTCGAAATGTATCACACCAAATAGTGGCAACTTTTATGGTCTGTAAGTCAAAGACCGATAAAGTAGTACTGAGCAGTGAACATGATGAATTTCGCTGGATACTTCCCAAAGAACGCAAACAATTCGATATTATGGATCCAGAATGGGAAGTTATCGATCGTTATGCTAACTGGCAATTGAATTTACTTAACTAAGGGAACAAATACGAAGCCTGGATGTTCTTTAACTTTAGTTTTACCGCGAGCAAGCTTGGTAACTTCGTAAACGATACCGCGTACTGGTGCAACAATTTTACCGCCGACTTTAAGTTGGTCTAGTAATTCCTCAGGGAATACATTGGCGTTGGCGTTTACTAATATACGGTCAAAAGGGGCATGTTTGGGTAATCCAACCACATCCTCAGCCAAGAAGAACTCGGTATTAAAAACGTTAGCTTCTTGGCAATTACGACGGCCAAACTCTAAAAGCTCAGGTATTCTCTCCACACCATATACAGTTCCTAATTTACCGACAATATGACCAATTAGGGCAGTTGTCCAACCACTACCACTACCCAGGTCCAATACTTTATTTCCATGCTTAGCATCAAGCCACTCTAACATTAACCGAACTGTAGTTGGCTGGCTATTAGTTTGGCCGAAACCGATAGATAAGGGCATATCTAAATTCACTAAACCTCGTACCTGTTTAGGTACAAAATATAATCTTTTTACATCTTGGAACGCTTGTGTGATTGTACTCATAGATCCCTCTTATATTATAGTCCTAACTGTAAAGTCTTGCATGGCTTGGAGTATTGAAAAAATTTGGCATTAGTGTTATTATATATTGTGTAACTAAGGTTTTATGGGATGCGATACCTCGTAACAATATTTGTCATCATATTTTTTATTATTTTGGGCATTGTTATTTTTGGTGGCTCCAGTAAAGCACCCAATCCAAAAATTGCGGGCAAAACGCTGCCTGACTTTGCCTCAACTGACGCCAAAGTAAGAGTGACAATTGACGGAATTATTAACGGTGATGAGGAACACCGTCAAATTCGAATAACAATTGGCCAGGATCAGCGCAGTCTCGATATTATTCAAGGCTATCAAAACCGCATAATTAAAACCAAGACTTTTTCCAACAATACATCAGCTTATGATGTATTCTTACACTCTATTAATCTGTACGGATTTAGCAGAGAACGCAAAACTAAATTTACAGACGAGCGCGGTGTATGTCCTCTGGGCCAGCGGTATATATACGAATTAACAGATACGGGAAGCAAGAAAACCGATTTTAGATTGTGGAATTCTTCGTGTGGTAGCACCGGCACTGAAGGTGGCCAAGGAGCAATAATATTAGAATTATTCCAGGCCCAAATTACTGGCTATGATGACATAGTAGCCACCGTTAATATCTAACTGGTATAGTACGCTTATGATAAAAGCAATAATCTTTGATTGTTTTGGTGTATTAACTAGCAGTAGTTGGAAAGAGTTCTGGTCATCGCTTCCTACTCAAAAGCAACAAGAGGAAGCCCGGGCACTAAATCGAAATTACGACGCACATAAATTATCTCATGAAGAATTCCTTCAAAAACTGAGTACAGTAACAGGACGAACAAGTAAACAGATTGTAGAAACTCTATTTGGTACTCCCGAGCAAAAGAATATTAAGCTTTTAAGCTATATAAAAAGTCTAAAACCAAGGTACAAAATTGCTATTTTAAGCAACGTTGCCACAAATTGGATAACTGAAGAATTATTAACTGAAACTGAACAATTGTTATTTGACGACATAGTTCAATCTTTCCAACTTGGTATAACTAAGCCAGATCCTAAGATTTTTCATATTGCCGCCAAAAGACTAGGCTTAAAGACCAGTGAATGCCTACTGATAGATGACATAGAACGATATTGCGAAGCTGCTCGTAGGGAAGGTATGCAAACTATTGTTTATGATAATTTTGGCCAGATGAAGACTGAACTTGAAACTTTGCTGGCTGGTGTTGACGCATAGGTTTATAATAGTAGGCATAGATATTAATACAAAAAGGATATAGCTATGCCCGTTGTTGAAAGTGAATTAGGTACAACCCATTTAGTAGACATGGACGGCATAATGGTTTTTGGTGCGAGTGCATCGGAAATTGATGCGCGAGCTGAGGAGAATGACCAACCAGTAGAGGTCATTCATCTAAATTTAGCCAGGAGAGCCTTTTGCGGCGTTAACGCTGATTCACCTACCAATCCTGATCAGTAATTTCTTATCTGTTTTTAATTGTTTTTGAAGTTCGTGAATATGCATTCGCAGACTTCCTGCCAAGGCTGCTCCAGGAGCGTTTATAATAATTTGCTTGTCTTGTAATGTAACTCCTACTGTGGCTTGAAATTTTAGTCGCACGTAATCTTTAATAATCTTTATTTCTGGTGGTTCTTCCCACTTGTTGGCCATAATATCACTGATAGAATTAGTCATTGAATCCATTATAGCGGGTAATATTGGTACAATTAGTGCACTATGCCGGAGTTACCAGAGGTTGAGACTATAAAAAATGGCTTGAGCCGTTTGTTACCAGGTCATAAAATTGTTGCTGAATCTCATGATTGGGAAAAGTCATTTCCCAATCCCCCAAACGATGTTAAGCAGTTTCTGATCGGATCAAAAGTTACAGGAGTACGGCGACGAGCCAAAGTACTATTAATCGATTTAGATTCTAAATATAGCTTGTTAATACATCTAAAAATGACAGGTCAATTGGTTTATCTACAAAATCAGATAGAGAAAAATGGTGAAAAGCGCTTTGGGGCTGGTCATCCTAATGATTCATTAATTGGCAAATTACCGGATAGATCCACTAGAGTAACTCTAGAACTTGAAGATATGAATGCCAAGCTATCTCATAAGTCGCGGTTATTCTTCAATGATCAACGCAAATTTGGTTGGATGCGATTAATACCAACAGCCGAAATATCCACCATCGACTTTTTTAAACAACTAGGACCTGAACCGCTTGCGGCAAACTTTAACGCCAAAGACTTTGCTATTCGACTTAAAAGACGACCAAATGCCACTGTTAAATCCGCCTTATTAGACCAAAAAATTATTGCTGGTGTAGGAAATATATACGCTGATGAAAGTTTATGGGGTGCAAAAATCCATCCTTCCACATTAGTAAAAGACTTAACAGCACAAAAACTTAATATTCTTTTTAAGGAGTTGCAGTTCGTTTTAAAACTTAGTATAGAAAAAGGCGGCTCAACAAATAAAAATTATGTTAATGCCGAAGGAAAAAAGGGAAGTTATATGAACTTTGCCCGCGTGTTCAGAAGAGAAGGTCTACCGTGCCCGCGCTGCGGTACTACAATTATCAAAATTCGTCTTGCAAACCGTGGTACACATCTATGCCCCAAATGCCAAAAACTAGTAAGGTCAACAAAATGATAATCACATTAACTGGCCCCAATGAATATATGATTACTAATGAACTAAGTAAAGTGAAAGAATCTTTTTTAGCTCAACATAGTGAGCTGGCATTAGAAAATTTGGATGGTGAAGATGTGACTTCAGACCGACTTATTGAAGCTGTACAAAGTTTGCCATTTCTAGCATCCAAAAAACTAGTTATTCTCAAAAATCCTGGAGCGCAAAAGGAATTTACTGACTCCATAGTCCATGTTCTAAACGATATACCAGAAACCAATGATATTATTATTGTTGAGTCTAAGCTAGACAAAAGATCGAGCTATTTTAAGGAGTTAAAGGGTAAAACTCAGTTCAAAGAATTTACACAACCTGATCCAGTTAAGTTGAGTAACTGGATTGTTCAATATGCTAGTGAAGGACACGGGAACATAACGCTAAGTGATGCCCGATATTTTCTAGAGCGGATTGGCCACAACCAACAATTATTAGCTAGCGAGTTAGACAAGTTATTAACCTTTGATCTGAAAATAAGTCGATCCAACATTAATTTACTTACAGTTCCAACCCCACAGAGCACAATATTTGAGCTTTTGGATGCGGCCTTTGCGGGTGATAAAAAACGAGCTATGAATCTATATAATCAACAAAGAGCTATGAAAATAGAACCTCAACAGATTGTAGCAATGCTTGCTTGGCAGCTGCATGTACTAGCAATTGTTAAAACAGCAGAGCGCAACAGCGCAGATGAGATAGCAAAAAAAGCCAAGCTTAGTCCTTATGTAGTCAGTAAAACTATGTCTATAGCAAAGAAGTTAACGCTTCAAGAGGTTAAGCAGTTAATTAATCAAGCACTAAAATTGGATATAAGTCTAAAGAGTCAAAGTATCAGTGCCGATGACGCACTGAAGCATTATTTACTAACGATTACAGATTGATTACTTTTTAGCGGTTGATTTACGAACTGGTTTTGTAGCCGTATTTTTAGCTACTTTAGGAGTGGGTTTCTTAGCAACTGGACTTGGCTTTTTAGCAATGTTTTTTGCTCCTGGTTTAAAACCTGCAGCCTTGGCAGCTTTTGCTATTTGGCGTTTTTTACGAGCAGCTTTATTTTTATGCAATACGCCTTTTTTAGCAGCAACGTCAATGGCACTCTGGGCCTTTTTAAAAGTATCTTCAGTGGTTTTAGTGTGGAGAACTTTAATAGATGATTTTACGGCTCGTTTGGTGCGCGCATTTAAAGCCGTAGACTTACGGGCTTGGCGAACGCGCTTTTTAGCTGATTTAATAATCGGCACTACAGTTTCCTCAAGTTAAATAGTTTATGTCGAGACCAGACTATACAGGGGTAATCGTTATTTGTAAACCCCTGTAGCAGAAGTTATGGACAATTGTACTCGGTTATGCTAAAGTTTTCTCTAGTAACAAGCAAATAAAAACAGAATCATGAATCCCCAACAACAACCATCGCAACCGGCGCTGGATCCAAGGCAGCAAGCAGCCCAGCAAATTAAAGGCGCTACAAATGTATTAGTTTTGGTTAGTGCCAACCCATCAGTTGATCAATTGGCCTCAGCTATTGGTGTCTCATTGGTACTTAATAAGCTTGGTAAACATGCAACATCCGTCTTTAGCGGTCAAGTTCCATCAACAATTGAATTTTTACAGCCCGAAAAAACATTTGAAAAGACAACTGACAGCCTTCGAGATTTCATTATTGCACTCGATAAATCTAAAGCTGATAAACTACGATATAAGGTAGAAGACAAATTTGTAAAAATTTTTATTACTCCATATCACACATCTTTGTCAGATAAAGACCTTGAATTTAGCCAGGGCGACTTTAATATTGATTTAGTGCTCGCTTTAGGTGTTAAAAAACGTGACGAATTAGATCAGGCTATTGTTGCTCACGGCCGGATATTGCATGATGCTGCAGTAATTAGCATTAACATTCAACCAGGTGCGGATATTGGTACGCTAAACCTGAATTCGCCGACCTCAAGTAGTTTGAGTGAAGTTATGGTTGGTATTTTAGAACTTATAAAAGACGAACAAAAACCACTTTATAACCAGCAAATTGCGACAGCTTTTTTGACGGGAATAGTGGCCGAAACAAATCGTTTTAGCAATGCTAAAACCACTCCAATTACCATGAGCACAGCAGCCAAGCTCATGAATGCTGGTGCTAACCAACAACTTATTGCCACTAAGCTTGAGGAACCTAAACCACTACCGCAAGCACCCTCATCTAATAACTTACAAAAAAATGTCCCAGCAGCACCCAGTCCTGCCAAGCCCGCAGCACAAGTAAAAGCTATCCAACCAACGCCTCCGCCAACTGATGGTGCGTTACAAATTCAGCATGAGAGCAAGCCGGAATATGGTCTGGGCGATACTGCTCAAACCAATGAGGAAGTCGATGACATAGACAGAATTCATATTGATGATGAAGGTACACTTCAGCGGTTGGAAGAATTGGAAGCAGAGAAGGCACGTCGTGGCGAGACAACAAGTAGTGGCGATGATTCACGCAAATTAGTGAATTCACCACCACAAATGGGGGGCCAGCTGAGTGCCAATACGAGCTCTCAAAAAATTGAGACAACATCTGACCCATTGACTCAATCTCCCGACAAGTCGCAAATATTAAATCGAGATACTGCTACAGGTAATTCTATCGTCCCACCTAATTCAAATTCAGGTACTGAAACTCTTGCTACTCTCGAGCAATCTGTTAAATCGGCTCATCCTGATGTCAAAATTAGCGATGTAAAATCTGGCGGAACTCTTGGCGTAGACTACCCCGAACAAGTGGTAGGCCAAGACAAACCAACGACGGACCAAACAGCAGGTGAACAATCTCCCTCGGGACCACCGCTAATACCACCTCCAATACCAATGGCAACACCACCACCGGATGATCAGAACGGTCAAAGTAACGGTGGAGTCCCTTTGTAAAAAGCTAGTGGTTGAATTATTTGGGACCCCAGGGCATACTAAAAAACAATGATAGAGGTGCATATAATTGAGGCGGCGTCTAACGCTGCTGCGAGTGTTGATGTTCATGTAGATGAGTGCATCTGCTGTATTCCAAAAGCTGCATGATGATTGACGGAATTTTGTTAATTGATAAGCCCAAAGGTTGGACTAGTTTTGATGTAGTTGCTAAAGTGCGTGGTGTTTTAAAACAATCTAGTTTCGTAAAACCAAAAGTCGGTCACACTGGAACACTGGATCCATTAGCTACGGGGTTACTAGTACTCTTGGTTGGAAACTACACTAAAAAGGCACCTGAATTCTCCCAACTCGATAAAACCTATGAAGCAATCATAGAGTTAGGCGCAAATAGCAGCACCGGAGACGCCGAGGGCAATATTACAAAGATATCTGAAGATCCACCTAATTTACATAAAATAGAAGATATTATCGATGATTTTATTGGCAATGTAACACAGATACCCCCAATTCATTCAGCAATTAAAATTGATGGTCAGAGAGCATATAAGCTAGCTAGAGCTGGTAAAAAAGTAGAAATGAAACCAAGAAATGTAGTTGTTCATAATTTAGAAATTAAAAGATACAATTATCCACTACTTGAAGTAGTTGCCCACGTTTCAAGTGGAACTTATATCCGTTCACTAGCCCAAGACATAGGAGAAAAACTAGGAAGTGGTGGATACGTAAAAGAACTAAAACGCACCCAAGCAGGTAAATATTTACTCAGTGATGCTCTAAACTTAAAAAAAATTTCAGCACAAACAATTAATAATCACATAAAAAAATAAAATGAATAATATTTATACTTGATAAGTTAACGTGAATCTGTTAAACTACGTACAAGATATGATCAGTGGTGAAGATAAAAAAGCGACCATTGACGCTTTACAAACCAACAAAAAGGACACTGGAAGCCCAGCTGTCCAAGTTGGTATTTTGACCAAGCGTATTGCTGAGTTAACTAATCACTTAAAAACCAACAAAAAGGATCACGCTACCCGCCGCGGGTTACTTCAAATGGTTGGTCAACGCCGACGCTTGCTCCGCTATATATCTAAAAAAGATAGCCAAAAGTATTTGGAATTGATTGACAAGCTAGGTATTCGCAAATAGAAAAGTTGGATTTTGGACCCCAGGTTTTAGAGATTCTAAAATCTGCAATCTAGAATCAAATTCTAGTAAATATTAATAAAGTAGGTGATGAAGCACAGCTATTCGTTGTACGGCGAACGGTTGAACCTCGTTACCTACCAGGAAAGGAAAGATAACAAGCGTGAGTACAATAAATCCGTTTGGTAAAAAAATTATAAAAGTAGAAACCGACTTTTGCGGTAAAAAATTGTCGCTAGAAGTTGGAAAAGTTGGTTTTAGAACTAGTGCATCTGTTATGGTGCGATATGGTGACACTGTGGTGCTTGGAACAGCTATGGTAGCTAATAAACCAGTTCATGGTTTTGATTACTTCCCACTATCAATTGATTACGAAGAAAAAATGTATGCTGCTGGAAAAATAAGCGGCAGCCGTTTTATCAAAAGGGAAGGGCGCCCTAGTGATGACGCTATATTAATTGGCCGTTTAATAGATCGACCAATTCGACCACTATGGCCAAAAGGCTACAGACATGAAGCCCAGGGAGTTGCCACAGTCTTGAGCATGGATCCAGACTTTAGGCCAGATATGATAGCCATGATAGCTATGAGTGCTGCCTTTTTGTTAACTGGTGCACCTTTTGAAGGACCAGTGGCTGGTGTACGAGTTGGTTTAGTTGATGGCAAGCTAAAAGCTTTTGCTACAGCCGAACAACTTAGTAATGGACTTGACTTGGTTGTAGCAGGTACCAAAGATGGCATCATGATGGTTGAAGCTGGAGCTCACGAAGTGAGCGAAGCTCAAGTTGTGGAAGCATTGGAATTTGCCCAAAAGGCCATACAACCAGCTATAAAGTTGCAACAAGAATTAGCACAAAAAGTTGGCGTAACAGCTCAAGAATACACATTGCTACTACCAGATGAGGATATCCAAAAACGAGTAGAAACATGGCTTGCTGGCAAACTAGGGACTGGACTGAGACTGGCGTACCCGGAACGAAACGACCTAGTAAATCGTCTGCGCGAGTCTATGCATGATCACTTTAGTGAAGAAGTTGGTGAGGACGGGTTCAGCGAAGTTAAACGTGAATACGATGATGCTTTCACCATGGCCCTTCATAACGATGTTCGCGAAGGAATTGTCAAAGAAAACATTCGTCCAGATGGTCGCAAACTTGATGAAATACGACAGTTATCCAGTGAGGTTGGCTTTTTGCCAAGGGCCCATGGTTCCAGTCTATTTACACGCGGAATGACTCAAGCTCTAAACATTGTTACATTAGCGCCGCTTAGCTATGTTCAATTAGTCGACACTATGGAGCGTGAAGGTGAACGACGCTACTTGCATCACTACAATGCTCCAGGCTATACCGTTGGTGAAGTTCGTCGACTGGGAAGTCCAGGCCGCCGAGAAATAGGCCATGGCTATTTAGCAGAGAGGGCTCTTGAGGCTGTATTACCAGATGAAGCAGATTTCCCATACACCATTCGCTCAGTTACTGAGATTATGAGCCAAAACGGTAGTACCAGCATGGCAGCTACTTGTAGCAGTTGTTTAGCTCTTATGGATGCTGGTGTGCCAATTAAGCGACCAGTTAGTGGCGTTGCTATGGGACTGATGCTTGATGGTGACAAGCCATATATATTAAGTGATATTGCTGATGCAGAAGATTTTGCTGGTGACATGGACTTTAAAGTAGCTGGCACTGAAAAAGGAATTACAGCCCTGCAGATGGACATGAAGGTTCATGGCCTCCCGGTTGAAATATTAGCCAAAGCATTAGATCAAGGCAAGAATGCTCGCGGAGTTATCTTGGATCATATGTTAAGTGTTTTATCCACTCCTCGCGGTGGTATGAGTCCATATGCTCCACGGGTGGAATCTATTAAGATTAATCCCGAAAAAATTCGTGAAGTTATTGGAAAAGGTGGTGAAACAATAAATAAAATTATTGCCGAAACTGGTGCTGAAATTGATATTAAAGATGACGGCACAGTATTTATTGCCAGTCCGGATAAGAAATCAATTGATGGTGCCAAGCAATATATCCAAAGCATAACGGCCGAACCGGAAGTTGGAAAGATCTACGAAAACTGTAGAGTAGTCAGCGTACTCGATTTTGGTGCGTTTGTTGAGATTATGCCCGGCAAAGAAGGACTAGTACACGTTAGTGAGATGGCCGAGGAGCGGGTTAATAAGCCAAGCGATGTAGTCAAAGAAGGCGACAGTGTAACAGTTAAATTAGTAGCCATTGATGACCGAGGCCGCTTACAATTAAGTATGCGGGCAGCAAAACGAGATCAATCAGATAAAGGTAAGTAGTAGGGGAAGCTAATATGGTTAAAGCTGCTGGTAAACAAAGTGATCTTTGGAATAGCCGACAAGGTAGCTTAATCATTAGCATCTTAATGTTATTGGCCACATATCTAATTGCATCAAGGGCCATTGAGACTGGTAGTTTACAACAATATTTTTTAACATTTTTGTTTTTTGGGATAGCAATAAATAGATTAATTAAAGCTATTAAAGGCTTAGTAAAAAAGGACTAGTGTGCCTATGAGCACAAAATCCAAACAGGAAAAGCTTGATCAAATTAAGGCAGAGATTACAGATAACAATGTCTGTCCAGATTTGGCCAAGCAAGCCAAACAACTCGTTTTTGGGGACGGCAATGCCAATAGTGACTTAGTCTTTATTGGTGAAGCACCGGGCAAAAATGAAGATGAACAAGGTCTGCCATTTGTAGGTGCAGCTGGCAAGTTTTTAAACGAAATGCTAGCCATGATAGACCTCAAACGCCAAGATGTGTACATTACCAACATTGTAAAATACAGGCCACCCAGCAACCGGGACCCACTTCCGGAAGAAAAAGCCGAGTTTCTACCATATTTAGAGCGCCAATTAGAGGTTATAAATCCTAAAATGGTGGTAACCCTGGGACGGCACAGCCTAAACTGTTTTTTACAGGACTTATCCATTTCACAAGTCCACGGGCGGCCAAAAAGGTACAAAGGGCAGATATATTTACCCTTGTTTCATCCGGCTGCAGCACTTTATAACGGCGCAATGAGGCAAACTCTAATTGACGATTTTGCCAAAATTCCGCTAATACTTAAGAAATTAAATAAGATATAACACTCTAAACCAGAAAGGTATAGAAAAAATGAACGATAACAAGAACTATAACAAACCTAAACCGGCGAACAATAATTCCGCCAAACCTGCACCACTGGGCCGTAGTGCTTCTCGTGGCGCAGCTATTCGTGCCCAAAAACGAAGTCAAGACGATGCTCATCGAATCGCTAACCAGTATTCAACTGCAGCTGGTCAGACATCTCAAAGCCAACCCAGACGAGCTAACCAAATTGATGATCGATCTCGTCTAAAAATCATAGGATTGGGCGGCATGGATGGTGCTGGATCTAAGAACATGATCCTAGTTGAGTACTTAAATGACGCAATTATTATGGACGCTGGAAACGATTTGGGGGTAGATTTACCAGGTATTAACTATGGTATAGCTGACACAACCTATCTAGAAAGCATCAAACATAAACTAAGAGCTTACATAATTACTCATGGTCACTTAGACCATATTGGCGCACTACCACACATAGCTCCTCTGTACCCAGCACCAATTTACGGTTCCAAATTCACTATTGGCCGCGTAGAGGAAATTTTTGGTAACTTTAGCTTACCAATGCCTGACGGATTTGAACTTAAAACAATAACCATGAATGAAAATACTCACGAACGACTTAAAGTCGGCCCATTCATGGTGGAGTTAATTCGAGTTACTCACTCCATACCAGGCAGTACTGTTATTGTCCTGGATACACCAATAGGACGCGTAGTAAATACTGGTGACTTTAGATTAGATCCTAATCCACTTGACCATGAACGTACTGACACTGATCGCTTAAAACAAATTGGTGAAGAAGGAGTACTTGCACTACTCAGTGAAAGTACATCCGTGGAACGACTTGGGCGAACACCATCTGAGAGTACCATTGAGCCAAGCTTCATTGATATTATGGACCGCGCTCCTGGTCGTATATTTATGGCCATGTTCTCAACGAACATTAATCGTATCCAGATGATCATAAATGCAGCTGTACACCATAACAAAAAAATAGCTTTGGATGGGCGTAGCTTGGTAAGCACCCTTGAAATGGCAGTGCGCCACGGCTTTGTTCGTGTCCCTAAAGGTACGTTTATACCTATTGCTAGCGTATCTAGTCTTAGGGACAGTGATGTGGTGATTGTTTGTACTGGTAGCCAGGGCGAACCTAACTCAGCCTTACAACGTATGGCAGCTGGTGACCACAAGCATATTAAACTTAAAGAACAAGATACGGTTGTACTTAGCAGTAGCGCCATCCCTGAAAGTGGCAATGATGCTCTGATTGCAGGTATGGTTGATGATATGGTCCGTAAAGGCGTACACGTATTCCAGCACGTTAATCATGAGTTAGATGGTATTGGTCCTCTGCATGTTTCTGGACACGCCTCCCGCGACGAATATGCGGAAATGATTCAAATGACTAAACCTAAGTTCTTTCTTCCCATTTATGGTGCGTTCAGAGTGAAACAAAGCTACATTGAAGTAGCAGTGGAGCAGGGTATCCCTCGTAAAAACACCCTAAACGCCGAAAACGGCCAAGTAATTGGATTTACCCCCGATCATATGGAAACTATTGGGCAGGTACCACATGGTACCGTACTTGTAGACCAAACTGGTGCGATTGTGAGTAACGTAGTAATTAAGGACCGCTTGATGTTGGCTGAAGAAGGCTTAGTAGCGGTTATTCTAACAATCGATAAAAAGACCGGCAATTTACTGACAAGCCCGGATATAATTAGCCGCGGTTTCATATATATGCGCGATAACGAGGACCTAATGAATGCCTTTAGAGCTGAACTGCGCCGAGCAGTTGCCCAACGCTTCAAACGTGTAGATTTGGATAGATTTAAAGCTGAACTCAAAGATCATATAATGCACTTTTTATTTGAGCAAACTCAGCGTAGTCCAATTGTGATTCCAGTAGTAAATATTATTGGTGCTAAAGCAGGGGAAAAACCAGCCAATGGGACAAATGGCGATACAAGTGGTAAACCCACCCCCGAACCTACAGAGGAACTTCAAAAACGCTTTCAGCAAATGCGTGCTAAACTTCTAAATCAAGACGCACGTATAGACTAATATTGACATTTTTAAAATTTAGTGCTAAGATGTTCTTAGTTAAAGTTAATATAAAAACAAAAAAGTAGATTAAAGATTATGGATAAATTAAGTGCTAAACCATTTCCAGGCGCTCAGGATGAGCTGAAAAGAGTTGGCTATAAAGATCCAATGTTGCAATCAATATACGGGATGAGAGTTGACGCAGCTACTGATGCTTCAGAAGCGGCTTTCGCCAAAGATAAGATTACCGCTAAATCGGTTAAAACCGTTGAAGATTCAAGTACATTACCTTCAGGTACTGCTGATCAAGATGCAAACAATTATGTTATTCAGATGCCAATTAAGCAGTTGCCAGCAGGACCTCCTCATACTCCGATAGCAAGCTGATCAAACTTGGATTAGTAAGAGATAGAAAAGAAACCCATCATAACTTTTAGCAGTCAGGGCACAAGCGTCAAACTATATACTTGACAAATTAAATGAATTGTAGTACTATATAATCATGGATACATCAAAAACGCCGGAACAAGGTAAAACAAGTAAAACAAAAAAAATTAGCGGAAAAATCGTTAATATTGCTGGAAAGGCAACATTAGCTTCAGGGCTAATGGTGCTAAGCCACGGTGCGGTTGCTGGCGCGGCCGAACCTGTCAAATCGGCTCAAACTGAAGTAGCTGTTCCTGCAAATGCAGCTCCAATCGAATATAATGGTGGAGCTGGCGGCCCGGACACCTACGTTGATACCAGCAATAACCCAACTACTACTACACCTACAACTTCGCCCGAAACCGAAGTGCCTGTTAGTGTTCCGGAAATCCCGGTTAGTGATCCAATTGATGAAACTGTAAAACCACTTGATCCCACCCCAACAACCGTCGCAAATAGACCACAAGTCCCAGTGACTGAAGCTACCACTACTACCATACCTTATAATGGTGGAGCTGGCGGCCCAGGCACCTATGTAAATGATGGCCATAAGGGATCAACTACTACCACTTACCCCATTACAATGACAACCCAAACGCCTACATCTACAGTTGAAAATGGTGATGCTACCAACCTACTAGCTCATACAACTGAACACGACAAGGCACCGGCAGAAGGCAAAGGCGCTTTAATTGGAACTTTGGTTGGCGGAGCCGCTTTAGGCCTTGCTAATCTACGCAAAAACGCCCAGCAAAACCAAATAACACCAAATCACAACAATATTCCTTCAGCTTAATCTGTTATATTTATCTTGGCTGCAAGCTACACCAAGTTTGACTGGGCACTAGCACTATTCTACAATTAGCTTTGTAACAGGCGGATGAATTTTGGCTAAGAATTCTAGTTCAAACCAAGAAATAAAAAACCAAACCGATAATAACCAAAAGGAAGTTGTTAGTAAGCTGTCTAGTTTTATAAAAGTGCCGTGGTACAAACACCGGCGAGTAGTTGGTCTAGCGGTTATCTTTATTCAGCTATCAGTAGTTTTTGTAATGTTACTAAGCTTTAGCCACACGACGCCAAATTCGGCAGTTGGTACTTTGGCAGCTTCTGAACCCTCTATAGATACATTTGTCGAAAATCCATCAACCGTTTCTACTACAACAGATACTAGTCAACCGGCCTTGGATCCTGATTTAAGTACGGATACTACGTCTTCATTTACGGCCAACGCCACTGTCTCGACAATTACCCATGATCCAGTCAGTGAGGATGCCGATTACAACCACATTAACGGTCTGAGAAGTGCTCATGGAAAGACGGCCTATATTCGATCGGCTTGTTTGACCGGAATTGCACAAGCCTGGGCTAAGGCGTATGCGGCTTACGGGGTACGGATTCATAATATTCACTTAAAGGACCAGATAAGGGCTGATTGTACCACTGGAGTAGATAATGTGGCTGAAAATATGATGGCCCAGGATACTGAGTGCCATTCATGGGTAGTTATGACGACCCTAAAAGTGCCGGCCTCCACGCCGTGCGGGGTTAGAACGGCAGTTGCAAAAGTTGCCTGCGGCGATACATCGACAATTTTAGATACCAGAGTCGCCAATGTATCAACCTGCTCTGCATATCCGACGGGTTATCCATACCACTTTAAGTACGTTGGTGTCGGGGCATTTAAAGCGCCCAATGGCCTGACTTACATCGTCCAGGACTTCGCCGGCTGTGATTCAACCTGCCGTAATCTACCGCCGACTTTGGCCAGCGGGGCATCAACCTTTCCTAATGAATTACGTTTAGGCGAGAGCTTAGCCCGCGGTGAAAAAATTTCATCCGGCGCCGGTGATTCATGGTACTTTCAAAGCACTGATGGCAACGCCGTGGTATTTGCCCCGAACGGAAATGTACTTTGGGCAACTGGTACGGAGCGTAAATGCGCAGAGCATATTGTCTTCCAGAAAACGGACGGTAACTTGGTGATCTTCGATTGTTATAATCATGCCATTTGGAATAGTCAGACCCCGAATAAAGGCGCTAATCGGGTGATAATTCTAAACGACGGTAATTTAGTAGTTGTTGATCCTAGCGGTAAGGCCTTATGGTCTTGGAAGACTGGGTTAATTGCCACCAGCAGTTGTAAGAACCCGTTTGGCTATCCGAATGAACCTTGGACTTTACAGCGGATGGACCAGGGGGTTGATTACGGTCCAAACGGTAATTTGCCAGTAAGAGTTCCTTGCGACGGACATATTATTCACTCCGGCCAGCCTGGTTGGCCGCCCAATGGCGCGGGTTATTACATACACTATAAATTTGATAAAGGACCTTTGGCTGGCAAATGTATGTACTTTGCCGAGAGCTTAACTCCTCCACCTCCTGATGGAACATCGTTTTTGGCGGGCCAGCCGATTGTAACGGCCTATCCGGGCGCCTCTGATACAGAGTGGGGTTGGTCGGCCAGTTATGGTACTCCCGCTATCCAGTATCCTCCAGGGACAAACCATGATTCCTTGCCGCCAACTGACGCCGGTTTGGCTTTTGACAGGTTTATTGCCAGTTTGGGTGGGATTAACCACGGGATTGGTACGTCTCCAACTTATGCTGGTAACTCATGCAGTTGAGGTTGATATATAGGCAATTGACAAATGTTGTTAATTTTGCTATAATATCCATATTATGATTCCAGAAACTCCAGATCAAGACCCTAAATCTTTAGGTGAAATATTTCAAGATCCAAGCTTGATTCAAGCGTCCCGACCCGACTCTGAGCGTGCAAGGGATGTCCAGAGGACTTACCAAGCAGATGAAATTGCTGGTCTCCAAGAAGAGAGAGCAGATATCATAGAAGTTATTAAAGAAGGTAAGGCAAGTCCGGATGCTATTAAACGATTAGAGACAATAGAAACAGCGCTTCAAGCTGCCCACGCAGATGAGCTACAAACACGGGACCCAAGTAACACTAGTGGTTATCAAGAGGGTAATGATATAATTCCTTAGGATATGGCTAAAAAGAAAAAACAAACACGAAGCCGTAAAAAAGTCGAAATCAAAGAAGAGCAATCGACCTTTTGGCCTTTAGCTGGTGCTATTATATTAATGATTGCCGCCATTTTTATTTTAATTGGTGGTTTTGGCACTGGCGGTTCACTTCCTAAAGGCTTATTTAACGGAACTTATTGGTTGCTAGGTTGGGCTGCATATCTTACACCAGTTGCCTTAATATTCTTTGGAATAATGAAGTTTAGTAGTGAAGATAAAAGGGTACCGCTGGGTAAATTTATTAGTATGCTAGTGGCTTTAGCTCTGACATCCAGCTGGTTTTATGTTAGTTTTGCGACTAAAGATGAGCTTGGACAATATTCTGGTGGCCACGGCGGACAAGCCGGACGGCTGATTGGTAGCACTATTTTAAATGCGGTCGACAAGTGGCCAGCTGGTCTTATGTTCTTCGCCTTTGCATTACTAGCTTTCTTTTATGCGTTTGGTGTTTCACCTCAGATACTTATGAAATTTGCCCGAATTTTTAAGCGTAGCCAGGAAGATACTGATTTAGCTGCTCTAAAACAAAAATCGGCTGAAAATCCGTTTAAACTAAACGAAGGCGTACCGGTTGAGCATTCTAGAGGGGATAGTTCTGCACGGCTTGGAGCACTTAGAAACAGTGCTCAAAAACTTAGTAGTGGAAGTAGTGAAGCTTTAACAGTTGCCAGTGATCCAGATTGGAAATTACCATCAGTTGACCTACTAATTCAAAAACAAGATAAAGCCAATGCTGGTGACGTTGAAGCAAATGCTAAAACAATTCAAGAGACATTTGAGAACTTTAATATTGACGTAGCAATGGAGGGAGCCAATATTGGACCTCGGGTTACGCAATATACCCTTAAGCCCCAGGCTGGTGTCAAACTGACTAAAATTGCTGCTCTTGAGAAACATCGGAAGAGAGTCGTGTATGGAAATAAATTAAGTCCTGGAGTAGAAAACGGTGGATGG
>CAZZAE010000012.1:0-24149 GCA_964652125.1 uncultured Candidatus Saccharibacteria bacterium
AATGCTTTCATTGCGGTATATGATGTCTTTAAAGAACCATAAATGTTTCACATTAGTATTGGTTTAACTGCACAATACGCCGCCGTAGACGAATACCTGACTGGACATGAGAACCTAGTACTCATGGGCCGTCTCTACCGACTTAGCTTAAATGACTCTCAACAGCGGGCCAAAGAATTATTAGAACAGTTTGACTTGGTAAAAGCTGCTAATCGTCCTGTGAAAACTTATTCAGGAGGTATGAAACGTCGTATTGATTTAGCGATGAGCCTCATTGCTCTTCCACCGATTATTTTTTTGGATGAACCAACAACTGGGCTTGATCCGAGGAGCCGGTTAACGATGTGGGAAATGATAAAACAATTGGCACGCCATGGCATAACAATATTGTTAACAACTCAGTACATGGATGAAGCTGACCAATTGGCTGATCAAATTGTAGTTATTAGTGATGGACGTGTTATTGCCGAAGGAACATCAGATAGCCTGAAGTCCAATGTCGGAGCTGACAGACTAGAAGTTAGTTTTAAAAACGCCAGTAATCTAGAAAAGGCGCAGGCTATTATTAAAGACCGATCTCGCCAAGTCGATACTGACCGTCGAGTCATTAGTATCGCCAGTCGAGGTGGTGCTCGGGGGGTTAAACTTCTATTACAGCAACTTGAAGATGCCAAAATTGAAGTTGAGACTATTTCCCTGCACCGGCCAACACTTGATGACGTTTTCATGAGTCTAACTGGACATGCCTCGACAAATTCAGAGACGGATGAATCAAAGAAGAAATCTAAAGGTAGGAAATAATGGCTAAAGATATTTCACTGATATCCAATATTAAACCGATGCATCGTTCTAGGCCCTTTTGGGTTGTCAGCGACTCTTGGCTTATGGCCAAACGTAGTATTACTCATATTATTCGTAGTTTTGATCAGATGCTGTCGTTAGTACTTTTCCCTATAATGTTTATGCTCCTAAACCGCTACGTTTTGGGTGGTGCAATACATACTGGCAATGTCAGTTATGCTAATTACTTATTTGCAGGTATTTTAGTCCAAACGCTGGCATTTGGAGCTAACTATACGACTATTAACCTAGCAGTAGATATGAAAGAAGGGATTGTTGATCGTTTTAGATCTCTGCCAATGGGCACTGGCTCACTTTTAATTGGTCACGTTACAGCTGACCTTGTTAGGAACATTATTTCAGGCATAATTATCATCGCCGTTGGTTTTTTGGTCGGCTTTCGTCCAAATGCCGGTTTAACCGATTGGTTATTTGTGGCTGGTTTAGCCTTCGTTTTTACGCTTGCTATTTCGTGGTTATCAGCAATTTTGGGTTTGATGGTAAAAACTTTGGAAGCGGCTCAATGGACTGGTTTTGTAGTTATCTTCCCGCTTACATTTATTTCTAGCGCCTTTGTACCCACAAGTACTATGCCGAGAGCTCTTAGAGCCTTTGCTGAAAATCAACCACTTACTCATGTTATTAATGCCATGCGCTCGTTATTAGTTGGAACACCGATGGGCAACGCCGGGTGGTTAGCTGTTATTTGGTGTCTTGGAATAATTGTTGTCAGTATGCCGATTGCAATTTGGTTGTTTCAGCGTCAAGGCAAACGCTAACTGTTGTTAAGTTGTTTAAAGCGTTTCTAAAACTGGCTCAAGACTAGATAGAATTGGAAATGATTCGACGTCTACACTTGTAGCTATCTTACGTCGTAGTCCAAGTTCCACGATTTGATTTAGCATGTCTTCAAAATCTAAATCTTTATTGAGTAGGCAAGCCTTGGGGAAATTACCATAACCTTCAATTAAGCTAGGAATTAAGTTGGCTTCCAAGAAATGTGGAATGCCGGCATCATTCAATCGAATGTCTATACGACCATAATCCCGAGCACCCAAAGCGGCAAAAACATCAATAGCTAATTCTTCAATTTGAGCTTTTATGAGACTATCTGTAACTGCAATGGAGCGTTCGCTATCGGCTGATTTTACTTGGCTACTTAAAATCCTCTCCCCCCGACTTCCTATTGGCGCAATTAGTTCCAGTGGCATAACCGAGTAGCCGTCAGAATCTTGTCCTTTTAGTAATGCCACACTAAACTCACGTCCTGGTAAATATTCTTCAATTAGTGAATCAGAATTCAAGTTGCTAGCAATAGAGTTCGCTTTAGTAATTAACTGAGCAAAGTTATAAACGATCGAGTCACTGTCTATACCTTGGCCTCCACCCATATTTGTGGGTTTAACAAAAAGTGGGTAGTTTAAATCTATACTACTGTTTGAAATAGGTCGGTTCTGACGAGCAACATAAAACCTAGATGTATTGAGTCCAGCCGCCAATACTCTTTTTTTAGCTAAGGGTTTTGACACTTCAAGTTCATGGGCCATTTGGTCTGAGCCAGTATAGGCTATTCCGTGATCATCAAGATATTGACTGAGCCAGACTTTATTAATACCTTCTGATTCCAATATAGGATCAGATGGAACGAAATTCATTCCTAAAAAAACTAAGTCCGGCTTAGATGCAACTAGGGCCTCAAGATCATCCAAATTATTGACAGTAGTAATACCAACTCTGTCATAATACTTATTTAATACAGCTAATATACCGTCAGCCGATTTTTGGCTCATTGAACTTAGACTCACAATAGATGAGCGAACAATCTCAATATGTTGTTTTATCATAGACACAACCGTTCAAGAGGCTTGTTCCCAAGCCCATTATTTTTAAATACTGAAAAGTTTATATCTTAGTAAGACTTGCGGAAACTGCCACCGCCACCACCAGGAGATCGCTCTTCACGTGGGCGGGCTTGATTGACCATAATTGATCGGCCACTTAAGTCTTTACCGTTTAGTTCTTTGATGGCGTTTTGACCATCTTTAACATCTTCCATTTCCACAAAGCCGAAGCCTTTAGATTGGCCACTGTCGCGGTCTTTAATAACTACTGCACTAACTACTTTTCCTTGAGTAGCAAAAAGTTCTTCTAGTTCTTTGTCTGATACGCTGTAAGCGAGTCCGCCTACGTAGAGTTTCATTGCCATTTTCTTTATCCCTTTTTTAAACTAATATCGCTCGCGTTTAGCATTCGTCTAACCGATGGTGATATTAAGTCTTTTGAGAAACAAATTATGACAACGGAGAGGTTACATTAACCACTTGCTTGCGCTTAGTATAGCACAGCTTAAGCTATTTGGCTACCCTTTTAGACTTTTTGCAAATAATGAAGGGGAAGACTGATGTCTATAAATCTCATCTTATAAGCAATAATCTTGGGTGACCTATATCTGTTATAATGTAGCTGTAATAGGAGGACTTACTATGAAATTAAGCGGCGTAATGTTGGGATCTGAAAATTCAAAAAAGTTAGCAGACTTTTATACTAAGATCTTGGGCAAACCTGGCTGGCAACAAGGTGACTGGTACGGATATGATGTTGGGACGAACATAATGATTGGTCCCCACAGCGAAGTTAAAGGTAACAATCAATCACCCGGAAGAATCATGATGACATATGATGCTAGTGATGTGAAAAAGGAGTTTGAACGAATTAAATCCCAGGGGGCTGAAGTTATAGCTAAACCTTATCAGCCCAGCAAAGATAGCCCTGATATGTGGTTGGCAACTTTTGCTGATCCCGATGGGAACTATTTCCAACTTGCTTCACCCTGGAAGGAGTAGCACTGGCAAGTATCGGAGCTCACTTACCTTAGCGCCTTGACACTTTTTAGTATATATGTTAGTATTGTATTAATGAGAAATCCAGGTGAGTATCTATCTAAAGGAAATAAAATCAGAAGCACAAGTGCAGCTGTATTACTAGCTGGTCTCGTGACCGTAAGTTGTAGCCCAGCAAGTCATACAGAAGCCAAGCAGCAACGTTCTGGCCAATCTTCAAGTAGTGAGAAATCAAAGAGCATGAGCGAAATTAAAGTTGAGGCCGCACATCAAGCATATGCTATTGCAAAAAATATTACTGAACTTGCCAACATGGGAAAAAGTGACATAAAAGTTGAACGTAGAATCACAACAAGTAAATATCAATCGTTATCTACTCTTACAATTATGAAAACGATTCCTAACCCTGATGGTAAATCTTATACTGAGTATATTGCAGAAGTTGTCAATGCCCAAGCTGACGTTGGCTCGGAGGACTTTCCTATTATTAACACGGTTTTTATAGCCAGAGATATCAGGAACAATGCCGATCTAGAATGGGTAACTTATGGAAATGACTATTCCTTCAGCCTATACGCAATGGACGGGAACAACTGGCGAATGGTCACTCGGCATGGGAGAGACGCTCATGCTAGCTACATCTCAACAGAGCCCAATTATGGACCGGACGATATCTTAAAGTCTCTCAATGATGCAAATTTGAAAAGCGGTATTACTGAAGCGCAATTTACTCTGAACGAAATTGCCAGCTAAACATCAATTCATACCCAAAAAATCCTGATCTAGATATTCTCAATCTCACAGTTACAGCGACTGTCTTTGGTTATGCTAATACTTGCCACATAAAGTTTAAAAGTCTACATTATATATAGTAAATAAGGAGGGATTAATGCTAAAAGAAATTGTCAATGAAACAACTGATGCCGTAGTTGCGGCTGTAAAAGGTGCAGATGATATTATGGGGGCCTTAACCGGTGCAGTAAAAAACCAAATTATCAATGTCTTTAAAGGAGCTGGTGATGTCAGCTCGGCTGGAATAAATACTGTTTCATCAGTAACAAGTGGCGCAGTGCACGGTGTGGGCCAAGTTGGCGCATCAGTAACAGATACAGCTCAGCAAATTGTGCACGGTGCCATAGCTGGTGTAAGTCAAGCTGGTGGAGACGTAATTGCATCAGCTCGAGAAGCCGCTCACGGCATAATTCAAGCAACTAATGAAACCGGTGGAGATATTGCATCAGCGGCTGTTTCAACAGTCGAAGGGGCCATTAAGGCCGCTGGTGAGGTTGGAGCCGATACAGCCGAAGCAGCAAAAGCCGCTGTTGGAGGCACCCTAGATGCTGCAGGTGAAGTCGGTGGTGATGCCATTGATAAAGTACGTACTGCTTTGCTTGCCTCGGCTGCCTTGCCACGTGATGTTATTGAATCAGCAATTAAAGGGCATGACGGCAAAAGTTAAATAAACCTGGGGCTAAAATCTACAAGCTTCTAGTTTAAATGGAACTAAGTTTAGTGCTATAGTTTTTTTAATGGATCTAATCAAAAAAGCCTTGTACTCTGCCTGGAATTTTCTGAAGCTTGTTGTTTTGGGCAACTTGCATCTAGACAGAGTACGCATAGGACGCTCATATCATATCGGCGAATATGGTGAGTATTCTGTTTTTAGGGAGACCCTAAGTACATATAAGCCAAAGGATAAACCAGTTGTGTTGGTGGTGGGTTTTAGGCTCAAGCTGTTAGGAACAAATAAGACCATGCAGTGGTTATTTCAAAAACTATGCATATTGACCACGCCTTTTTGGAGCGGTTTTGAGGGCTTTGGGATTAAGTTATGGATGGTAAAAGTTAGCGACGACAGCTACATGGGAATATATAAGTGGAATGGAAAACTAAACGCTCAAAACTATGTTGATACGTTGGTTCGTGTACTTACCCCGCTTTCGGTAGCTGGTTCAGTTTGGTATAAAATTATTGAAAAGGATTTTGAAGACTATTTACATGAACACGAATACAAACTGCCTTAATTTGTAATTTGTTGCCGAGAATCATAGCAAAAAGCCCCGAATAAACGGGGCTATTATTACTATACTTTGAAGTTATTCTACATTGCTTCAAATGTTTCGTAGACGTCACAACTTCCACTACCATCTACAACAAGAGGTACCATGCTGGCTGCTTTGAGTGCATGCTCCATGCTATCCGCCTTAATTATGCTGTAGCCAGTAACTTTTTCACCCTTAACATCGCTTTCGCCGTCTTTTGATACAGACTTAGAGTTTGAGCAGGGGTTACCCGGGTCAACCAAGTTGTCACCGCACTGTTTCATCCATTTTCCCCAGTCTTCTAAAACCTTTTTGGCCTCGTCTGCGTCTGTTGGTGTGCTGCCACCTTTATAAAGTAGTAAATAATTTGCCATACTATCTCCCTGTTATTAGTTAAACGTATCTGTTGATACCAAATTTAATTATTATTCGACAAGCTTAGCCAATCGTTCTTGACTCTCAACTGCTCCCGACTCCATGTCCATAGCTACCATACCTTCAAGATCTCCAATGTTGTCGTATTTAGAAACCGCAATGATGGTAGTTTTACCATCGGATTCATTAAAAGTTACTGACTCGAGAATTATATGTCCCGCCATAGGTTCGTATTCAAAAGTATTAGTTAGTTTGTTTGGTTCATCAAGTTCCTTGTAAACACCCCGAAAAGCATGTTCTTTTCCGTTTGGTTCAGTTTGAACAAATCGCCATGATCCTCCAACCTTAACATCCATCTTGTCGACTTTTGTAGTTAGATAAGCTGGTCCCCACCATTTAGGAATTTCTTCCGGATCGGTGTAGGCCTTCCAAAGTCGTTCACGCGAAGCGTCATATACTCTGGTAAGTACTATCCGTAATTTGTCTTTATCTACTTTAAAAGTTGTTTTTGGCATGATTAAACCTCCTTCTTTAAATAACTATCTAATGAGTCAAGCCTATCAACTAATCCATCTGTGTAAAACTTTAAGTAACCTTCAGCATCTTTGAAGGCTGCTGGTGCTAAGTGAACAAGGTGTTTCTTTCCTTGACGTCTCTTGATGATTAGTTTTGCTTTTTCCAGAATCTTTATATGTTTAGACACAGCTGCCAATGATAGATCGTATGGTGAAGCAATTTCGTTAACGGAAAGTTCTTTCTGGGCAACGCGTTGAAGTATGTCGCGCCGTGTCGGGTCTGCCAGTGACCCAAATACAGAATCTAGTGATAATGTATATTCAACCATATGGTTAAATGTTAGTCCCTATGATATTGTTTGTCAAACTATTTATTACTAGCTATTGCATCCCGGATGTGGTTGGACGATATGTAAACACCAAAAACTATTAACCACATTGTTTGTGGATAAGCTACTATTCTTTCCATTCCCCCTACACCTAACCCAAGATAAATGTGACTTGTGAATAATACCAAAGAAATTAATGAGCCAACACCAGAAATTATGGTGTAGATGCGTAAACTTTTTGGAATATCTAGAATAAATCCTAATACTACCAACCCAATGTTGCCAATTAAAAATGGCAATGTCGCCCCCAAAACGTGCAAGCTGCTTATACTATTTTCCGGCACCAAGCCAACTATTAAAGTGCCCAGTCCAGCAATACCCATGAATGTAAATCCCGTAGCACTGCCAACGCTTTCTCTGAATTCTTGAAAAATTAGTACTGCACCGATCATCATCGTAAAACCGAGCGTGATAAATGAGGCATTCATAAGAGCGTGATGGGGTGAACAAACTAGTCGATCACCATAATTGCCGCAAGATGTGTTACCCAGGTCGCTAATAGTATTAAACCTTAAACTGTAATGAGTTGCCCATGACAGAGCAACGATAACTTGGATAATGTAGTATTGAATGCTTACCATCCAAAATATAGGTCCAACGAAAGGATATCGATCAGTAAATGTTTTGATTATTTGTTTGGGATTCATAATTTTAGTATACGTCTTTGCTTGGTATAATGGCTACTAAGCTGGTGGCTGAGGGGGCGTATCAGGAAGCACAGGTAGTTGAACTGTAAATGTCGAACCATGATCCAACTGACTGGCGACTGAAATTGATCCACCAAGACGATCTATCACCAACTTCGTAGAATACAAGCCAATACCGGTACCCTCATACTGATATTTCCAAGTATCAGTACCTCGGTGAAATTTTGTAAATAATTTAGGAATTTCCTCAGTGGCAATTCCAATGCCGGAATCAGCAACAGATATTTGCACCTTCTGGTCAATTACTTGGGCGGTTAACTTTATAAAACCACCATTGGGTGTGAACTTTAGCGCATTATCTAGCAAGTTCCACATGGCGCTGCGAAGATGGGCTGGGCTAATATCAGCTTGATGTTGTCCCGTTGATATATTAGATGAAAAAATAATGTTTTTTTGCTTGGCCAAGACTGCAAAATCATTAGCCAATGATTGGAGTAAACTGGCAATTTCGGTTGGTTGTTTTTGAATGACGTCTGCACCAGATTCAACTTGAGAAATTGTTAACATATCCTCAGCAAAAGCTTCTAATCGTTTTCCACTTACGGCAATGGTATCCAAAATATGGCGGAGCTTTAAGTCGACTTGGTATTTCTTTAAGGTTTCCATGTAACCATTAATAATTGTCAGTGGGGTTCGTAAGTTGTGAGAAGTTATCATCATAAACTCTGATTTCAGTTTGTCGGCATCTTGTAACTTGGCAATATTGGCTTTTAGAGATTCGGCCATGGCATTAACAGCTTTAGCCAAGTCTCCGACTTCATCACGGCTTTTAGCATTAATTTCCTGGTTAAAATTACCCAGGCTTATGGCCAGAGCCTGAGCACTAACTTTTTGAATCGGTACAACGAATAAACGAGATGTAAGTAGATATGTCAGGACTATACTAATTAGCAAGCCAAGAATAGAAAACCATAGTATAGACATTTCTGTGCTATGAACTGTTGCCTCAACTGCAGCACTGGATACAAAATAAACCAAGTTAAATCGATGTGAACCGTTATCCTCTATCAACGGAACAATAATTCGTTGGATAATTCCACTGCTACTTTTATAGTATACCGGCTCAAATGATCCGGCGTCTTGGGCACTGATTTGAACATTTTGTTGATTGTGTTGGTTAAAGGCTAGTTTACCAGCTGTATCTACCACAGCCACATTTGAAATTTCTGGGTTTAGATCTGTAAAGCTTTGAATTTGTTGTGTTATTTTTATTTGTCCAGAATCTTGATAGGTTAGAAAACTATTACCAATTGGAGAAGTGGCGAGGGAGGCAAATAATTTAGATTTAGTGTTTAAGTCGTTGCGAAGATTCTTAGAATCTTGACGAATAAGTATTACCGCCATAGCTCCAAAAATTAGAGCCAGGAGCACTACGATTACTACTGCGAATTTAAGTCGTAGTCCCCACCTTTTCATGGTCTACCCTTATTGGTAGACTTTCCAGAAATAGGCTCCGGCTTCAGAGCTGGGAATCTCAGAAGTGATTTTATAGGAATTATTGGTTTGTGCGTAATAGTCTGACCGACTGTAAATGGGTAGGCCAGCAACGTCATCGTTCAAGGCAATCGCGGCTTGTTGCAAGAAAACAAGTCGCTTTGATCCATCCAGTGTTTGGCTGGCTTGAGCTAAGAGTTTATCTGCTTTTGTATTATCGTAAACTCCCGGAGTTTTAAAGACTGATAAAATATCACTTCCATCAAATAATGAGCTGGAATTGCTAGCAAAGAACATGTCTGTCTTACCACCTACAAATTTATTAATTAGCGTGTCTAGATTCTCTATTGGGTCCAGGTTTATTGTTACCCCAATAGCCGCACACTCTTTCTTAAATTCAGCCAGTAGAGCTTGATTGGCACTACTTGTGCCAAAGCTTAATGTAAGAGTTGGATTTTTTATTCCAGATTTGGTAATCAGATCCTTCGCAGCATTAATATTTTGTATCGGTGCCGTTATTGTTGGGACAAATCCGGGTATTACAGACACCATATACTGACCAATAGGTTTAGCGCTTAGGCCGGCTGCTGTAATGAGTGCACTCCGATCAATTCCAATATTAAGGGCCTGTCTAACTTTGAGATTACCTAGTGGCGATCCACTTTTAAGTGTATTAAAGTAAATTGCACCAACAGGCAGTCCAGGTTGTGAATTTACTGAGATATTTGCAGCTTTTAGCTCTTTAATACTTGCTAAATCAAATACAGTATCGAATATATCGATCTGTTTACTCTTGAGGGCAGCCACTTGATCAGACTCTTTAATTATCTGACTGAATTGCAATTCTCTAGTATAGACATGTCCCCCCCAATAGCCATCAAAAGCTACTAGATCAGTTACTTTATCCTTGACGGGGTCGGTATTGGGTTTAAGAATGTATGGTCCTGTACCATTTGCTGGATCAACCGGATTTGTGGCCTTGGAATCAATTATCGCAAGATTGGCCAATCGATTAAGCAAAAGTGGATCTGGACCTTTAGTGGTTATTTTAACTTGATTGGGAGAAACGATCGTAACAGCTTTAATAGTAGATCCGTAAGCCCCACCAAATACAACATCTTTAAATTTATCCAAGCTATACTTTACATCCGCAGCCGCTAAGGTCCTTCCAGTATGAAATTTAACACCTTGGCGTAAAGTGAAGACCCAAGTAGAATCATCTGGGTTGGCCCAACCCGTTGCTAGCTGAGGTATTAATTTAGTACCACCTTGCCAACCAACTAAACCTTCGTAGATTTGATCATTGACGAGTTGCATACCCCCAGCATTAATAATGTCTTTTGAGGGATAAAAAACGTTTACAGGTCCATTGGACGTAGCAAATCGAATTAACGAAACATCGTGTTTTACAATGGCTGTTTGAGCAACCGGTTGAGCTTTATGAAAGTTCTTGTATTTTAAATAACCTCCCACGAGTGCAATTGCAAGAAGTATTAGAAATGTTAGCCACATCATTAATTTATGGCTTTTTTTCTTCGTGCTCGGCATATTCCCTGGTGGAACATTATTAAGAGGACTGGGGGTAAAATTCGGTGGCGGGGTTGGAATTGTACTTGGCATTGATGGCGTAGCCGGTGTTGGAGGAGGTGTATAAGGTGTTTGTGGCGGTAGTGGATTGTTATTCACACTAGGCACAGGGTTAGGATTCGGGTTGAAATTTGGGTTGGGTCTGGGATTGAAAGATGGGTCCATTTTATATTTATCCTAAATTACTTATGCTATAAATATCCCAAGAAAACTCTCCCCTGTCAATTCTCATACAAAGGTTTGTCCACTTTTTTACCAAATTTTTATTTTTTTGAAATAATCAAATAGCTCAGCAAGCATAAGTGGAATCAAGTAAAGTTAAAAGTCTAAACTGCTTTGATAGTAAGGTGTAAAGTGCGATCCTGGAATTATTGGTCTCAGAATGTTCTGGGCGTTATGGTTTAGGTTTATGGCTGCTTGGTTACCTTGCCAATACCAGCTACTATCACTGTGAACTATAAATGTAATTACTCCGCCCCCAGCCAAAAGGCAAAATACTAAGATCGATGCAGCTGTCATTTGAAGTTTGGGCCATTGCTGTAGTAAATACTTATAAGCTTGTAGAAATATCAGATATAGCATAGGCAAAAGCGGTACCAAGTAGCGACCTTGAACTGCTACCCGACGCCCAGTGTTTAAATAACTGGAGTAATTAGTCACGTAAAGTAAAGCTAAGTAGAAAAACATACTGATGGCAAATAGTTTTATGTGTGGATGCTTGAAAAGTTGTCTCCAAAAAAGTACAACTAAAATTATTCCACCTGTTGCGAGGACAATTATAGCTATATTTGGCAATGGTAAGGGCAGACCTGTCGCATAAGCTTGATCCTTGCCATTGATGACCATCATGAGATTAAACTCCATGTGCTTAAGCCATAAGTAGGTAAAGCGAATGGGGTTTTTGTTGATAACCGCTGGTTTAGTAGCTGCATAATTAATTTCTCGTTGATAAATACTAAAGTTTTGACAACTGGTCCGACCCAACACTTGCACACAACTGGGTTGGGGTGAGTGATATCTCCATATGTCCATTCCATAGCGTTCAAAAAAAAGACCGAAACTCAGAGCAACAAATAATATAATTAAAGCTTTTTTAGTCAGACTCAAGCCTAGATATTCACTCTTGATGTCTTTGATAAGCTTGGTTCGATTACTTTTAAAAGATTTAAATAGGTGCCAAAATAAATATATAATCATGCCAACTAAAAGTGGCAGAAAAGACGATTTTACAAGTGAGGCTAGCAAACTAAAACCGATAAACAAACTAAAACGAATTAAATCAAATCTGCCCTTATCCAAATGCTGTACCAGTTCAATAACTAGAAGCAGATTAACCGCAATTAAAACAAATAACATATTGTCGTAATTTATTTGAGCAGCTAATTGCACTACTAACGGTGTCAAAACAACTAACAACAATGCGATGTTAACAAGTGTCTGGCTTTTGGTAACTTTGAGAAGTACTCCTCTAAAAATAATTAACCCTAGTGCAAATAAAGATATGTTAATAAGTCGCATGGTAATTATCTGAATAGTAAAATTATCAGTTAATGATGTAATTATCCGCCAAGGAAAACTCATTAAAAAGTGATAGAGATAGGACGGGTTGTGGACGACTGGGCCAAACTGATTTAAATAGTCCGGTTGATGGCTAAAAAAGGGATTAGGATGAGATGAAAAAAACTTAATAATCCCTGTGTGCGTATCTTCATCAAAAGCACCCGGATAAACAGCTGAAACAGCTACCCAGGTTGACTCTACTATAAAGAAAAATAAGGTGGCAGTAAAAAACCGACCTGAAGAGACAAAGTCAGCAAGCCATCTATAAACTCGTGTCCGTTTGGTCTGTTTATATTTTGTCATATAACCCTTTAATATAGCAGATTTGCTTAACCATCACAGGTATTATTCCCACTCAGTCGTACCAGGCGGTTTGCTGGATAAATCATAAACTACTCGGCTAATACCTTTAACTTTAGTAGTAATGGCCTCAACTATTTCGTTCAAAACTGCTGTCGGTATATCTCGGCCGGGCTGAGCCGCAAGACCAGTCATGAAGTCCGGGGTTATAAAAGGCCTCAGAGCAATAGCCCTTTGTCCCTCGTTGCCAAAATTAACTGGAAATAAGACTACCGGCATTTGGCTAATAGCACTCATTAAATTATGTTCATGTAAAATCTGGTTTACAACTTCGTCAGCACGACGTACCTGATTTATACATTCAGTAGTAAGTAGTGTTGGTGTTATGTCTAATTGTTTGGTGTTTACCTTGCCAAAGACATAGCAGACCCGGTTAATTTCATGAATGCTACCAGGTAACCTATTAGCTAAATCTATTAACCTTGGCCAATCAGGTTTGCCAATTATGCCCACTAGATACTTATAACTTCGACCGTCCCCTTGCACACCGACCGTTCTAATGGGTAGTAAATAGGCTTTGTGGTCTAGAAATCCTTGTTTAATTAAATATTGGTCTAGATCTTTTTGAATAGCTGCGTGGTTTGGAAGTCGGTATGGCTCACGGGCACAGATAATCCTAATCGCTAAGCCGGGACCAGGAAATGGATGGCGATCAACAATATGTGATGGCAAGCCAAGACGACGGCCTAACTGTCTAACTTGATCTTTATATAACTCTTGCAATGGTTCAACTACTCGACCCTTATCTCTTAGTAGTCTGACTGCTTGAGTATCGTTATGGTGAGTCTTAATAGTATCAGCTTTAGTGCTTGCCATAATTGAGCCACTTTCAATTAAATCAGGTCGCAGTGAACCTTGGGCTAAAACTGTATTGTCAGCCAGACCGCGACTAATAATTAAATCATCGTGTACAGCTGCAAAGGAATCGCCAATAATTTTTCGTTTTAGCTGAGGATCAACTACTTCATTCAAAGGTGGTGTTTTTTTGCCGTCTATAAAAGTTGTAGCATTGTAAAAAAGCTTTGCTTTATTAAGTAGTTCGACTTTAATTCCAAGCCGCTCAAGAGCTAAAATAACTTCCCTACTCTCTTGGGCACGCATAAAGCCTGTGTCTACATGGAAAGCATGAAGCCGCGATTTATCTAGGCACTTAGCGGCTAACGCAGCTAGCACAGTTGAATCAACGCCGCCGCTTAAAAATAAGGTTACTTCGCGCTCACCAACGTATTCACGAATATAATTGATTGCTTCTTGCTCCTGGTCGTGGGGGCTATAGTCTGCTTTCAACCCAGTAATGCCAAATAAAAAGTTTTCAAATATTTTCTTGCCAGCCTTAGTTTGAAATACTTCTGGGTGAAACTGTGTTCCCCAAATCCTATTTTTTGAATCCTCAATTGCTGAGATCAATTGACCATGCTGACCAACTACACTAAAACCAATTGGCAACTTAACTACACAATCCCCATGGCTCATTAAGACTTTTTGATCTTTGTTTTCCAAGTCGACAAACAACTTGGATGATCCAAAAAAATTAGTGGACATTGGACCGTCTTCACGTAAATTAGTGGTTCCAACCAGTCCACCGCGGTGCTTTGCTAGAAGTTGAAGACCATAACAAATTCCTAAAATTGGTTTTTTAAGTGAGAAAATATTTGGGTCACAATCAGGTGAACCAGGTTCATTTACACTACTAGGACCACCTGAAATTACGATAGCGTCAAAATCTGATAGTTTGTTGGCTGGTGTCTCCAGCGGCAGCAGTTTAGTCCTGATACCAAGTTCACGAATATTACGGTCAATCAGACCACCGTATTGAGCGCCAGCGTCCAATATACACACTAAGTTTGTGTGAACATTAACCTTTTTACTTTTCAACTGGTTAGAACGAGAGTCCTTAGACGACACCTTCATAATGGAATTATGACTACCAGCTTAAATTAAAACAAGGCAAATCTATTTTTGATTTGGCATGGTTTTACGACGGCGCAAAATACTAATAACAGCTGATATGGTCCAAGCCTGACCCGATTCAGGTGTAGCAATATTTTTTCCAAGTCCAATGTCTTTAAAATGCTGTACTGCAACTTCGCGGTCATACCAAACATTGCCCGTATCATTAACATAGAAAAATTCATAAAATTCACCAGCTTGCATGACTCCGTCTAATATATTTGCCTCCAAAATAGCGGCCTGTTTATCTTCGCCAAATCGTCTTAGTCCACGGGCGATGGCATAAGTTTCTTTTGGCCAGACGGTATAGCTACCATGGTAATCTATAAATCCTGGCATTTGCTTATATCTCAAGGCACGTGATCGAATACCAACTGGTGTAATGAATTCACTACTAGTTATAGTTGCAACAATTCCATTTACATAGGTTTGGCGTTTATCTGGTGATAGATCATTGAGCAAATTACTATCGAGTAATAACCCTCCATTTGAGGTTAGGCTTTGTATTTTTCTAGTATGACCTTGCGGACTTCTGTCTAATCCTTGGGCAAAAAACTTAGTCTCTTCCATCCAAAGTCTTTCTATAGTTTGCTGTTGAAGTTGGACGGCCAATTCATGCCAATCTTTTCTTTCCTTATCATTCCGAGCTACGTATTGGCAGGCTATTAACAAGGCATCGTAAGCATATCCTTGAAGTTCAGCAGAAGCGATTCCACTATCGTGATTTGCGACAGAACCATCTAGGTGTAGATATGATGTATCAGAATCTTTCCAGACCTGATTTTTTATCCCTGACTCCCAATTCAAACGTTTATATTCGAGTAAAATCCATGGCGAGGAAACTATCTTATTTATTAACCATAGCGTTGCCGCTCTTAGACTGTCGGCAATTCTTTTCTCACCGTCTAAACCGTTATATATTTCATTTAGAAATCCATGTCCATAACGTTGAATATAACTTCCAACAAGCCTGATATATAGCGGCGTGGCATCATAACTGCCATAGTAGCGCATGGAATCTGTATTAACGCCTCCCCATGTTTGTTGAAGTCTGCGCATTAAATTGAGGGATATTTCCGGGATCGGTTGATCGTTAAATATTTTAGCTCTATATTCGTGATGTATTTTCCCCGGCTCTTCTTCGCTGGTCGGATCATATTTAACACCTTGCAAACTAGCTAGTGAGTGGATAATAGTTCGAGCTAGGTTTTGATGTGAATCAAGTAAATCCTCTGCCACTTGTAGAGAGTCTCGTCCAAAGATAGCAGTATCAAAATGTAGTCCTAAGCTGGCATTAACACCTAGTTTGCCGGCATTCACCAGGTTTATATAATCAAATTCTGCCTGTCCCGCCTCTAACTCCTTTATCAGTCGTTGACGCTCGGTTCGAGGCATGCTTAACCATTGAGAAGGACTAATATCCATTGAGTTAATCCTATACCATTAGCGCCTTAGCGCAAACGTCTGGATTTATGCATAACTTGTTCGTAGGTATTCAGATAGTCTTTGGCCATTAATTCAGCCGTAAAGTTTTCCTCAACGTGTCTGCGGCAATCTAGGCGATTAATTTTATCAATTTCTCCAACACGTTTAATCATCTCCGCAATTGTGTGGCACAAATAACCGGTTTGTCCGTCAATTAGTATTTCCGGAATTGAACCGCGGCTCATGCTTATCACTGGCGTACCGCAGACCATAGCTTCAATGTTAGTAATACCAAACGGTTCATCCCATTGAATAGGTGAAACCATGGCATAGGCATTTTTAAGTAATTTGACCTTTTGCTCGTGTTCGACTTCTCCAATAAATTTTATTTGTTTCCCGTCAATTAGTGGTTTGACGTCCTGGTCAAAATAGTCTTGTTCCAGTGGATCAATTTTGGCAGCTATAATAAGTTTACGGTTTGTTTTTTTAGCAATCTCAATGGCTTGGACAGGTCCCTTTTGAGGATGAATGCGACCTAAAAATACTAGGTAATCTTTGGGTTTATCGCTGTAGGAAAAACGGCTAGGATCGATGCCGTTATAAATCGTAGCAACGTAATTTAGATCTTGTGCTGGTAGACGTTGGGCATTGCTGATACTTACGAATGGAGTATCTTTCGAAAGATTATGCATATAGTTTTCAGTAGGCTCAGCCAGTGAGCCGTGCAATGTAGTTATAAGTGGAGATTTAATAAGATCTGAAAACATTAAGAATGGCCAGCCGAAGTGGTTGTGGACAACATCAAAGTTAGATTTATTAATGTGTGCCAAGGCACGACCAAGCCCTAAAAGATGAAGTCCTTGGCGAATACTTGGAGTTTTGGCTTCTGGCAAAACTCTAATTGCCCTGTCAACACAAGGCACCAACTTGGCTGTTGTTTTTGAATCTTTGCTCGCAAAAAGAGTTACGTCGTGGCCGAGTTTAACTAACTCTCTGGCTAGATTCCAGACTACACGCTCAGTACCTCCGTAAGTTTTTGGAGGGACTGGCTCTTCAAAAGGCGCGACTAAGGCAATTTTTAACATAAATAGGCGTATACTCTGCCCAAAACCCCATTATTGGCGTCTCTATTATATCAGTAATCAATGATTGTCTATATGATGAGAGTTAATCATGGCGTCTAACCTGACTGAGTTAAGACTATACCCTAATGTTAAAATAAAGTATTAAGGAGGTAGTAGATATGGTATTTACAAATCAAAAAAGTTTTATTGCTCAAACCAAAAAGCTAAACAAATATAAATTAGTAATTGGCTTGGTGCTAGGATTGGCGGCAATAACAACCCTAATTGGTATATTTCCCCTATCAGCTTGGGCGGAGGCTTCAACATTTCATCATGCCATTCAGCACGTCATCATTTTTGTCTCGGGCACTGGTTTTGGTGGCGCCTTGATAGCAGGTTATACGAACACCAGAAGGGACGACCATGAAGGTTGATTTATTAGCTAATAATAAAAAACTTACAGCCCGGGCTCGGGCTCGAGTTATGGGACCGGACATATCGGGCGTGGCCGAATTTAGTGAATACGACGTTGACGGTTGGAAATACGTCCATGTACACCTCAAGCTAAGTGGTGATCCTGCTACGCTAAAAGCAGGGAAACACGCGGTTCATATTCACGAAAAAGGAGATTGTGAATGCGACGGTTTCAAGTGCGCAGGTGGACATTTTGATCCAGGTCCGTTTGGTAATAGCGACCCAGATGCTAATCATGGCTATCACGCCGGCGACTTGCCAAGTATTACTGTTGATAATAACGGTAAGGGCGAGCTCGAAGCTATAACAACTCGAGTAACTTTGTCGGATGGTCCCGTGTCAATACTTCAACCAGAAGAAGGTACCTCACTTATGGTCCACGCTAACCCAGACCCATATAAACCAGGTGAATCTGGATCTGGATATAGCGGTGGTCCAAGACTAGCCTGTGGCAAAATTGAAAAGGTGTAATTAGAATTAATCAGCTGGGAAATTAGACAATTCTGTCAGCTCTATGACATACTTAAGCATTATGGCAAATATTGCTTTTTACGATGCCACACCAACCGATGAAGCCTTTTTTCGCCAAGCTGCCGGAAGTCAAACCGTAAGTTTTTATAGCGATGCTCTAAACACAGCTAATATTAATCCTGACGCGGAAATTGTTTCAGTATTTGTAAGTAGTCATGTTAGTCGTGAGCTAATTAATAGTTTTCCTAACTTGCGAATGATTGCCGCGCGCTCAACAGGAGTAGATCATATTGATACAGCCGCTGCCGGGGAGCGTAATATTATTATAAGTACAGTACCAACGTATGGTGAACATACGGTAGCCGAATATGCTTTTGGTTTACTTTTGTCATTAACTCGCAAACTGCCAGCAGCTATTGAAGCCGCCCATAATGGCAGTCGCAGTCATGATGCTCTAAAAGGTGTCGATTTATTTGGCAAAACGTTTGGTGTAATTGGCGCCGGTCGCATTGGCCGTAATACCGCTCGATTGGCTAAGGGTTTTGGCATGTCAGTTATCGCCTTTGACCCTTTCCCTAATCTACCAGCAGCAACTGAAATTGGCTTTGAGTATAAATCACTCGAAGAAGTATTGTCTCAGGCTGACGTCATAAGCCTTCATGTCCCCTATACTCCAGAAAATCATCATCTAATTAATGCTGAACGCCTAGCCCTTATTAAGCCATCGTCAATCTTAATTAATACTGCCCGTGGCGAATTAATCGATACTAAAGCTTTGGTAGAACAAGTTGGCGGCGGCAAACTAGCCGGAGTGGCTTTGGACGTGATAGAAAGCGAACAGCTAATTAGTCCACTTGAAGAGCTAGCTCTACTGAGAGCTGACCAAGTTGAAGCTAATTTGTTAATGCATAGCATGGAGATTAACGTTCTTAAAGACCAGCCTAATGTAATAATAACTAGTCACAACGCTTTTAATACTAGAGAGGCTATTGATCGAATCAATCAGGTAACAGTCGAGAATATCCGGGCTTTTATTACCGGACAACCGCAAAACTTAGCTAAATAGAAATTAGAATATACAGATACTATTCCAGAGCAAGATCAGGTTCATCACCAAGCTCATCGTCAAGCTGTCGATCATAAAACAAATTAGATAATTCCTCATAACCACTAAGAACGTCTGGTTTTGGAACTAGACTTTGGAAATGAGCCGCAATTTCCTCATCTGAAAAAGCATTCGGGCGATTGTTCTTTAACTGTGTTATGGCCCATTCGATTCTCTTAGGGTTTTCTACTAGATCGTGTTGCATCAAGCTATTTCCTACCATCATTAGGCCAAAGCCTTGCATCAAGTTGGTCAAATCTTCCTTAACAGTTGGAGCCTTATCCTTGGAATAGCGACTGGCTAGATAAGCCGCACTCATAGCAAATTGACCCCTACCAACTCTTCGGACATTGACATCTGGGAAGTATTTTCCATAGGTGTTACGCATATAATATGATTCACTTAGCACTACCATTGATTGTTCAAACATAATCCAGTCAAAAGCGATAAACATTAATTTACTTAGATTATTTCTAGCCTCAGGAGTTAACTGTGTAGCAGCATTCTTAGGTAACAGTGGAGAATCGTTTTCTATTAAAACGCCTACTGCCGGGCGAAACATTTCATCATCCATATCATCAATAAGAATCCGGCTGACCAGGGGCAAGATAGTGGCTTCTTTTTTAGCTTGTACTTCCTCAGTACTAGTTATGTCAAGATTTAATAAATTTCTTATTTCATTAATCCGTTTAGATAATTCATCTGCATCCACAGATAAAGTGCGGGACCAAGGCATTTCTTCACCTACTCTTAATTTTCGAAAGTCCACCATAATACCATCAGTTGGTGGGTTCTTTCGTTCAACTTCAATGAGATATAAATCGGTAAAATATTGAGCAAAGATTGGTGCAAATTCAGCATTCAAGTCAAGACGTAAACTGGCTTCAATAATATCGCCAGCTCTGGCTTGAGCATATTCTTGTCCATAGTTATGTTTGACACGATTAGGAACTATATCCAGTTCTGGTTGCCTTGGAATATCTTCACCGTGTTCAAAACCATTACCTTCATTCATGAATGATATTATAACACAGTTGCTATATTTTATCAACTCTAGATTGGTTGGCTCGCCATTTGCCAATTTCCCCGTGATTACCACTAAGCAGCACCCCAGGAACTTTCATACCCTTTAATTCTTCCGGTCGAGTGTACTGAGGATATTCAATGTTTTTGTCGTCGTCTTGGAATGATTCAATTTCAGCTGAGTTCTCACCACCTAGTACGCCAGGAAGTAAGCGAATAATGCTATCTATTATCACCATAGCCGGTAATTCGCCGCCGGTTAGCACGTAATTGCCAATACAGTACTGCTAATCAACAACCTTGGAAACACGCTCATCATAGCCCTCATATCGCGGGCAAACTAAAATTATACCCCTAGATGTTTTGGCTAGTTTTTTGGCTTCAGATTGTTTGTATAGTTGTCCACGAGGCGTTGGTAATATGACTAGAGCTTTTGGATCATTTTCCTTGGCCTTTTCAATTGCCAACATTATTGGTTTGGGCATGAGTAGCATGCCATCACCACCACCATAAGGCGTATCATCGACTTGTTTTCTGGATCCTAAACCAAAATCCCGTAGGTTGATATAACTTACCTCAACGATTTTGCGATCTTGAGCCTTGTAAAGCATGCTGGTGTTAAGCACCCCTGTAAACATGTCAGGAAATAGAGTAATAATTTGAATTTTCATCGTTTTTATTATATCACAAACAAAAATATCCCGATTTCCGGGATAATTCTGTCACATAAAGCTCCCATCTTTGATGGCTCGCAGAGCTTTCTCGCAAATGTTTATATTTGAACGTTCGTCTTTATAGACCAATGGAAATTATACTTTGAATCCAGATCTATTTCAAGTGTTAGGAGTCGTATGGGCCAGAAGTGACTAGACTTCCAGATCGTCAAATTCTTTTAGTTCTTGGCGGGTTTTGCTGATCATGCTGTCATGGTCATCTTCAGTTGTGTCTTCAGCCTCTTCAGCTTTTTCCTCTGGCATTGGTTCTTCAGAAACATGATCTGCTGATTCCTGGGTAGGTTCGTTTGATTCGGATTCAAGTGGCGCGCTTTCACTGGGTTGATCTTCACGAGGTTCTTGGCTGGCATCACTAGCTGGATGGTCATTGTCTTGGTCACGGTGTTCATCGTAATCTCGAGGTCGGCGTTCGCGTGGTTCACCGTTGTCAACTATTTTGAGGTTATAACGAGCATCATTCTTAGTGCCCAGGGCTCGAAGTAAGGTACGCAAACTTTGGGCGGTAGCACCGCGTTTTCCAATAACTCGACCTAGATCTTCTGGATCTACAGTCAATTCGAGCAAGACACCTTTTTCGTCTATGCGTCGTTCTATTTTTACAGCCTCTGGTTTGGAGACTAATGATTTAACTACAAACTCTACAAATTGCTGATCTATACTGCTTGCCATGTTCAGTCACTCCCTTTACAAGTTCTGTAATCTTATTATATCAAATACTATTTTGTGCAGCCAATTTTATTCTTTAGCTGGTTTATCAGTCTCTGGTTCTGGTGCTTCGGTGGCAGATTCTTCACTGACAGATTCGTCTGCCGGAGATTCTACAGCTTTGACTGCATCAGTTGGCTCAGTAAGCTCATCGGTTGAGCTAGATTCTGTGCTAGCTTCTGAGTCAGTTGGAGCTTCAGCTTCCTTTTGCTCTGATACTGGCTCAGCTTCAGCTGTGGTTGCCTCTGCGGCTTCTTCTGCTTTAGCAGCTGGTTCTGGTGCTTCCTCACTTCGATTTTTACGTAATTTTTCCTGGTTTTTTATTTTGCCTGACTTCTTATCCGGCACTGTTACCCATTTGGGTAATTTTACGCCTTCGCTTTTAAATAATAGGGCGACTCTGTCTGATGGTTGGGCCCCGTGATCCAAATATGTTTGGGCCTTATCTTTTACTAAACTAGTGGTCTTAGTATGTGGGTCGTAGCTGCCAAGAAGTGCTACGAATTTACCACTTTTGGGTGATTGGCGGGAATCTTGAACAACAACCCTAAACTGGGCGTGGCCACGGCGGCCGATTCGTTGCATGCGAATAGCTAACATTTAACTTAAAAACGACTCTCTTTAAACCTTTACGTTTATAAATATAGTCTTGGTAATTTTACAGATAACTACCCCTTATGTCAACCTGGCCATAGTATTATGCCTCCTTATATTGTCTTTTTTAGTTATATATGATATAATATGTACTATGACAGAATCGATTGATAATCCAGAAGCTATTAATAAGTGGAGAACTCGTGAGGCTAAAACCTTATTACTCCAACATTTTAAACAGGACTTAGAATCTGGAATTTTTGCCGCCTATATTAAACAATTGGACAATTCTGAGATTGACCCAAGTCATCCTGGTCAGATTATTAGGAGTTCTCTAGCCCGCTCAGAAACTCCGCTAGCGGTAAAAGTCGATAGGCGTTGGTACGTTGAATATCCGGAATATAGTGGATATTTATTAGAAAAAGTGAATCCAATTACTAGAGAAGCTTTAATTGGTGTATCAGGTAGCGAGGAAGATGGTTGGGAAGAGACTAGCATTTGTTGGGTGGCAGCAATGGACGACAAAGGTAATATTAGAGAGCTTTCAGAATTCTTTACCGAGGAACAAGCAAGATTAGTTTACAAACAAGCAAAAGAATTAGAAGAAGCTGGATTATTATAATAGAGAAAGTGTTCTGGTTTTTTATTTAGAGTGTCTATTTAGTTTTTCTTTTGGTATGTTTTTAGAGCAGCTTCGGCTGCGGCGACTTGGGCGGCTTGCTTGCTCGGACCAGTACCCTGTCCTTCAGTTTTTCCATTAACCACTACAGCGATAGTGAAAATCTTGTCGTGATCAGGTCCTTCCTCACTGAGCACTTTATAAACGGGTGTGAAACCTTCTTGGCTTTGGATTAGCTCCTGCAAAATAGACTTGGGATCCATCCAGGAACCACTTTTTAAGATGTCTTTGAAAGTGACTATTAAGCTTTTCTCTATAAATTGCCCGGCGGCATCATAGCCCTGGTCGAGATAAATGGCTCCTACCACAGCTTCATAGGCATTAGCTAAGATTTGGCTGCGGGCACGATCCGTACCCCGACGTTCACCTCGGCTTAGACGCAGCAGTGGCTCAAAGTTAAAACGAGTGGCTGCAGCACTAATACTTTCGGTTCTGACTAATGCACTGCGCCAGTTTGTGAGAACGCCTTCAGGGTCTTTAAAGTGATTATACAGATACTCTGTTACCACCAGTTCTAGCACAGCATCACCGAGAAATTCTAATCGTTCATTGTGCTCGTGTACGGTTCTGCGATGTTCATTAACATAAGACCGATGCGTAAGAGCTGTTACTAACAAATCAATATTATTAAAACTAGTGCCTAGCTGATCATTAGTAAAGGCTTGGTATGAACTAAAGTCCTGCATGTCTAATTTTCTTGAGTCCTAGTAGTATAATTTTTCCAATATCTTCGTACTCTATTTTATCAAGAGCTTCGTTGGCACTAAACCATTTTATGCCATTCATCCAATCTTCAGACTGTAGTTTATTAGTATCGCCCATGGCCTGGACCAAAAATATTTCCGTTGTCATTAGGACTAAACTTTGTTGCCTACGGTAGCGAAAGTTAATTTTACCCAGCCAATTAAGAACTTTAATCTCCATCAGCCCTGTCTCTTCACCAATTTCACGCTCTGCTGTTTCTTTGGCTGATTCACCTTCTTCGATATGACCCTTCGGTATAGTCCAGCGATTTTTGGCATCTTGGATTAGAAGTATTTCGATTCCTTTATCCTTGCCACGGCGAAAAATTATACCACCAGCGGTTGGCTCGCGGACAACTTCGTTAATTGCCGGTCGGCGATGTACGAATTTTTTAAAACCTTGGATTGGTTTTGGTCGCTTCATTTTTTAACCTTCTTCCGACTTGGTTTCGTATTGGATTCTTCACTTGGGTTAATTGAAGATTTGCTTTCTTGGTGTTTTAGGATTGTACCTAACACACCGTTAATAAACA
>CAZZAE010000013.1:0-22425 GCA_964652125.1 uncultured Candidatus Saccharibacteria bacterium
GTTTGTTTTCGTAGCCAGCATACGCCACAAAGCATAAGGATTGCAATATTGACAATAAGTATAATATATTACATAGATAAATTAGGCATAATGTCTAGTTTATAGGGGTCAGCCAGGGGTTGATCAAGCTTTGCCTTAAAACAGCCTAAGCTAGCAATCATAGCACCATTATCTGTGCAAAGTCGGGTGTCGGTGTAGGCAATCGGCAAGGGTAGGCGGTCAGTAAGTTGCCGTCTTAGCTCAAAACTAGCGGCTACACCACCTGCAATTACAACTGAAGCAGGATGAAATTCATCATATGCCTGTAATGTCTTGTCGACTACCGTTTCAATTGCAACATACTGAAAACTAGATGAAATATCGGCCTTCTGAGCCTCATTTAGTAGCTCTGCAAGCTTGAAAGAGGGAAAGTCGTAACTTTTACCGCATAATTGTTGAGCCAGCCTCAAAACGGCTGTTTTTGGGCCGGAAAAACTAAAATCGTACTTGCCAGGTGTTTTTGCTTTCGGTAGCTGGTATTTATGCGGATCGCCTTGTAGAGCTTTTTGGCCGATTGATGGGCCGCCGGGGTAGGGCAATCCTAATACTTTGGCTACTTTGTCAAAAGCTTCTCCTATGGCATCGTCATGAGTTTGCCCCAATAAGGTGTAATTAAAGTGATCTTGAAAGAGAACCAATTGACTATGTCCACCGCTGACAATAAGTGCCAGCATCGGAAACTTTGGCTGTTGTTTTGGTAGAGAATAGCCGGGCAGGGAAGTCTTAGTTAAAAAATTCGCATATACATGCCCCTCAACATGATTTACGCCGTAGAGTGGTTTATCTTTAATAATCGCTAATGTGCGAGCTGTTAAAACTCCAACTAGAAGGCTTCCACCCAATCCGGCACCATAAGTTACGGCAATTCCGTCTATATCCCCCCAATCTAGCTTGGCTTGGTCAAGTGATGACTGTGTAACTGGGATAATAGATTCAATTTGGCTTCGTGCGGCAATTTCTGGCACCACTCCACCGAACTTTATGTGCAAATCCATAGAGGAAGCTACTATATTACTAAGTAGAGTACATTGCAGTTGGCTGTCGATTTCAACAACAGCTGCTGCCGTTTCATCACAACTTGTTTCTATCCCTAAAATTCTCACGCGGTTCTAGTATACTTGAGACAATGGGTTTTCGAACGAATGTTAAGAAGCTTATACCGAAAGGTATATTTCCGGCTATAGAGCCCTATGGTCATTTAACTGAAGCAGTACTACTAAATACTGTAAATGTTTTTCCAGCTCAAAACTTCAAAGTTATTGGAGTAACTGGAACTAATGGCAAAACCTCCACCTGTTTCATGATTCACCGTATGCTACACGAGGCCGGATATAAAGTAGGTCTCATGACAACGGTAGCTTACGGGGCAGGAGACAACATAAAGCCACAAATTCATCACATGACCAATGTTACCGTACCGGAACTAATGAAGCGTCTCAAATGGATGAAGCGTCAGGGTGTAGAATGGTTGGTTCTAGAAACCACTAGTCACGGTCTGGCTCAGAATCGAATGTGGGGTGTGCCATATAGCCTGGCAGTAATGACAAACGTAACGCATGAACATCTGGGCTATCATGGCACATTTGAACGCTATAGAGATGCTAAACGTAAAATGTTTAAGATGACTAATGCAAACAAAAAGGGACTACGGACTGGAATTATTAATGCCGATGATCCAAGTGCAAAATTATTCGCTAGTGATATTAAAAACCCGGTGTTTTACGGGGTTAAAAGTGGAGATGTTAGAGCAACAAACATTAATTCTTCGTCAAATAAAATCGAATACCAAGTAAAACTGACAAACGAAATTTATAATATTACATGTAATCTACCAGGTAGTTTTAACGTAGATAATTCATTAGCAGCACTTTGCGTAGGACGAACGCTAGGACTCACTAAACAGCAAATTGAAAAGGGAATAGCCGCACTAAAAAGTGTTGAAGGTCGCATGACCCGAATTGACGAAGGCCAAAACTTTACTGTTATCGTTGACTACGCTCACACGCCAGATAGTTTCGAGAAGCTATTTAAAGATATGCGGTCCAACGTCAAAGGCAAGTTAATAGTGCTATTTGGTTCGCTGGGTGGAGGAGATAAAACCAAGCGGGCATTGCAAGGTCAACTAGCCGGTAAATTCGCTGATGAGGTAATAGTATGCGAAGAAGACGACCGCCAAGAAAATGGCCAAGTTATTATGGAAGCTATAGCCAAAGCTGTTGAAGAAAACGGCAAAATCCGTGGCAAAGATTTATTTTTGGTCCATGATCGTACTGAGGCCATTCTATTTGCAGTCAACCGTGCAAAGCTAGATGATACTGTACTTCTGCTCGGCAAGGGACATGAAAAAACCATTGAACATGCCGATGGTGAACACCCCTGGGATGAAATTGCTACTGCTCACAGCGCACTCAAAATTCGAAAAAATAAAAACTAACTTCTTAGCTCAAGCGTCAAACATTTGACACCACCACCGGACTTTTGAAATTCGCTTATAGGGGTTGGAAAAACTGTCATACCTTTTTGACGATATATTTCTTGTAGACCTGTAGCTTTGTCGCTTAGTACTATATTCTTGCCATCACTCATAGCATTTAGACCATATACCAATGCATCATCATCGCTTGCCTCAATCACATTTGGAACTGTTGAGTGAATTATTTTGAGTGATTCTGCTGTAAAAGCCTTTGGCCAAACCGTAACGGTTTGATCATCAACAATACTCAAACATGTATCAAGATGATAAAAGCGAGCATCGGCCAGCTGTAGACTTATAACTTTCTTACCGAAAAAATCTGCTAATTCGGTATGGGCTGGTTTATCAGTACGCCAGGGGTAACCAGCAAATATAACATCATTCCACACCAAAGCATCACCCTCGCCCTCAAAGTCATATTTAGGCTGCAAGAATTCGCTGTAGCCATGGTCTTGAAGCCACTTTTTAAAAAGTTCAGTTTCCGGTTGTCGATCCGGTGCCCGAAAAGTAGGCAGAGCAACTTTATGATCTATGACTAAAGCTCCATTGGCAGTAAAGACCATATCGGGCAAACCTGATACTGGCTCAATATGCTCGACTTTCCAGTTCAATTGACCGTAAATTCCATTAAGTTGAAGCCATTGTTGGCGAGCTACCGCTGGCTGGACTTGATTATCTGTATGCATCCAAGGATTGATCTCGTATTCGATATCAAAGTACAGAGGGGAACACATCAATATGGCTTTTGACATAAGCATTATTGTAACCTAAGGACTAACAGTAAAACATGTTGCGTAACTTCTTAAAATATGCTATAGTTGCATTGTGGCTGAAGCATTACATCCATCAAGCGAGCACCATTTAGACCACGTTAATAAAGTGGCCGGTAATCTTTATCATGATTTTTCACATGCCGATATGCAATTTAACATCGGCCGACTTGAAGGTTTTCCTCCCCGTGGCTTAGATATTTTAACTAGAGATGGTCGCCTCTACCTCTGTGAAGGCTCAGACATTCAAAGTGAATCATTAGTACGCAAAGAATTAGGTGCTTCTGCTGTTTTGAGGCTTGTTAAGTTGAATGATGACGTATCAGTTTATAAAGTACCTGAGGGATCTCAAATGATAGCTAAGTTGTTTAGACAATCCCCCTATGAGGGTGAATACATGAATCGACAAGCTTTCCGTACAGGCCAGTTTATAAATCGGCTTCGTAAACTCGACAGTGGTTTATTCGGCTTAGCAGTACAGGATATTGCCCTTACAATCGGTATACCAGAGCGAGCTAATCAAGATGATATTAACTTTACGGCAGTACCGCCCTTGAAAAAACCTGGGATTGCACAACCTGTAACAGATGAAATGTTGGCTGGCCAAACCGTATGGTTCCTAAAAGAAAAATATCAAGAACATTTCTTTAATGGTCTTAAGGGGGACTAATGTCTCTTTTAGAAGCTGAACAAACTCCACAATCATTTGAACAACGAGTTGAAGCCAAACTTGAAGGTCTTTCAATGGATCGGCTAAGTGAAGGTGTAGAATTTAGCGGCTCTAATTTTGATATGGATATGCATCTTGAAGCATTGCTAAACGGAAAACCAATTATTTGTACACCACATAGTGCTGAGCTGCAACGCGTTAATCATCATGAAGTTTTCCCAGGCAAGACAATTGAACGAAGCAGATCGGCTCACGGTGTAAGTTTTGGACGACTGACTGGTTACCGACCAAGCAAAAAAAGAGAAGGCAGCTTAATGAGCGTAGCTTATAAACCATTTAGCAAGGCAGACAAAGCAATTCAAGAACTTTACGGCTATCGCATCTTACAGGAGATTGGAGTTGAAACTTTTGATCCCATTTGCGTAATACCAACAACTGATCATAAAGGCTACGTAGTTATAACTCGAAAACGAAATGACATGCAAAGCCTAGATAGAGATGAATGGATAGTCGGTAGACAACCTCGTGACAATAGAGAAGTAGAAATTGCGCATCGTAATAATATTACGGTTAAGGAAATTGCCGGTACTTTAGCGCGATTGCATACCAATGGTGTTTTTCATCCCGATGGACAAATTAAGAATTTCTCAGTTAACGTTAAAGGTACTGTTGGTGTAATTGATACTGAAAATCTAACAGTTAGGTCTACTGATGATTTAGACAATTCAGCATTAGCTTGGCGAGACATAGAAAAGTTAGTCAGATCTTTGATACTTGATAATAATCTTGAGACCAATTCAGCCGGAGAAGATAAAATATTTGGGGTCGGAATGCTGGCTAACATGAACCTTCTGCAATTACGCAATGCCTGTTTGGAGCTTATTATTGAGCCTTATCTTGCGTCCCTAGAAGATGAAATTCGTAGTGATGGTGATAGTGACTATTTGACTGGTTTAGCTTATGAAATTCAAGATGAGTTTGATAAAGACGCTAATTGGCCACTAAACTTAGTGGCGTCAACGGTGGCGGCATAAGATAATGAGCGAAATTATCCAATTTCCAGCTAGACTAGAACATCCTAGTGAATTAACTGTAATTGATGATACAAAAAGTCTCGTGATTGCTGACGAAATAATTAAATATGGCGAACCTTGGGCCCATGCTGATGCAAACACTGCAAAAGCGCTTATTAGGATTGCTAAACGTGTAAAGCAGGCTTGACAGAGCTTTTGAAATTCAGGTAGTATTAACCTGATAATTAGCACTCTCACATGTAAAGTGCTAATGACATATGAAGACTAATCAAGGAGGTTTTACTATTATGGCAGTACCTATCCAACCGCTGGCAGACTTTGTAGTAGCTCAGCAAGAAGAGGCCCAATCCAAGACAACTAGCGGCATTTATTTACCCGAAGGTGCTAAAGAGAAGCCAAAAATCGCCAAAGTTATGGCTGTTGGTAAAGAAGTCAAAGATTTAAAGCCTGGCGACCGTATTGTATACGGTGGCTATAGTAATGAAGATATTAAAATCGATGGTAAAGAATATATGTTAATAAAGCTAGAAAACATCTACGCAACGATTAAATAGGAGAATTCGATGTCTAAAAAAGTATTTTATGATGATGATGCCCGCCGCCGCGTATTAGCTGGCGCCGAGATTTTATACAATGCAGTTAAAACTACTCTAGGACCTAAAGGACGCAACGTAGTTATTAGTAAAAGCTTTGGTAGTCCAACTGTTACTCATGATGGTGTTACCGTTGCTAAGGGTGTAGAAATTGCTGATGTTGATGATGAGACACTAGGATACAAAGTTGGAGCTGAGCTTATTAAACAAGCTGCCAGCAAAATGAATGATATGGCTGGTGATGGTACTACTACTGTGACTGTTTTGACTTATCACATTTTAAGTGAAGCCAATAAATTAATTGCTGCTGGCCACAATCCAATGTTACTGCGCAAAGGCTTAGAGCAGGCCTCTCAAGACGTAATAACCAAGTTGGCTACAATGAGTGAAGATATTAAAAGCAATAAGCAACGAGTAGCTGAAGTTGCCACGATTAGTGCCGGTGACAGCGAAGTCGGTAACTTAATCGCTGATGTTATCGACAAAGTTGGTAAGGATGGTGTTGTAACTGTCGAAGAAGGTCAAAGCCTAACGCTTGAAAGTGAAGTTGTTGAAGGATTTACCATGGATCGTGGTTTTGTTAGCCCCTATATGGTAACTGATGCTAGCCGTATGGAAGCAGTCTACGATAAACCTGCAGTAGTTATTACTGACAAGAAAATTACTTCTATCCAAGAATTTCTACCATTACTTGAGAAACTGGCCCAAGCCGGCAAGAAAGATTTGGTGTTAATTGCCGAGGATGTAGAAGGCGAAGCTCTAGCAACATTGGTACTTAATCGACTTAAGGGTGTATTTAATACTGTAGCTATTAAAGCACCAGCTTTTGGCGACCGTCGAAGTGATATTTTGCAAGACATTGCCGTCCTAACCGGTGGAACAGTCATTAGTGAAGACCGTGGTTTTACATTTGATAATGCTGAGCTAGACATGATTGGTAGTGCCCGTAAAATTATTGTCGATAAGGATAATTCCACCATTATTGAAGGTGGTGGTTCTGCAAATTCAGTTAAGCAACGCATTGCTCAAATAAACGAACAAATTAAGCAAGCAACTAGTGAATATGACAAAGAAAATCTAGAAAAACGACGAGCCGCCCTACAAGGCAAAGTGGCAGTAATTAAAGTTGGTGGTGCTACTGAAACTGAAATTGAAGAGAAGAAATTCCGGGTAGATGACGCCGTTCATGCTGTTAAGGCTGCACTTGACGAAGGTATTGTGCCAGGAGGTGGCGTAACCCTAGTCAATCTTTCAGCTTTTGTAACAACCGCAACGTCTGATGATGGGTCAGTAGCCGCTGGAAAAACTATTCTAAAAAGTGCTTTGGAGCAACCTTTTCGAATTTTAATGTCAAATGCAGGAATAAATCCTGATGCGTGGTTACCTAAAGTGATCGATGCTAAGATGGGTCAGGGAGTAAATGTTAATGACCCAAGCAAACTGGTTGATCTTAAAAAGGCTGGTATCGTAGATCCCACTCGAGTGACAAAAGAAGCTATTCAAAATGCAGTATCAATAGCTGCCACTGCCAGCACTATGGGTGCGCTAGTTACTGATGTGCCGGAGAAGCAACCACCAATGGCAATGCCGGGTGGCGGTGGCATGGACATGGGAATGTAGCAAGTGTTATAGTTTCTGTTAGAAAATAATAGAAACATAATGACTTATCCGGAACGTACGCATAACTTAGTTACTAATTCTGCTAATAATGTAGCAATTGTAGATACACCTCAAATAGACGGCCAAGAAATTAACAGCCATTTGATTAGTACGAATCCAAATTTTTTACCTGGTACCGGGGTACCTGATATTAACTTGATGCGACGAGTCCATCTTGAAGCACAGAAACAAAAAATTGATCATGCCACAATGCTTAGGGCTATGATCGGCAATAGTTGTTTAAGCAGTTAGGTTTATTTACCTACAGTAATTGACTCATTATAGTCTTAAATATTTGTTATTGCGGATGATATAAAAATTTTTGACGGGTTAAGTGGTTTTTCTTCCTCTACAACTGGGTAATAGTCGGCGTAAAAAGCTAAATTACCATTTTGTATAAGTGGTACCGAATAAAAAAAGGGATTTGGTTCACGTTCAGGATCTACATCTTCAACTAAATTCCCATCTCTGCAACTAGTAACAAAGGCGTCTATAACTGTGCGCAAACCCGACACCGCAAGCGGCAACAGTGTAGTCTCACCACCGACGGTCAAAGCAACTACATCTTTGGAGTTAATCTGTAAGTCCCTGCCACTGGCCAGCCAGAGTTCCAACAAGGATAAATAAACAATATTTTCTGAGGCTGACATCCACACAGAACCATATTTTTTTATCAAACTACTGTAGGTGTTATTGCTCAACACTTTTACAGTGTTACCAACTTTAATGTCGAAAAGTTTATCAGTAACATCATAATGAGTATCTGAATCAAAAAGTCTATCAATATCTTCAATTGGTGGTAACTCTGACATGCATTTAATAATGCAGTCGGTATGTTTTTATAGCAAGCATAAGAGGTTTTTCAGACAGCTTATGTTTAACTGGTAAGTTGCTAAAATAGCCAGTTTGTATTATGGTAATAACATAAAAGGGAGCTACTAATGTGGCCGTTTAATCGCCGTAAAAAACCTGAAGAGGGTGATATACCACCCGAACTGCAACATTATTATGAAAGTGAACATCGAGAACGAGTCGGACTAGCCTGGTTAATTGCATTTTTATCGCTAGTTTTAACTATCACTGTTATCCTTGGCCTATTTTTTGGTGGCCGATGGGCTTACCGCAAAATTGCCAACAACAATAATACTGGCCAGTCGGTGAAAGTCGCGAATCCTTATCTACCCGCCAGCCCTAAATCCGAACCTACAAAACCTAATACACCGGTCAAATCTGAGCAAAAACCAGTAGCAAGTACCAATTCTAAAAAAACTACACCAAAAATCGTGGTATCTAATCAGAGATCGAATTCTAAGTTAACTAATACTGGTCCTGGAAATACCTTACTTATATTCATTGGATTTAGCGTTATCGGAACACTTTTACACGAGCTGTACACCAAAAACAAAAGAGTTATTAGTTAACGAGTGGATTGAATCTATTGGTCAAATCTGAGCATTATGTACTGGATCGTCATCTTTTTGCGTAAAATAGTTTATCTCGTTGACAACGTCTAATAGTGCTTGAGCTTTTTCTTTATCATCTGTTATATTTTGGGCGGTTTCATAAGCTTCACTAATAAGTGATTTATCGTCTGATGCCTGAATCATCATCATTAATGTTTTAAATTTTTCTGTCGGCTCTTGATCTAAATGACTTACGATAGGTGCTAGTTGGCTCAAAGCTTTTTGCTTGATGTCTGCTAGGTCATTATTCGTGTTTGACGGTGGTGTCAAATCATTTGCTCTTGATGGCTCGGAATGAGGTGTAGTAACTGGCGGTGCTGTCGCAGAAGTATCTTCAGCAGCTGGTGCTCCACTACCTATGTCATCGACGTGATGAGGCGGAGGATCCATAGTGAAAGAGGATATTCCATCTGCAGGTACTGGATTAGCTGGTGCGCCTACTTGTCCAGCATCATTTTGTATTGGTTGACTCTGTGTATTATTATCACCGAACATTTCCACCCCCGTTAAGTTTGTTGATCTGCGAATTGGCAATTAGCAAATTACAATTTCACAATTTACAATGTGTATAGTAGCAAATTTATTGATCAAGCAAAAGCAGTTTGGCGAAAGGGGACAGTAGTGTTAGACGATTTGAAATACATTCATGAACACGACGGCCAAGATGCGCTTGGCATTGCCGAAAAACAGTGGCAACAACTTGAGCATATGTTTGAACTACCAGACTTATCTTTCTCAGTAGAAAACATCGTCTATACCGGAATGGGTGGTTCGGCGCTATCAGCAATCATTTCACAGAGTTGGCCGGGCTATCACTTACCGTTTGAAGTAGTTAGAGGATATAACCTACCAGATTATGTCAGCGATAAAACGCTTTGTATAATCGCCAGCTACTCAGGTAATACTGAAGAAACTTTGGCTTGTTTGGATGAGGCCAAGGCAAAGGGTGCTAATATCGTTATTATTGCTGGTGGAGGTAAACTTCAGGAAATTGCCCAGCAGAATAACTACCCACTGGCTTTTGTGCCTAAAGCTGTGCAACCTAGGTTTGCAACGCTCTTTATCTTAAAAGCTATTGTAACTATTTTACAAAAATCCAATCTATTAGCGGATAAAGATACTGAACAAAGCTTAGTTAGGGCTAAAGATTTTTTGCAACAATCCATTCAAACATGGATTCCAACAGTACCAACTTCTAACAACCAGGCTAAACAACTAGCACAGGAACTTATGGGCAAATCAATCGTAGTCTATAGTGGCCCTAAATTGTTCCCAGCAGCTTATAAGTGGAAAATTAGTTTTAACGAAAACGCCAAACATATCGCTTGGTGCAATCAATTACCAGAAGCTGATCACAATGAAATACTGGGTTGGACTAAACAACCCGTTCAAAAACCTTATGCAGTCATAGACATCAGAAGTAATTTAGACCACCCGCGCATACAAAAACGATTCATAGTTACTGATCGTTTATTGTCTGGGCTACGCCCAGCCCCCATAGTCGTAAATCCTAAAGGTGAAACTCTGCTTGAACAAATGCTATGGACAATTGTACTCGGTGATTTCGTTAGTCTCTATCTTGCATTGTTAAATGGTCTTAATCCGACGCCGGTAGAGCTAATAGAAAAACTCAAAAAAGCTCTAGCCGAGTAAAACAGAGGTGGTATTATAAAGAGTAAAGGAGACCAAAAGTGGATCCAAAAGTACTCTTTAAAAAAGCTTTAGAGCAAGCAACCGCTACTATTAAGTGTGTTGAAAATCGTCATTTTAAGAATTCAACACCATGTGCAGACTGGGATTGTCGGGCTTTGGTGAATCATTTGTTATATGAATTATCTTGGGTACCCGACTTACTGATGGGACAAACTATTGCCCAAGTAGGTAAAAAATATGATGGTGACCTACTTGGCAAAAACCATATTTCAAATTGGCTAAAAGCAGCTGATAGAGCAATAATTGCTGTTAACAAAACTGATCTTAAAAAAACCGTTCATTTGTCCTATGGTGATGTTTTGGCCAGCGATTACTTAACAGAAGTAGGCACTGATTTATTAATTCATGCCTGGGACGTAGCCCAAAGCTTCAGCTGTTCACTAATTATGGAGCCAGAACTTGCTCAGTCAGTCTATGAAAAGGTCCAGCCACGTAAACATGAATATGCTAATAGTGGACTATTTGGTAAACCGATTGATACAGATGCAAGTGCTCGACTACAGACAAAGCTATTAGCAATCTTAGGACGCCGTGAACCAGTTTTATGAAACGAATTACAACCACCGAAGACATTAAACGACTAGGTACGATCATGTCTGTATGGGCCCACCCGGATGATGAATCTTTTACAGCTGCCGGTATTATGGCAACGGCTGTTAAAAATGGCCAACCAGTCATTTGTATAACAGCCACCAAGGGTGAAGCCGGTATACAAGACGAAAGTCGCTGGCCAGCCGCTAAACTTGGTCAAATCCGGGCTAGTGAACTTAAGCAAGCCCTAAAACACATTGGTATTAGTGAGCACCATTGGCTTGATTACCATGATGGGCATTGCCGCGAAGTCAGTAGGACCGAAGCGGTTAATAAATTAAAGCACCTGATAGAAGTGTATAAGCCCGATACAATACTAACCTTTGGCCCAGACGGTATTACTGGCCATAACGACCACCAAACAGTCTCAATGTGGGTTAGAGAGGCAACAGCTGGAACTAATATAGATGTTTACCACAGCGTCGAAGAAAAACACCGTTACTCAAAATATATGGTTGAGGCTGACAAAAAATTCAATATTTACTTTAATATCGACAAGCCACCCGTTTATAGTGCTAGACGCTGCGCAATAGCATTTAAATTACCTAAAAATATTGTCGATAAGAAATACGAAGCGCTTAAAAGTATGCCCTCACAAACTGAAGCAATGATAAAAAATACACCCCGCGACACAATGGAGGCCATGTTAGGTCTAGAATGTTACGTACTTGCTAAATAGTTAAATAGGTTGATCTTTAAGGTGTAGAAGGAATCCAATATAACTCATCAACAGATGAAGGCAAAACCAAACTACAAATACCCACAAGTAAGTCTCAGCTGCCACTTCAAAAAATGGAAATGATACTAATAGGCCTCCTAAAATATAATCTGATTGATCGAAAGGAAACCAGCTTTTTCCAGATGCCACACCAAACTGACGCTTAAAGAAACTTTCCACAGCATCCCCTAGCAGTGCTCCAAGGCCAAGTAACATGCCACCAGCAACACTTGTTGCTACCAGTCGAGTGCTGGCAGGATCAATCTTATAAACCGTAATAGCTTCCAAATAAGCTACTAAGCCACCTACCAAAACTCCAGCTAATAAACCGCGCCAAGTTTTGTTTGGTCCAAATATTCGCCGCCCCCGGAAAAATTTTCCAAAATCCATCGGTGTATCCCATCTATTAAGCAAAGGAATCTTATTGGCAAAGATAGGTGCTGAATTGGCTACTCCAGCTGGGGCAAAAAACAAAATAGCAGCAAGAATATGAACCATTTATCGCCTATGTAAATGCTTGCTAAATCGGTTTATTTTAGGATAGAGCAAAGTCTTAAGTGGCGGGCGACTGGTCGTATAGCGAGCTTTTAACAGTTGTTTGACTAAGTTATTTGCATCGGGTATCTCGGCTATGGATGTATAGGTAGATCCCATTCCTTTATAACCGTGGGCGTCACTGCTTGCAGCCGCCGCCTTATGATTTAATCTGGCCCAAGTTGCGGCCTTAGGTCCGTGATTTTGGAACAGCGCCCGTCCATTATGTATTTCAACAATATCCACTAAGTCAATGATTGGAATTAATGCTTCTTCGGATAAACCAGCGCGAACAGTTTCAAACGGATGAGGTACATAAACCAGACCACCTTGGGCTTTTATGGCTTGGGCAGTTGCTAGGGGCGATTGATGAGATGCAACTGATTTCGTTAAGAAAAGGCCAATAATATCACCAGCAGTGGTCGTAATTTCCTGACCCACTATGATACGTTCACCTAATGAGTTGTGCAGACGCTGAGCCATTCGGATGTTGTTATGATCAGTAATAGCAATGCAATCAATACCGTCTTCCAAGGCCTTTGCATATTGTTCATCTTTGATCCCACCATCAACTGAGGCAGTGGAATGAGTATGCAAGTCAATTTTAATCATGCGAGTTTGCTACTGATTCTAACTAAGCGAAATACAGCCGTTAGGCCGGCGCCAATTGTAATAACAATTACTGATAAAATAACGCGCCCAGATACTAGACCTATAAAGACTATTCCCATGCGTACTTCAAAACGCATTAATCCATCAGCAAAAAGATGATTTAAATTTTCATGACTCTTGATAGTGCTTGATACTATTGCCTCGCCCTTGGCTTTTACGTAGCTTACAAGAATTGAGGCACCACACGCTGCCACAGCCCAGACTGCCATGTAGGGCCGGCCAACATTCACAATGGCGTATGCTAGGGCAGTATAGATTAATATTTCCTTCATTCTATCAGTTGTAGCATCTAGCAGCATACCCTTTGCACTAGATCGATTTTGCAACCGCGCGAGTTCACCGTCCAAAGTGTCGAACAAACCAAATATAACTAGTAAGACAGCCGCACGCCAAGGATGAGAGGCAACTATTAGCCATACAATTAGAACATGCCCTGCTAATCCCGTTAGTGTTATGGCATTTGGTGTAATTTTTCCACCGCTAATGTCATTTAGGACTTGTGCTACGCGCCTCATCAAGTCGCGAACATCAGACCGCAGTGTATCTAAAACAGTGTTTACACCTCTCACAATGGTTTCATTATAACCCAGTAAAAGCGTATAAGTATCTAACTCTTTTTCATGAATCGAATGATTAGCAGGACTATAGAGGGCAGTGTAAGTAAGCCAGCTAATCCAAAGGCTATTCCAGTAAATTGAAACCAGTAATTATTTTCAGGCAAGATATTTACAATTGATATTGAAACTAGGAAATATACCCACAAACCAACCCAAAGACCTATGATCCAAGACGATATACTTGGTTTAGTTCTTTTTTTACTGGTTTTATTATCAATATGCGTTTCGCTAATATCTTTGGGTGCTCTCCATTTAGCTTGCCAAGAAGCTACTATTGGCGGCAGGGCGATGAGCAGTACCACCAGATTAAAAGGAGCCCAAAACATATCATCACCAAATGGCAATTGAGCATTTCTAATGATCCAAGCCCTGTTACTTATTAACAAATAAGCAGCGATAGCTACAATTACTACGCCCAGCTTATAACTGGTTTCAAAAATCTTCCTGCGTAAAGCAATCTCACGTTCGTCCAAATTTTCCTTCCGTTTTCTAAAATCCCAATAAACATTCTTTTGAAGCGATGACAGTAATATTAATATCCCAATTGCTCCAATCGAAAGTCCTCGTCCTAAATTTTGAAGATCAATATTAGTTTGCACAAAAGGTCCGTAACTATAAGATTTAATCATTGTGACAGTGGCAATAAACAGGGTTAGCAAGTAGAACACACTGACAGATTTAACTAAAACACCTTGATCAGAAAGTAAACTTTTAGTTGATATTTTACTCATTTGAATCTCCTTTATTAATCAGTAGCGGTTTAAATGGCTTGTCTGAAAAAACGGATGTCAGTTTAGCTCCAAAGACATCTGCGATTTTGAATGCCAGCTCCAGGCTAGGGAAGTAATCGCCGCGCTCAATAAAGCCAATAGTTTGGTAATTTACATCTACCTTTTCGGCAAGTTCTTGACGTGACATTCCAGCTTCTGCCCTGAGTACTGCTAATCGGTTATATAACATAACAGAATACATTGTTGCACGAACACAACAGTTTGTCAAGTCTGAATAACAATCAAGATTGTTATATGGTTTAAATTGCTATAATAACTCCAATGAAACGGTTAAAGGGAGTTGAGCGGCTGTTTGGAGCATTAGTGCTAAGCAGCGTAGCAAGCATTATCTTGTATCTTATTGGTGTTGTTTATTACGGGGCATCATTATTTTGGTTCTTAAACTGGAATTTACTTCTTGCCTGGTTGCCAATTGGTTTTGTGCTCTGGCTGGTACGTTATTTAAAAACTGGTCATTGGGACAGTTGGCCAGCAATTTTGTTAACCTTACTGTGGTTAGTATTCTTGCCAAATAGTTTTTATATAATTAGTGATTTAATGCATCTAAATAGTATTACAACCAACAATCCACTATTTTTTGCAGTAATGATTTTTTCATTTAGTTTTAGCGGCTTAATGCTAGGGTTTATAAGTCTATTTATCATGCATCAACAGATCATAAAACGATTACCTACTAGGGTAGCCCACACTTTGATTACAGTAGTAATATTCTTATGCAGTTTTGCAGTATATTTAGGACGTTATTTACGCTGGAGCACTTGGGACGTCGTGCTAAACCCAGCCGGAGTTCTTTTTGATGTATCAGACCGAATTATTAATCCGGGTTTTTATGGTCAAACATTCCAGGTTACACTTTTGTTTTTTGTATTACTCGGAAGTATGTATTTTGTGCTATGGAATCTAGCGTTGGCAATTCGAGAACAAAAGTGAGCCGTCCAACCATAGCAATTATTGGTTACAGTGAATTTTCAAAACTTATGATTAAACATCTTAGCCCATATGCCGATGTTATAGTCAGTAGTCGTCAAAAACATATAGATAAACAGGGATTAAAATTCAAGATAGTCGACTTTGAAACAGCACTGGCCCAAGACATTATTATTCCATCCATGCCAGCTCAAAAACTGGAAGGTTTTTTCAAGGCAAACAAAAAACATTTAAATCCCCGAGCCCTGGTAGTTGATGTTTGCTCAGTAAAAGTAAAACCAGTTCAAGTACTAAAAAAGATACTGCCTAAAACTAATCAAATTTTAGCTACACATCCCCTGTTTGGTCCTGCCAGTACGCCAGGTAACTTAAAAAACTTGCAAATAATGCTCTATCCAGTGCGCTTGAAACCTGAGTACTACCTTAAAATAAAGGAATTTATTAAATCCAAACTAGAACTCGATATTGTAGAGACTAGTCCCCGCGAGCACGACCGCATGATGGCCTATGTCCAAGGTTTAAGCCACTATATCGGCCGTTTAATGCAGACTATGCAGATTCCTGAGCCAGTACTGACAACAAATGCCTATCGAGACTTGCTAGACATGAAGCGCACTCAGGGCAATGACAGCTGGGAGCTATTTCAATCCATTATGCTTGAGAATCCTTACGCACTAGACGTTAACGCTAAATTTAAGCAAGCGATTGATGAGTTAGACTCTAAACTAGGGCTTAGCTAATCTGTTATACTGGATTTTAAATGGAGTCTATCAATCAAGCCATTCAAGCGGCCTGCACGGAATTGTTCAATGTGGAAGTGGAGTCAACACTAACACGACCTGCTGAACAATTTGGTGACTATGCTACTAACGTAGCTCTACAATTAGGCAAGCAATTGAACAAAAAACCACTCGAAATTGCTGATGCAATCGCTGAACATATAAAAGGGAAATCTACATATATAAAAATGGCCGAGACAGCCGGCCCTGGCTTTATAAATATTACTTTGACAGATGAATATTTAGCACAGCAAGCATTTGATCTATACATTGCCCAACCGCTTAAAGACAAAGTTGTTGTGGCTGAATACTCTGATCCCAATCCGTTTAAAGTCTTACATGCTGGACATTTATACACCACGATTGTCGGTGATGCGATTGCTAATCTGCTTGAAAATGCTGGTGCTCAAGTCCATAGGCTTAACTATGGGGGCGACGTTGGCTTACACGTCGGTAAAACCATGTGGGCAATTATTAAGAAAATCAATGGTGAAAAACCCGAACAACTTAAAATTGTTCCCAACAATGAGAGACTGGAATGGCTAAGCGACCGTTATGTTGAAGGTACTGAAAGCTATGAGAAGGATGAGGAAGCAAAGATCGAAATTACCAGGTTGAATAAGCAAATATACCAACTTCATGAACAAAATGATAAATCGTCAGCACTTGCGCAAATATATTGGACTTGTCGACAGTGGAGCTATGAAGGTTTTGATTTGCTCTACGAACAGTTACAAATTAAACCATTTGAAAAATATATTGCCGAAAGTGATGTCACAGATAAAGGTTTAGAAATAGTTCATGATGGACTATCTAAGGGAGTCTTTGAAAAATCAGATGGAGCAGTAGTATTCAAAGGTGAAGACCAAGGACTACATACCAGAGTATTTGTTAATTCCGCCGGACTTGCAACTTACGAGACTAAAGAACTAGGTCTAGCAGCTACTAAATGGTTGGATTATCATTTTGACTTAAGCATTATCATAACTGCCAATGACATAGTTGAATATATGAAGGTAGTATTAAAAGCGTTATCTAATTTTTATCCAGAAGTTGTAGAACGCAGCCAGCACCTTACCCACGGAGTAATTAAATTACCAGGTGGGACTAAAATGAGTAGTCGAAGAGGAAATATACTCCGTGCTTCAGATGTTCTAGAGTCAGCAGCCCAAGCAAATCAAAAAGCTACCGGCAAACAAGATAAAAAAGTTGAACTTGGTGCAGTTAAGTATGCCTTTTTAAAACAACGTACTGGCGGTGATATAATCTATGATCCAGTAGAATCAGTTAGCTTAGAAGGCAACAGCGGCCCTTATTTACAGTACGCACATGCAAGAGCCAGAAGTATACTTGCAAAATCTCAGACTAAACCCAGTGATAAATTTTTGGATATTCAATCTGGTGAACGAAATCTGGTCCGAAAGATAAGCGAATATCCAGAGGTGGTAGCCAATGCAGTCCAAGAACTTATGCCACATCACATTTGCACATATCTTTATGAGTTAGCCCAATCTTTTAACCGATTTTATGAAAACAATCGAGTAATTGATGATCCTCGCGAGACAACCCGTTTACTGTTGGTTCAAGCTTATGCCGACACCTTAAAAAAAGGACTAGGTCTTCTTAATATTCCCGCTCCAGACAAAATGTAATATATAATTGTTCATGAAGTGGGAGAAAGGTAGTTATGGCAGAAGAGCGTAAAAGAATAGTTCAACGTAAGGAAGTGGTGGTCAATCTACCGATTATTCACGCCCCGGGTTGGATGCAGGGATTTATCGATTTCATTCGTGAGCAAGGTGTTGTTGGTCTAGCAGTAGGTTTGACACTAGGCCTAGCAGCCAAAAGTTTAGTGGATACATTCGTTAGCAGCATTATTAATCCATTGGCAGGAATTTTTTATGGCGGTGGCGGTCAACTAGGCGCAAAATTCTGGTGTCTAAAACATATTGACGGAAAGTGTACAAATAAATTAGGTTACGGCGGCTTTTTAAATGAACTTATCAATTTCATAATAATTGTTGCAGTAGTTTACTTTGTAGTTAAGAAGCTTAAGCTGGATAAACTAGACAAGCCCAAAGTTACCTAAGCGTCTTGTAATAAAACCATTAGCGGAGTTATAATTCGGTCATATTAACTAGGAGGCTTTATGGTCATAGTAAAAGTATTAAAGCGCAAGGACGCTTCAGCATTAGTAGTAGGTGTGGTTACTGCTCTTTTGGTAGTAACATTTATTACTCAAATTCTTGTCGATTTAACGCAGAGAATAAGTGCGTGGGGCAGTAATGGTCAATACACTGGTCAAAGCTGGCGTGTGGCTTATCTAAGCCCGGCAGTAGCCTTCATTTTGGGCTTGATAGCTCTTGAGATCTTAATCCGTATCTATATCATGATTCATGATTCAATGATGAAATAGTTAGGTTTATTTGAACGACCAAGAATTTAAAAAGAAATTAACTCCCGAGCAATACCATGTTCTTAGGGAGAAGGGGACCGAAACCCCTTTTAGTGGCGAACTGCTGCATAATAAAGATACTGGTATGTACACTTGTGCAGCCTGTGGTAACCCTGTCTTTAGCAGTGATACCAAGTTTGAAAGTGGAACCGGATGGCCAAGTTTTTACGACGTGGCTACAAAAGGAGCAGTTAAACTTAAAGAAGATAATTCAGGTGGCATGCATAGAGTTGAAGTAACTTGTGCTAATTGTGGCAGTCATCTTGGTCATGTCTTCGATGATGCCAAAGATCAGCCCACAGGTCAGCGCTTTTGCATCAATTCGTGTGCCTTAGATTTCAAAAAGAAAAGCTAACTGTAATACTTTGTGCCCCAAGCAGCCATTTGCTTGAGAACAGGTACAAAATCACGACCTTTATCTGTCAGTTGGTACTCAATACGGGGTGGGGATTCTGCAAAAACCTGCTTTGTGATAATTTTATAAGCAACTAAATCATCCAAACGCTGACTTAAAGTGCGTGGACTAATATTGCTTAAATTACGTTCTAATTCAGTGAAGCGCTGGGGACTGTCAGCCATATTCAACAATATCAAAGCAGTCCACTTATTACCCAATACCTTAAGGGCACTAGCGACGCAACCTTCGCGCGGTTCAATCTTGTTTTTTACGGTAGAATTTTTCATGCTTTACAAAGTATAGTATTACAGGTAATATTACTATATAAAGTATATCATTAGAAAGGTAAACATGAAATTGGGAATTATTTTAGGAACTACGCGCCAAGGCAGACACACAGAGAAGCTAGCCAAATGGGCGCTAGATAAGGCAAGCAAAATGCCAGATATAGAGGCGGAGTTACTAGACCTCAAAGATTACCCAATGCCTTTTTTTGAAGAACCAGCTTCTCCAAGATTTAATCCAGATCGTAATCCGAATTCCGTAGCTAAAAAGTGGTTAAATAAACTGCTAGAAAAAGATGCATTCATAGTAGTAACACCAGAGTACAATCATTCTATACCCGGTGTACTTAAAAACGCTCTTGATTATTTAGATTGGCAGGTCAGTAAAAAACCATTTGCGATAATTAGCCACGGAAGTGCTGGAGGGGCGAGAGCAGCAGGGCACTTAAAGCATATTATCTCAGAAATTCGTGGAGTAGTTATTTCAACTAACGTGACGCTTACAATGCGTGTAAGTGAAATATTTGATGAGAATGGTACACTCGCCGAAGAAATTGCTGCCAAAGAATATGGACCTGATGCCAGCTTGCATAATTCACTTGATGAGCTCAAATGGTATAGTGACGCCCTAGCAACGGCTCGATCAAAACCCTAGACTCTAGACCCTAAATAATCGCGAATATAGTCTATAATGTTGACAATGACTGATAAGGATTTAATTCCTACTAAACTTTTATGGGTTGATCTTGAGATGACGGGGTTGGACCCAATTAAAGATGTTATTTTAGAAATCGCTGCAGAAGTTACAGATTTTGAATTTAAAACTTTGGAGAGTTACGAGGCTAAAGTGCAATATAAGCGTGATCATGTAGCAGAACGAATGCAAAAAAATGTTTGGTGGAAAGATTTTCCAGCAAATCGGGATGAATTTTTGAACAATTTAGAAAAAGGTAAATTTCTCGGAGAAGTAGAACAAGATTTAGTTGCTTTAGTAGACAAACATTTTGGTCAGGAACCTGCAGCGCTAGCTGGTAATTCTATTTATAACGATCGCATGTTTATCAAACAGTGGTGGCCAACTCTAGACCTCAAACTTCACTACCGTATGCTGGATGTCAGTGCCTGGAAGGTGTTTATGCAGGGCAAATATGGAGTTGTTTATGAAAAGAAACAGATACATAGAGCATTTGACGACATTCAAGCCTCTATAGCCGAACTACAGCATTATTTAGATTATTTCAAAAAAAGTGGCAAAATTTAAAAACTGTAATTTTTGACAAATTAGAAGTTTATCCTCCATAAATCACTGTGACATATGTTACAGACTAGATGTAAAAGGTATGTTTAGATAAATACGACCATCTTTGAAAGAAGGTGGAGGACACTTTCAAAAAAATTGTGATTGAACAAAAGTGGGTTCTAACCCATGCGAGGTCACAATTGTTTTGAACCCCTATAACAATTTAAAGTGGGTTCTTCCTGCTGTTTGTCAGGAGGTATGGGCATGGACTTTGAGGCCCAACCAATCGAGCTTGACGCTGTCGAGGCGCCACGTCGTAATAAAAAAGTGCTGGCGGGTATAAGTGCTAGTGTATTGGCGGTTTCAATCGGTTTATTTTTTGTGCCTAATGAAGCTTCTAAGAGTAGTTCAGTCCAAGTTGGGGCATCTTCCACTACCGAAATTCATCCAATCAAGGGGAATAATCATCCAAATTTGACCGTTGAACAGGCTGCCAATAAAAAAGCTGCTCAGGAACTCATAGCTCAAGCAGATGCCAAGGCCAAAGCTGTACAAGTAGCTAACGCACTTAAATGGATAAATATCGTATATTTTCACACTGCAAACCCTACTAGCACTGATGTCCCAATGAATGATCAAGAATTCTTAGCTTGTACTCGTAGCCATGAATCGAACAATGCTGGCGGCTATCAAGCAAGGTCACCCGATGGCATTTATTACGGTGCTTATCAGTTCAAGATATCCACCTGGAATAATACAGCCGCGCATTTTGGCAGATTGGATTTGGTCGGGGTTAATCCGGCTCTAGTATCCCCATTAGACCAAGACAGTCTAGCACTAGATTTGTATCATTGGCAGGGTAATGCTCCTTGGGGTGGCCGTTGCTAAATAGTTAACCACTGTTTAAAACAGTCACAATTGGTAAACTAATTAAGTCATGGATCACAAAACCGTTGAAAAATATATTCTGAGTATGCCATTAGCTAAATTGGATTATCCTTTTGGCGAAGGCGTAGCGGTATATAAAGTTAAAGATAAAATGTTTGCTTTAATTGCTGAGAAATCTGAACCTTTAAATATAAGTTTAAAATGTGATCCAGTGTTAGCTGAAACACTGCGTAAAAAGTATGAAACAGTAATGCCTGGTTACCATTTAAACAAAAAACACTGGAATACGATTGTTTTGAGCGGCCAACTGCCTTGGGAAGAAGTTCAGGGACTTATCCGACTCAGTTATAATTTGGTTAACAAATAAACTAGTCCTCCGAGTATATAAAAACTATGTTTTGGTGGGACCAATAAGTACAGTGGCGTCATTAAAGCTCGTTTGCAGTAATTGCTGCTGAGTTGTCGAAGCAGTTTTGAAGGCAGATTGTAGCGAGGCACGGTAACTATTTAATTGTTTATGCAATAAATCTGTAAAGGTAGCGTCAAAAGAATTGCCGGCATCAGCAGCATCCAATTGTTGATCTGTATTAGGATCCTGCAAAAGTGCAAGAGTTTTATCACTTACTTTATGGCCTCCTTTTTTAAGTAGAGCTACCGTATCAGCTTGACTCGACTCCATACTTAATTGGGTGATAATTGCTAAGTTTTTCGTCTCACTGGAATTAGCTTTAGCTACGCCGATGGCAGCTACTCGGGCTAACTCAGTTTGCTCTTGGGCAACTTTTACAAGAGCATCGCTACTTCCTTTAGAGGTACTGCCAAGAAACGATACAAAAATAATTGCGATTATAAGCAGTATTAAGACACCACCACCAACTATAATAATTCTTTGCTTGAGGGAGCCACCACCGAGTGTGCGCTTGGGCTTACCTTCGCCTTTAAGAATAAAATCATATGGGTTCTGGCCATTGCCACTAGGCATCGGAGCGGGAGGTGGAGCTGGGGAAGGACCATTTGATTGCATAAGCATAATAATATAGCTTTTAGGTATTAGGTGCTAGGGGTTAGTGCTTACGCTTGATACTTACTACTCGCTGCTAGATACTAAATAGTATGGA
>CAZZAE010000014.1:0-21183 GCA_964652125.1 uncultured Candidatus Saccharibacteria bacterium
TGATAGTTGTAAACATTGGGCTCTCCTTGGCATCTATGATACCTTAGGATGCCCCTGGCATACCAGCCTGTTACAAATCTAGATCTTAACTAGATATTTCAGATTTAGTCAATAAGTCTGAAATGAGCTTATCCAGCTCAGAGGATGACATGGCGCCTACACTGCTATCAAAGACGGTAACAACTAAGTCATAGGGTTTGTTGATTTTGACTCCTAGGTGAGCAACGACTGCAAAAATTCTCCGCCTAAGTCGATTACGTTTGACCGCAGATTTCTCAACTTTCTTACTTATAACTACTGCCACTCGATAATTTGTCCGCCGAGTATTCAAATGATAACGAATGGCCAAGCCCTGGCCACGAACGGTTTGGCCATGACGATAGGCATGACCTAAACTGCCATAACCATGGAATCTGTGAGTTCTTGAAAGCATATATCTTAGGATAGAGTAATTAGAAACCAGAAACTAGTTTAAACGATTGCTATGCAGATATTTTATCGCGACCTTTGATTCGGCGACTTTTTAATACTCGTCGTCCTGCTTTGGTAGACATGCGCTTTAAAAAGCCGTGTTCTTTAGCTCGGTGGCGCTTTTTTGGTTGATAAGTGCGTTTAGGCATAGGGTAATAATAGATGTTTAGGAGTGAATTGCCAAACTTATTACCAAAATTTAAGCTTTGGCTTTAATTTGCTAGTGCTAAGTCAAATTAACAATGTTTACCCAGCTACTTTTAATAACTTATCCACCAAACACCTAGTATTGTCCACACATTACAAGATAGTGAGTGTGGGTGTGTATAACTTTGTCTCTGTTTGCCTAGATTTTTAATAGGCATTTAGTTTAGAAATCTGAAGTTGTGGAAAACTTGTTATTTTCTGTATAGTTATAAGCAACACAGTTGCAAAAAGAAGTGAGGGGAAATATGCAAGACGGGTTATGGCAGGCAGTGCTTGGTGAGATCGAACTATCGGTATCACGAGCTAGCTATATTACCTGGTTTAAAAATACTCGTCTGCTTAGGCATAAAGACGACATCTTAGTTGTTGGCGTCCCTAATGTTTTTATCAAGCAGCAGCTGGAGAGAAAGTTTGATCAGCTTATCGCCGACACTCTAAAGAAAAATGGGGTCACTCCACACAAAATAGAATATAAAATTCACTCCACTGTAAGTTCTATCCACAGAAAAACAGATGACAGACCAGTTATTCTAGCCCAAACCACTAAAACCAAACCTACCAGTACCCTCACACATACATATAGACAGGGCTTAAACGAACGCTATACCTTCGAAAACTTTGTGGTCGGTTCGGGCAATGAACTAGCTTATGCCGCCTGTCAGGCTATTGCCCAAAACCCGGGGACTAAATACAACCCCCTCTTTGTTTACGGTGGTGTTGGTATTGGTAAAACTCATTTAATCCAAGCTGTTGGAAATGCCATATTGGCCAAAAGACCATCGGCACATGTCGTATATATCTCATCAGAACAGTTCGTTCAGGAGTTTTTAGACGCCATACGCTATAAAAAGAATACTGACTTTGCCGGTTATTACCGAAGTGCGGATGTGTTAATAGTTGATGATATGCAGTTTATTGCTGGTAAAGAGAAGACCCAGGAAGAATTTTTCCATACTTTTAATGCTCTTCACCAAGCTAACAAGCAAATTATTATAAGTAGCGATAAACCACCAAAAGAAATTCCCACCCTAGAGGAAAGACTTAGATCACGGTTTGCTTGGGGTATGAGTATTGACATGCAAGCCCCAGATTTTGAGACACGCTGCGCAATTATCCAAACTAAATCGGTAGTACACCGAATACGTCTCCCTCAATCTGTTGTTGAGTACCTTGCAACCCATGTCCAGACTAACATCCGTGAGCTGGAAGGAGCTCTAAATCAACTGCTAGCTTTTTGTGAAATGCGCGGACTAGACCCAGATCTTGCCATTGCCACTAGTTTACTTGGTGCTGGTAAGTCTCGACCTAAACATATAAATGCCAAACAGGTTGTTGAACGGACAGCCCGCCACTTCCAAATAGCGCTGGAAGACATCTTAGGACCTAAGCGCGATAAAGACATTGTCGTACCCCGGCAAGTTGCTATGTACATGCTCCGTAGTGAGCTGCACCTAAGTTTTCCAAAAATAGCTCGTGAACTTGGTCGTAAAGATCACACTACCGCCATTCACTCTGTAGAAAAGATAGAAAAAGAATCAGCAATTGATGCTGATATACGAGCAGCCATCGCTGAAATTAAGGATAGATTGTATGCATAGGGTTGTGCACTACTTACTGAATCCTGTGGGTAAATCTGTAAAACCAGGGGTTGTTTTGAACAGCTTAGTTGTTCAGCTAATTTCACGTGTGTCTAACTACTCCACTTGTACTAATAGTTTGCACATGAATAGGTACCCTTTAACCACAGCCAGAATCTCTAGTTTGTATCCGTATTTTCATGGTTTATCCACTTCATCCACATGGCTAACTATTAATACTACTAATTTAATTACAATATAGGAGTAGTAACTATGAAGTTGCAAGTAACTCAAGAAAATCTCAACAAAGCATTAAGTACTGTTGCTAGAGTTGCCAATTCTAAAAACACCTTGCCAATTTTGTCCAATGTTATCTTAAAAACCATCGGTACCCGGTTAAGTATTGCAGCCACAAACCTGGACATAGCCATTACTAGTTATGTTGGCGCTAAAGTTAGCAAAGAAGGGGCAATAACAGTTCCGGGGCGACTTATGCAAGATTTTGTCAGCAGCTTACCTGGTGGGGTTATAAACTTATCACTAGACGATTACAAGCTCCATATTGAAACTGAAAAGTACAAATCAATTATTAACGGCATCTCAGCAAGCGAGTTTCCTGTCATGCCAGCTATTAGCAAAGGCTCTAAATGGTCTATTTCAGGCGACGTTTTTAAAAACGGCCTACAACAGGTAGTAATAGCTTCTTCTGGTGACGAAGCTCGCCCTGTGTTAACAGGAATATATTTACATAGCTTTGAGGGCAAACTTTATGCTGTTGCAACCGACAGCTACCGCTTAGCTGAAAAAGTATTAACTAAAAGCGCACAAGAAGTTAATTTATTGGTTCCAGCCTCAGCAATGCAAGACTTACTTAGGATTTTAACCGATTACAACGAAATGGTTGAGATAACACACGACGATCAACAAGTCTTGTTTAAGGCCGGTGACGCAGAGCTGGTAACACGCTTAATAGAAGGTAATTATCCAGATTACCGCAAACTTATACCTAAAACTTTCGCCACATCTGCAACCGTCAAGAGAGCAGATTTCATTAATATTACCAAAGTTTCAAGCCTATTTGCCCGCGAAAGTGCTGGAAGTATTACAATTGCTGCTAGTGAGTCCGACAAACAAATCAGCATCCGCTCAGTTGCATCACAACTTGGCGAAAACACCGCTAGCGCCAACGGAAACATCACTGGCGAGTCCGAAATAACTCTTAACTCCCGCTACTTGCTTGACGCCTTGAATGTCTTAAATGCTGAGGAAGTAACATTTGGCTTTAACGGCAAACTGGAACCCTGTGTACTAAAAGAGGCCGGAGCCAAAGACTATACCCATGTTATTATGCCGCTCAAAAGCTAGAAACAATTTTAGTTACAATAGACACAAATGATAACCGATATCAGATTGCAGAACTTTCGTTCATACAAGGATGCAGCCTTTGAACTAAGTGAGGGAGTTAATATAATTGTTGGACCAAACGCTAGCGGTAAAACTAACCTACTTGAAGCAATTTTAGTTCTTTGCCGAGGGAATTCATACCGAGCAAAACCAAGTGAAATGGTTCGTTTTACTAAACCGTGGGCTCGGCTTGACGCCCATACTACAAGTGGTGGTGTCAGAACTGTAAAAATTAAAACCGAAGCAAGTAACGCGGCTAAAACTTTTGAAATTGATAACAAAGAGTTTTCCCATCTGCCACTCGCAAAAACTATCCCAACCGTCTTATTTGAACCGCAACATTTACTACTATTAACTGGTCGACCAGATCTAAGACGTGATTACATTGACGATTTATTAGAACAATCTATTAGTGGCTACGGCAATTTACGACGATCTTACAAACGGGCGTTATATCAGCGCAACACCCTTTTAAAGAAAGGTCATCAAAACACCAATACTCAATTATTCGCTTGGAATGTCAGAGTAAGTGAAATTGGTAGCCAACTCGCTGTCCCCCGATCAACCTTAGTTAAACAGCTCAATAAACAAATAACTAAGCTCTACCAAGAATTATCCCAAAGTAAAACTAAAATTAAACTAAGTTACGCAAGCTCAATTCCAATAGAAAATTACAGTTCACTACTTCTTAAAAAACTAGAATCTGAGACAGAAATGGATTATGCTCGGGGATTCACGGCTCACGGCCCACACCGAGACGACATAGAAGTTTCTATCAACGGACATAAAGCCCAGGAAAGCGCCTCACGTGGCGAAGTCCGCACAGTCCTTCTGGCTCTAAAAATATTAGAATTGCAAATACTTGAAAAATTACGCGGCCAAAAACCCATGCTTTTACTAGACGATGTCTTTAGTGAACTCGATGGCGCTAGGCGCCGAGCACTGACCAACTACCTTATTTCCTACCAAACGTTTATAACTACTACCGACGCCGATTTAGTAGTCCATAATTTTGCCCAAAAGTGCAATATTATACCTCTGTCCTAATCAAAACTCGAATTTATTTAAAGACCTCTAATTACAAAGAAATCAATTCGTTCTATTTTTGTATATATGCCATGTTTTGACAAATAGGCTAGGGCGGCTGCTTTTTGACTGGCTATTGGTGTATTGGTAACTCTAACTAGAAAATAATCGCCACTTTGAATGTATTCAATTGAGTAACCGCTGGTCGTATACGGTAAACTTTGAATTAGTTTATTCCTGGGTGTATTAGAATCATGAAATTGATCAGTTTGATTAATTTGCTGTTGCTGTTGATTGTTTGATAAGTTATTAAATGGGACGTAAGTAACTTTTAAAGTTAATGATTGATCTGGTAGCGTTTCCCCTTGAGCGCTTGTTATGTTTGTTAGTTTGATAGTATAGCTTTGGTTTAGGCTAAAGCCTTGTACACCGGGCTTAAAGATTATTTTTTTACCATCAATCTTTACCTGACCTGGGGTAGACGGATTAATGTCTATTGAATTGAAGTCAGAACCACTGTCCACAGCTACATCATTCGCTGCTTTTAGGGGTTTGTTAAAGTAAAAAGTTACAATCTGATAGGTGGGCACTTGCGAAGAACCACTTGAGGGATCTGTTGAAACCAAATGAAATTTACGATTTCGAACAACTCCAAGAGACACAAATATTATTACCAATATTGCCGCAAGAAATAATATGAGGGTTCGCTTTCTCATTTCAGACTTCCCCATCCAACTATAGAACTAATTTGAGTATAGTTAGTGTACGTATTGCGCCTTACACTATTACTTGAATTGCCTTCGATGGTAGTTAGAGTTGTACCGCTGACAGTTTCTATAATTCCAGTGTGATCAAGTGATCCGCTGGAATCAACACCGTGGCCGGAGTAACTAAAGGCAATAACATCTCCTGGTTTGGGTGGTGTGGCACCAGCCGAATTGTCGTACCAATTGCCATTGGCTTTAAACCAATCTACTAGCCCCGAAACTGCCGGCAAACGCCAGCCTCCACTTTCACCACCGGTAAATGGTACCCCTGCTGTCATATAAACCCAACTAACAAAGTTAGCACACCATGACTGACAGATACCACCCATATATTTGTTATTAACAGATGGCAAACAATTAGATCCATCAGGATCTTCATGGACTCCTAAGGCCAGCTCGGCTGCTGCTACGGACACAATTTTATTACCAACTGCACTACCGCTGGCCGAGCAATCAACTCCTGAATTAGGTTGGCTAGTAATATTATTGATTGTTTGGGTTGCCTGATTCACATAATCGCTAGATTTATTTCCAGCGCTATCAACCGCGCCGTTAATATTACCTGTCAGCCATTTGTTTATTATTTTTTCAAATGTAGCGACTGAAGGATCATCGACATAGCCATTCTTAAGCCTGGCAAAGACACTATTATCTGCAGTTAAACTAGCTTCAAAGGAAGGAAATACAATCCAAGTAAATGAACCAACCGTAACGCCTGGATCACTTTTATCCGCTGTCATGCCAAAAGCATTATGTGAACCTCGGTCAATGCCACCACTTCTAGAATCAGTGCCCATGCCCGATTCCTGAGATCCAATGGCTATAACCAGCATTGGGTTTACGCCACTAGCTTTACCAGAATCCACCATTAACTTGCCAAAGTTAGAAATCTGCAAGAATGGCGACTGGGGATATTTATTCTGCACATAGCTTGTCATGGCTGCAGCAAATGCGGTTTCATCTGTAATAGTTGGAAGCTTACCAGAGACACAACCTTCAGCACTACCTACAGAGGAACTGTTATCTACTTTCCAATTGACCCAAGTGCCGTTGATAGCATCAATATCATCTTGCTGTATGGTTGCGGCAAATATAATAGAGGGCTTAAACACTAAGCAAATAAACAGATAGAAGCACAGTAAGAACATACGATTCACTCGAGATGCATATTTTGAGACTAATATCATAAAAAGCACCCCGCTGCATTCTTCCCGGCTACCATGTTGGCCATCCCGCAGGCAGAGGAGTACTGCTTACACTACTACTCAAGCTAATATTTCCCGGAGTAGAACCAATACTCTTCATAAATGCTGAAAAGTTTTGGCCATATGATGTTGCTAACCCTTCATGATATTCACTGTGTGCCACGGCCCTCTCAACCAGACCAGGCTGTGCCCATCCAGTTTCAACTCCAGGACCTTTTGTTCTGGTGTACATATTACATATAACTGTATTTGGAGTTACATTTTGACCGGCACTGACCGCTACAGCACAATCTTCTGCAAAGTAAATAATTTTACCAGCCGCGGGTCCATCGCTAAGTTGGTAGGAAATCCAGTTTCCATCAGGCCATTGTGAATGCGGGTTGGAATCAATTACGACACCATTGCCAACAGCATAAACTGGCCCGGTGCCACTATAATCTACTCCTTGATCAATTCGGTTGGGAGATAGACCAGTTACATCACGCAGCGGATCTTTATAACCTTTAGTACTCGTGCTATTACCAGAAGAGGTTGAAGTTGATGATTGAGATTGAGAGCCAGATAAATCGTCAGGGGTTAATACCTCAGTCGAATAATAACCACCAGCACTGCCGACAGTTGCTTGAATTAACAAACAAGGGTCTACATCATTATTTTCTAACTGACCGTTATTTTGATTAATACTGTGTATAGATGCATTATTCCAAGCCAATGTTTTTTTGTTGTCTTTACAGTTTTGAATCCAATAGCTTCCAGGGTCTTGAGGTATTTTATCGTCGGGATAACCATATTGCGTTATTCCAAACGGATCAGTTGCTGCAGTTGCTGCCTCGACCTTATGTGGAGAAAACATTGAAGCGACACCAGACATAATTTTACTAATAGGATTACTTATGAGACTTCCGAAGCTATTGGAAACAAGGGTACTTTTGTTTAGGGGGGATGCCATCGCAATTTTATTTATCAAAGAAAACTGACTGGTTTTGCTAAACATTTTGCTGAAGAAAGATTGCTGGCTGAACTCGTATTTAGCTTGAGCAGTCTGTTCATTAATGATATTTGCGGCCAACTGTGATGAAATAACCTGACCGCCAAGTCCATGATGAGCATAATCATTGCCAGCTACATCCGCACCGCCAATAATCATATTAACGGTGCGAGCACCACTCATATCTGTCCCAAATGGATTGGGGATTAATTTATTAGTAAACCAAGTCAATACTGGTTGAGCAATCTTGCCCACTAAACTGGTGACATAATCTAGCCCATTGGAGAATCCCGGTATTGAACCAACTATCTTACCAATAGTATCTCCAATAAATGAGAGACCCTTTCCCACAGTGCCAGTCCAAATTTTGGCAATTGTACCTAGAATGCCAAGTGGTCCGGAATCAAACGCACCGCTTATATTATTTAGGACATCGTTTCCTCCATCTATTCTTTCTTCTGGACAAAGACTAGGGCACACATAGGTTCCGGATGAATTTGTAGTATCTGTCTGTTGTGTAGCTGCATACACCTTATCTGAATTTAAAAATGAGGTCGTGTTTGTGCTATCGGAACCATTTACTATGCTGTCATATATTGGTGAAGCTTCGGCTGTGGCAGTACCACCTACCTGATTAGGGTCTTGACCCTTACTATTTAGGTTTTCGGTATTGTGGTAACCCGGCCCCAACGAATCAGTAAAAGACCCTACTTCATTTGGGTCTACATGCCCACTTTTTATTTGATCGGCGTATGTCCTATAAGTCATATAAGTTCCTACCATAGCAGTGGCGCCTATGGCGTACCTCATTGCTTTAACTGCTGGACCAACCTTGTGAAATCCATTGATTATCTGTGCTGCCAAATTGGCCCAACCAACAACAGGAATGGCTTTATCTACTGATTTGGAAGCAGTTTCTTGTGCTGCCGCATCGCCACCACCCTGTTTCACTAGCGATATAACTAGTTGCTTTACAAAATAATTTCCTAATCCGTTATCTGCAACTTCTTGGTAGAGCTTAAATGCATCGTCTGTTAAGTATCTTGCTACTAATTTGTCTAAAGTTGTTCGAATTTCTCTTTGACCATCAGTTTCTGCTGCCCCGTTTAATTCACAATCAACTCCTGTAGTACAGGGGACAGACTTGGCGTGCGCAGGATCACAATCTTTTTGACCAAGCAAACAAAGCATCGCAGTACCAAGTATTTGACTTCTGGGCATTAAAACTCGTTCTGTTAAATATACTTGGGCAGCACGTCTTGGTTTTTTCAGAGTGTCAGTTATGCTTTCTATTTTTGTTCTTTGTTTACATCCAATCTCAGTAAGACATCTTTTTATACCAAACTTTTGCTCTAAAAACGTACCAAGTTTAAAACGGTCTTTTACACGTTTCCACCTTGTCTCATTACTTAGAGCTTTATCAACAGCTTCTCTCACTTGGGTTTGCTTAACTTCAACGAATAAATTTCCCTTTGTATCAATAAAGCTGGTTACGTCCTCTGATGCTTTTAAGCCTGGTGTATTCAAAAAGTATTTACCACTTTTCTGGTGGTATTGAATATTGATACCATAAGTATCGCTTAAGGTATTCTCCAACTTATTAGCGTGCCAGACCCTATATAAACTAGATACCGGCGAGGTTATGCTTGTCATATAAGACGGAGTGCAGCCTGTTTTAATTACACTTCCTTTGCACTGTTTAGCATTTATCTTTAAGTAACCACTTAAAAGATTACTAGTCTCTTTTTGTATTGCATTCTCTCCCGCCGCGTTAAATCTATGCTGGACATTATCAAGTATTCCAACAACCTTAAGCGGTAGAAGCGCAAAAAAACCAGCAATAAGTAATCCAATAATTGTCCCTCCAACACCGGCACCTATGACTACTCGTCTGCGACCCTTATTGCCAACTACTATTTGTTTTGCCCGTGAAAACCTGGATGTATCGTTGGGATTAAACCCTTTGCCAATTTGATCTTCCGCCTGACCAGTTGATGATTCAGTAGATTCGGGGTTAGCTTCTTTATCTTTTAGGGTCTCTGGTGAATCTGCCGAACTACCGTCATCCTTAACTGATTGTAAATGGCCGCGCTTGGGCTCACTATTATCGCCTTCTCCTGAGGGATGTTCATTATAATACCAACTTGGTTTCGGGGCTGACTCTCCGGAACTATTGTCATCATAAAGCGGTTCTTTTTCTTGGGGTTCAGCCATGGTTTCTCGCTTTAGGCAACACTATACTCCCGGTGTTAGTCGATTTGTTAAATCTATAGTACCTTGAGGTTGATTCAATTCACCCTGCTGCTCGATCTGTTGAACTTGAGCCGGATTGGTCGTAATTAACCCAGTTTCTGTTGGGCTAGCAGCAATTTGAATATGTACGTGGCTTTGGCCGGCAAAAAACAAACCCTGGCCCACTGGAAATTGACTGAGTCGCTTTTTTTCTTCGCTAGTTAATTTAAAAACATCAGATAATATGTCCACAGCTGAAGGTGATTGTTTAAGCAACAACTGCATAGAGGCGTTAGCCACTATGGCTCGACCCATTCGTGAACCCATAAAATCTTCGACGTCCTGGCTTATGGTGGTTACGCCCAAGTTATATTTGCGGGCTCGTTTGGCCAGAGAAAACATAAAATTAGCAGAATCTTCATACTTCATTAACTGCCAGGCTTCGTCAATAATTAATATCCGGCGTTTTCTATCACTTTTAGTTTTGTTCCAAATAAAATTAAGCACAATGTACATAGCTACTGGTCGTAGTTCATCTTCAAGATCGCGAATGTTGAATACAACAAAAGGATTATTTATATCAATGTTACTCTGCTGTGAAAAAATGCCAGCAAATGTACCTGTAGTATATTTGCGCAGTCGCTGAGCTAATTGTGGTCCGCTACCACCCATATGCAATAGGGTGTCGTATAGATCATTGATAGTTGGAGCTACTGATTTATGAGTCAGAGGATCATTTGTAATACCAGCTTTAGCATAAGTTTCTATTAGAGCAGCATCTAAATCAGCTTCTTCTACAGGAGATAAGGCAGGTAATGTGGCTACCCCACCACCGACCATTTGAGCCTGTGCTCCGCCCATCATCAACCTCAAGAGTCCATGTAGAGTTATAAGATTACTTCGAAGGGCGTTATCTGCTTCTTCGCTATCAACTACTTCTGGCAAGTCGAAAGGATTGATACGGGTTGCCGAACTTAAACTCAAACGCACATAGGCACCACCCACAGCTTCGCTCATTCGCTGGTACTCATTCTCAGGATCAATTACAAAAATCTCAGTACCAAACATTAGACTTCGCAGAGCTTCTAGTTTTACAGCAAAAGATTTACCAGCACCCGATTTGGCAAACACAACAGAATTACCATTTTCAAGCGAAAAACGATCAAAAATCACAAGACCAGAGTTATGCATATTAATACCATACAAAATACCGTTTTCTTGGCTTAAATCAGCACTAGTGAAGGGAAAACTTGTACTTATGGCACCAGTGTTCATATTCCGGCGTATTTGTAACTGATCGCTGAATTGAGGAACAGTGCTGTTAAAACCCTGTTCCTGCTGTGAGCTGGCGGCTTTGCTATATACCAACTGTTGGCCAAGTATGGATTCAACTTTATGAGTCACAAATTCTAGCTCATCCATGGCTGAGGCGAAGACTGTAAAGTACAAGCCAAACCGGAAAAAACGCTCCTCGCCGACTTGCAACTTGTCGCGCATTTCTTCTGCGTCTGTAATGGCAGCTTGCTTACCAGGGTCACGAATACGACCCTTTTCGGAATCAATTTGTATTCCAGCTTCTAGTTGAGTAACTTTCTTACGCAAGTTCTCAAGCACCACTTGGCTTTCTACCGGATAGACGAACATAGAAAGGTCGATAACTTCGTCCAGGTTAACCATGCTACTCATCCAACCAGTAAAAATTTGACGAGGATAACCGTAGACGTAAAAGGTCCGAGCGTAACGAGTGCCGAGGTGGAAGAATCCATTTTCAAAATCGAGTGAGCTTGGAGCTATAAAATCTCGAAGGGCAGTTACACCCTTTTGAAAAGCAGCACTAACCTCCCGTTGCTCATGTTGCTGTTGTTGTTGAGCCATAACTACAGGATCAATTCGCGGTTTTTTCTTAAACAACGCCATTAAATAAACTCCCGGCTATTATTCAAATTAGCTAATATGTAGCTAATAAAAGCACGAATTTTTAATATAAGGTTATTCATCATTCAAGCTCCCTATCTAAATGCGGTTGCGGAGCTTGACCGCTACCTTTGGTTATAATTGGAGCATTTAGTTCATTAAAGCTCTTCAATTCTTGTCTGGTGGCAGTATCTGGGTTGTAAACATCATAGTAAAGCTCAATTAACTCCTGTGTATCAAGTGGAAGCCCTTGAATACCGCACTGCAGCAAGCCCCCTAGTACGGACTGAACTCTGTTTCTGAGCTCTGCTTTAGCTTTTTCTAGGTCAGTTTCATTCACCGTTACATGTTGTTGCTTGTTATTAAATAGGGCAGCCACACCAGTAAATAAGTTTTTACTGGCTGTCAGTGCTTTTTGGATATCAACTGTTGGGAAATAAGGTATGATAACGTAAAATTTCTTATCCATAATGTTGGTTTGTAGTGCTAGTTGATCCATATAGGCAATGTAATCTTCCATAAGTAAGGCAAGTAACATATTCTCGTGTTCACTTCGGATTTTATCTAGCTTGGCAATATATGGGCCTAAGTCTACTTTGCGTGAATGAATGAAAATTTGGACTGGAAAGTAAAGTGAGTTCAAAAAACCTTGATAACTATATTCCACGGCTTCTCGCTCCTGAGGACTCATAAGATCAAAATTAATAGATTTGACCATAATTACAGATCTAAATGAGCCATCGTTCATGATCACAATGCCATCACGAATTTCAGCAATCTGCAAAGCGTTTTGAGTACTATTGGGATTAACTTTTACTGCCGAAACTGCTTGGTTAGCACCAGGTTGGCCAGTGAAGTTGGCTTGAGCTCCAGGTGCTTGGCTTGGTGGTGGTATAGATTGAAAAGACGGTGGTAGATTTTGAAATGGTGCTTCAGTTGACGGTGAATTAGCATAGGGATCAACACCATTTTGTGACCCGGGATTCGGTTGATTAGGAATTGTCGGATTCATGTCTAACTAAAACCACCCTCTGGTATTTAACGACCAAACCAATCAAATTAGCGGAGCGGAACCACAACTTCATTGCTAGGCGGCTCGGGCTTTGGCCTTTTGCCGACTTGACGGGCAATGGTAGCCACTGTTAGGTCGTCATTATTTGCAAGTTCAAGTATAGCAGGGTTAAGCGTTTTGGGGCTAGTCGTGTTCTCCCTGTTGTTGGTTCGCCTTTCAGCATTTTTACCGCCATCAGAATGTTTAGACCGATGTTTACTACCAATGGGCTCAATAACTCGAGTATGACCATAGGCTGTAGATTGGCTGTCTCCCCGACGACGCAATTGACTGAGTAATGACTCTTCTGCAGGTGTCAATTGCTGACCTGATCCAGTAATTGGCTCATCATATGTACCGGGTGCAACGGTTTGAGTATTTTCAAAAGTTGCATAACCAGCGGGTGTTTTAACTGGATCCGGCTGATGCATAAACCAGAAATCTTGTGGAGGTCCATCGTTAGGAGTTGATTTGTTATTAGTTTGCCTACGTCCAACTTTAGCTGAACTAACATCTTTTAGATTTTGTAAGGTTGCTTGACGGTGAGCTTGAGAGGAGTTGTCAATCATCTGGCTTAAGTGCTGGGCGGTTGGGTTGTTTTGTTCATCCAAAATATCGTCGGCGGCATGTATGTCAACATTTGGTATCTCATGGGCAAAAGCAGACAAGTCAATTAGCCGATCGGACTCTTCACTTGCTGCCCCATAAGCTGGTTGATTAAATAAGTTAACGCTAGCGTTTTTAACAGCCCAACCTCGGCTATCAATAGTATCCGCTAAAGCTTTCAGACGACTTTTAACCTCCGTTTGCGACAAATTATCACTTACGTATTGTTCAACATGCTTGGGCGCAGTTATAGTAACCAATTCCTGCATACCAGTTTGATCCCAAATACGACGACGCGGCTTAAGCATAAAACGTATTTTGGCTAATAGCCAAATTTCTGTTGGTTGGTCTCTACCCCAGGGAAAAGCTAAAAATCCAGATGCTAATATAATAGGCACAAAGGGAATTGCCAAAATCCACAAATGTTTGGATAAAAGGATAAAACTAATATATAAACAAACAAAAGTGATTCCAGCTAAAATAAATTGTTTAAGCGTTAAGGGTCCTACAAACTTATCCTCAGCCTCAATATCTTGGAGTACTTTATATGTTGCCATGTCTTAACTATTATATGCCAAATTAGACATAAGCTTAACTTTTTCACGAAACTCCGAGAAGTGGAGACTCGTATCTTTGACAAAAGTTTAATTATGCGGTATAGTTTGCATTGGATTTTCCCAATGGAGCTACATGAGGCTAAAGATTTATTAGATGACTTTACCGATAAAGAGATTCGGTTATCTAGACGTGAGAGAAAATTTGCTGAAAGAGCCAGAAAAATAAAAGCATTTGTTAAACGCCAAAACAGAGTTGCTGACCAGGCAGATACCTTATTGCAACATGTCGGTGTCCGGGCTATGGGCATCAACAGAGACAGAGACACCATTTACGAATATGCTGCAAGTGAATTTATCCCTATTGGAGAACTTGATCCTGACAATCCTGATGGTAACACGCACGGATTTGCCCAGATTTATATCAATACAATTATGCGCCCCAAACCAAAACATGTAATACGAAGATTCAAAAGAACATGTCTCTTCATACCAGAAAAAACGGAAGATATGCTGGGCTTTGGTATTTCAATGTTCACCGGCACTCCAGACTGCAATAATTTAGCAGAATTTTATTCAATAGGTATACCTGCTGTATACGAAAGTAATCAACAAGTCGCAATAAATGAGACCGACGACGGTACTTCACAGTACGACAGAAACCTTATTTTAACTGAGTGGTATAGTGGCGTTATTGACAATGAATATAGATATAGAGTCCAACTTGCCACAAACGCCCTAGCTACTATTGAGTCAATAGTAACCTAGACATTCTTGCCCTAAAACGAGATTCTTATGGCGCTTGTCTTGGGAGAGTTGAACGCGTTTGATCACCGGTTACAACTGCGTTTCCAACGGTATTATATGCAACTGCTGCTGATATAGCAGCTGGAGTGGCACCTCGAGTATTCCTAACAGCTTCAACTGGTGCTAACTTATATATAGCCCTGACATTGGCACTAGATTGTCTGTTTACTGGGTTCACAGCCGCAGCAACTCCATAGGTTCTGTTTGCGTACATAGCTTTAATAACACCCGTTGCTGCTGGGCTGGCACCTGCCACAGATACTTCACCTTCACCCTGCATTTGAACTAGGCCACGCTGAGTCATGGTATCGAGAATTTCTTCAGTTTGGGCAAATTCAGTCAAGTCATCTGGAGTGGCAGTGCCACTTGCAATTCTTTGTTGAACTTGCAAATGACTATCATACATAGATCGCCAAGCCGAATCACGCAGGGCTCCCATTTGGAAACTTTGCCTTGTTTTATGCAATTCCCCAACCATATCTCGCCTTTTATCGGGATCCGATGTGACATCACGCCATCTAATTCCAGCAGTTCTAGTTCTTGTATCAGTTGTAGGGATGACATTTCCAGCGGTATCAATTGCTTGAGGTGAACTGAACCACTCATCAATAAACTTATCCTTGTGTGCAAAGACAGCCGCCGCATGAGCATCCATAACTTCATTTGAGCTCCAGTTATTTGCAACTGCATTTCTGGCTAAAGCCGTTCTGTAGTTGACCATATCGTCATCAGTCTGGACTTTTCTAACAGTATATTCGAGGTTTTGAGCCACAGATGCATGTGTACCGCCATGTCTAGCTTTACCTTCGCTATATAATGCACCGCTAATTTCTCGACCTTTAGAGTCAAAGAAACGCCTACTGCCGGAAACTGAACCAGCCACACTTGCACCACCACTTGTTGTGGCGGCAGGAGCTACTTCACCAGCTTCTAACGTCCAACCAGCACCCGCATAACGTAGCGCATCACGTCCAGTTGCTGACATTTGCTCTTCGCGTTCTCGAGCTGCTGACATGTATTTCGATTGACGTTCATCCAACCCAGCCCAGGCACGGCGCGAAACACTACCTCTAAATCTTTGCCACCGACTAGCACCGAGAGTCCGAGAGGCATCCACGGTTCGTGTTTGACCACGTGTAAATTGCTCGCCGAGATTGCGCTTTGTACGGTTTCGTAAACTATTAGGATCGTTAGCATTGCCTTTAATTGCCTCACCAATCCGACCTCCATGACCAGTCAATGTGCCAACAACGTTGCCAACTAAACCACCGGCTAGTTTAAAGGCCCATGGTATAAGTACTAGTGGCAAAAACAGCGCCACAAACGCTACAATTGCCCCAAGTGTAGAAGAAATCCCTTGTACTGATTGCTGAAGCAGCGGTGCATTCCCGGTAATACCGTTAGCCTTCATAATAGTCACACTCAATATATCTGCAACTGAAAACATAACCACAACTATCGGGTAAACAAGTAGGGCTTTTACTAGAAAATCCCACCATTGCTTAAAATACTTTTCAGTATTTGGTAAACAATATAAAGCAAAAGCTACGGGACTTACTAAAATAAGAGCAAGAATAATTCCCTGCCTGACAATCATAGTCAAAAAAGCTGCCAATATTCCCAAAACTGCTGGTAATAATACGAATAAAGCGACAAAAGTAGCCGCTTTGCCAATAATGCCAGTCCAAATAATGCCAGTTAGGAATGTACCAATTAGACCTACACTACCCGCCCCTACGATACCGCCAATTTGTATTCCACTTGGCGAGAATTTAAATTGTGCGGCTTCACGAATTGGTGCAATCATTAAATTGCCTACTCCAGCGCCCAAAATATTGGTTGCATCAACTAAAAACGCCACTATATAAACGGATAGGTTAATTAATATAGCAGCAATCAAAATTCGAGGCATAATTTTCTTAACTGTGTATGCTTCAAATAAACCGCCTCCAATTGATTGACCAAAGACAAGCACTAAAAGAGAGATTATTAAGATAATATTCCCGTATATCCTAAAACTTGACCAGATTTTAAATGAAGCGCTATTGGCATCTGTGCTAATAGGAGTTGTTTGCAATAAAGGTTGTACGAGGTTGGTGAACATCCAATCAGAGAAGTCAGCCACACCATTAAAAATTGGACAAAGTACCCAGTTTAGACCAAAACCATTTGTTTCACAGGTCGGATTTAGATCACCTACCTTTCCACCTGTCGCCCCCCCACTAGTGCCAGTGCCGGGCGCAGTAATTGACTTATCATAATTACCAATGGAGACAGTAAACGGATTCCCGTTTTGCTGGCAGGAAACTTGGCTTCTAGTTCCGACACTATTGTGTTTTGTTAATAAAGCATATATCGCATTGTGAGATTGTGTGGCATCTCCAGAAATTGCAATTACATCTCCACAACTTGTACCCGTTTGTTTAAAATCACCTACCCCCTTTGAACCCGCAAGTGTTTCATTCCCATCTACACGGTCAATCTCTGAGCTGTCTTTAAATGCAAAATCATGATAACTATTGAATGCATTACTCAAACTTACAGTTTCTGCTGATATAAAAGTACATTTCGTAGAAGTACTACTTCCTCTACCAGAACCTGTAGTTATAGTTTTGTTTGCGGCGTGGGTAAGTGTTGCTTGAGTATAGGTACCATTAAAATTATTTATATAGTCAACACATGCCTTCGGCTGATTATTTAAGAAAAATTCTCTTCTAGAAGCATCTAAACCGGTAGAATTGAATTCAAGATTGCCGTCGACATAATTATTGCTTCCAATTTTTATATGTGCAGCATCTATCCATGTTCCGGTTTGGGCTGCGTAAGCGATATTGGGATGTATCAAACTTGTCGCCATTGAAGCGAGCAGCAACAGAGTTAGCCCAGCTATAAAAATACGGTACTTCATATTTATTAAACTATAGCATAATACACTTCTTAGGTTCAGATATGTTGCCCAAAATAAAGCACGGCATTATAATCAAGACAAATGTTTCGTAACAAACAAAAATATTTAGTAACAAAAATTGCCGGAATATTTATTTTCACAGCATCTATGGTTCTGTTAATGGCATCACCAAAAACAGTATCAGCAGCAGGAACTTTGAAAGTCAGTGACGTAAAAGGTAGTCATCAATGTGGCACCCAGAGCGAAGCGGTTAGAACAAGTATAAATTTTGGCTGTAGAGGTGAGATATGTCTACATGGCTCATCTGATCCAATTTGTAATGATAGTAATCACCAAGTAAATGCAATTCTAGATGCCTTATTTGCAATTATTAGGTTTTTATCAATTGGCGTCGGACTAGTAATAATTACTTCCACGATTATTGCTGGCATACAGTATTCAACATCGCGGGGTGATCCACAAGCTACTGCCAAAGCTGTTAGCAGAATTACCAACACATTAATTGCATTGTTAGTCTTTATTTTTGCCTACGCAATAATTAACTGGCTAGTGCCCGGAAGATTATTAAAATGATTGCTGTTTTTTCACAAATTGCAGCTGCTTGCCCAAATAGTGGCTTTTTTGGTTTCCCCACGTGGTACAAGTATTTAAACAGCGTTACAGATTCGCAAGGATCATGTGTCCCTAAGATATCTGGCCTTAGCGATATTTGGTTAATAGTCGCTGCAGTAATCGATATACTTCTTCGGATTTCAGCTTTAGTAGCGGTTGGATTTGTGGTTTACGGCGGAGTACAGTACATAACTAGTGAAGGTGAACCTGATAAAACCTCAAGAGCTAGGGGCACAATCATTAATGCATTAATAGGTTTAGTAATAGCTGTTGGCGCAACTGTTCTCATAACATTTGTAGCCAGCCAATTTAAGGCGAAATGATGATTTCAATTACTCTAAAATTTGTTGGTAATGTTTGCCAGGGACTTTGTACAGGAACTAATACAGGCTTGCCTAATGTAACAGCAGGCTCTGATCAACTATCCAAGGTATTGCAAATTGTGTTTGGAATTATTGGAGCGGTAGCGCTGATATGGGTAATAATTGCAGGCTTGCAGTTCGTAACATCACAGGGTGATCCACAGGCTACAGCCAAAGCTCGTCAAACCATTATTTACGCCATAATTGGTCTAGTAATAGCTCTGAGTGCTGAGGTAATTGTAAAGTTTGTACTCGGTAGGGTCGGTCAATGAGGAAAAACTTCATTTTCAGACTCTACTTAATAATATTTTTCTTTGCCAGTCCTCTAATATTAATTCCAACTAAAGTAAATGCGGTAAATATATTAAATGGTGCTTGTAACAATTCCAATGCTGCGTCTAGACCAAGCGTATGTAGTGATAACTCAAATGGCACAAATCCTTTATTTGGCCCGCATGGCATTATTACTACAGTAGTCCAATTCTTAACAATCCTGGTTGGTATAGCTGCTGTAATCACTATTATAATTGCTGGTCTGCGTTTTGTACTTGCCATGGGTGACTCCAATACTGCTTCTACTGCCCGTAATGCCATTTTATATGCAGTAATTGGACTAATTATCGCTTTAGTGTCCCAAGCTCTGATAACTTTTGTATTAAATAAAGTAAATGTATAACATGAATAGTATGATCAAAAGCTTAAAACTACTTGTAGTATCAACTATGACACTGGGTTTATTAACAGTGTTAGTCCCGGCCAGAAGCTTCGCCTTATTTAATAATGCCAAAAACCAAGCCTGTAATGGAATTGCCCTACAAACAAGTGGTGCCGATTGTAGTGCTACAAAAAACGGCAAAACCCTGAGCGATATATTAGCTCAAGCCCTAGATATTCTATCTATAGTTGTTGGTATTGTCGCGGTACTAATGATTATTGTAGGTGGACTCAGATTTGTTTTGTCAGGAGGAGATTCTAATAATACAACCGCAGCACGTAATACAGTTTTGTACGCCATAGTAGGCCTTGTCATAGTTTTTCTGGCCCAAATAATTGTTAAATTTGTTTTAAGACGTGTACAAACATAATGCTAATAGTTGAAACACATTAGCAGTTTGTGGTATAAAACAATACAGTAACGAAAGGTAAAAAATAAAATTATGATAAGTAGATTTAAAACGCTCTTAATAACAATAGTTTCCAGCCTAGCAATTTTGGTGCCAGCTATAGCTGTACCAGCGATTGCTCATGCTTCTACTCCGCCTAGTATAAAAGGTGGATTAAATTGTGGATCAAACTTACAATTTACAGATAATGCTAACGGTTGTGCAACACCTGGAAGCGATGCCACAACTAAGATTAATGACATTGTTAAGCTAATCATCAATATCTTTTCAGTTGTAGTCGGAATTATTGCCGTCATCATGATAATTGTCGGTGGTATTAGATTCATTCTATCTGGTGGCGATTCAACAGCTACCACAAGTGCCAGAAATACAGTGCTATACGCCATAGTAGGTTTAATCGTTGTGGCCCTGGCTCAAATTCTAGTGCGATATGTACTAGCTAGAGTAAACAACGGCTAACGCTTCGTAACTAACATTTAGATCTAACTCTAATAAAAAATAATCCCGGTAAGTCGGGATTATTTTGTAAACTCTATTTAATTCTTACAGTACTTGAATCTTCTTAACTGTATCTTGCTTGACCTTAGTAAAGCTAACAGTCAATACACCATCTTTTAGCACGGCTTCAATCTCGTCTTCTTTGACGGGTACCGGCAAGGCAATACTTCGTGAAAATTCGCCCCAGTAACATTCCTGAACAAAATAGTTTTCCACGTCGTCTTCATTACCAGCTGATAGCGTGCCGCGAATACTTAATGTATTGTCAGCAATACTAACATCCAAATCGCTCTTATTAACACCAGCTACACGGCCTTTAACAACCAGCTTTTCCTTGGTTTCATAAACATCAACCGCCAATTGCCCAGGTACCGCCTCTTCTTCATCCCATTCTTCAGCGGCTGGAGTAGCTGGTTGATTGTCATCTACAGGTGCGTCATCGTCACCTAAAAATGCAGCAGTAAGTTCATCTTCCATTAATAAATCATCGTCACGGCTTTTTCGAGCCATAGTTGTTACCCTCCACAAAGGTTAAAAGACAAACCAATCGGTTTCTCTCACTGCACCGAGTTCCAAACTGATCAGATTCTCGGGCTGTTCTTTTCCCTTAATTTATGTATTTTAAGGCCTTTTTTGTCTTACTTGCAAGTATATCCTAGGTTATAACAGCTAGCAACTCCTAGAGGTATATATTTACAACAGTAGTAAACACAACAGATGCTGATAAGGGGTAATTTTAAAATCACAACGCTCAAATATTAAACATTTTAAACTTGTCTTTACAACTACAGTTTTGATGCTAACAAGCTGACTGCTATAATTTACCTCTGTTAAGGAAGGGTCGCATAGTTGGTCTAGTGCACCGGTCTT
>CAZZAE010000015.1:0-19969 GCA_964652125.1 uncultured Candidatus Saccharibacteria bacterium
CAGGGGTTGATGTACTATATGATGACCGAGATTTGCGCGCTGGCGAGAAGTTCGCTGACGGGGATCTTTTGGGAATACCCTACAGAATAGTCGTAAGCGACAAAACAATTGCCACGCATAAATACGAACTCAAGTCCCGCACGCAGCAAAACACTCAATTACTCAAGGGTACTGAAATTATAAGGATATTGAGCTAAAGACTAGCTTAGGAATAAATTAGTAAAAGACAATTTTTGATAGGGTAAACTAAGGAGCATCAAGCGATTATGAAAAAGCAGTTTCATCTGACCAAAGAAGGTGTAGCAGAACTCCAGACCGAACACAAAGGATTATTGGAACAACGTGGACCAATTGCTGAGCGCATTAAAACCGCGCGTGAATTTGGTGATCTAGCAGAAAACGCAGAGTACACATCCGCTCGTCAAGAACAAGAAATTGTAGAAGGCCGTATTGCCGAAATTGAGCATATTTTGCAAAACGTCGAAATTATTACTAAACCTCGTGGTGATAGCAAAGTACAACTTGGATCGACCGTAAAACTTAAGGGTCATGGTGCGGTAAAAAACTTTCAAGTTGTGGGAACAGTAGAAGCCGATCCACTAAACGGTAAGATTTCTGATGAATCACCGATTGGACAGGCATTACTCGGCAAGCAAGAAGGTGATCTGGTAGAAATAAAAGCCAATTCGGAAATTGCTGCATATAAAATCGTCGATATCTCATAAGCACACTTTTCTCTCGACTTAAACGGTCCATAGACACTTACGCCCTAAAATCAGTAGTTAGAAACTGTATCTAGGATTCCAAGTAAAATTGATATTTCCATTCGCTTCGAGCTAATCTTTAATGTCTGTATACTGTCATAATATGCAATGGCTTAATAAAATCGTAGATCAAATAGAACATCAGCGCCCAAAAGGCAAAATTTTGATTGAGTCAGGTGGATCGCCTTCTGGAACATACCATTTTGGACATATGCGCGAACTAGTCATTTCCGATGCCATATTATTGGAGTTAAGACGTCGTGGAAGACAAGCTGAACATATATATTTCGTTGATGATCTAGACGGATTACGCAAGATACCAGTGAATGTATCAAAAGAATTTGAAAAATATTTAGGTAAGTCACTATGCGATATTCCGTCACCAGATGGATCAAAACTTTCATACGCTGATTATTTTCTAAAAGGTTTAGTTGACGCTAGTCAAGCACTGAGACTAGACGTTGAGTTTGTTCGTTCGCACACTAAGTATCGATCTGGCTTTTTTGCTGAGGCAATTGAAAAGGCTTTAGAGCACATTAATGATATTCGTAGTATCTTAGAAACAATATCTGGCCACAAGTTGGGAAAGGAGTGGTCTCCCATACAAGTAAATGAGGAGGGTTATCTCAAAAAACGACGGTTTTTGGGTATTGATAAGCAAGCCAAAACTTTAACTTATGAGGATAAAGAAGGTAAACAACAACATGTAAATTATGCAAATGGTAACGTTAAGTTAGATTGGCGAATTGATTGGCCAGCTCGGTGGTGGCTTCTTCATGTCGATGTTGAACCTGCCGGTCGAGACCATTCCAGTAGTGGAGGATCATTTGATACTGGACTAGCGATTTTGGAAAAAGTTTTTAATGCTCCTGCGATTATACCCGTACAGTATGACTTTATTAATCTTGTTGGAGACACTAAAAAAATGAGTGCTAGCAAGGGTACTGGACTTGATGCAATGGAAGGTGCTTCAATTATGCCCGCAGAAGTGATGCGTTTCTTTATGCTTCGCTCTGCACCCGATAAGCGACTATACTTTGATCCGATCAATGGTGTAGTTCAGCTCATGGACGAGTTTGCGTCATTAGCCGCCAAGACTGATCGAGATAAAGATGAACAACAATTGTTTGAAATCTGTATGCGCAATCAAGAGCAACAAACAGTTAGTCGAGTACCTTTCTCACATTTAGTAGCTAGCTACCAAGCGTCATTACGCAATGCAGATCAGGCCTTAGCAATTATTGAACGTACCGAATATAAAAAGTTGGCACAGGGGCAGTCAGAAATTATTCGCCGGGAACTAAAATTCATAGATGCATGGCTCAACACTCAAGCACCAGATGATGTAAAATTTGAGCTCGCTAAAACAGTAAACAGAGATAAATTATCTGATATTGATATACAATTCTTGACACAATTAGCTATTAAAGTAGAAGCTGCTCCAAACGATGCTGATGGAGAATTATTTCACAAAATTATTTATGATCTTAAAGACTCAACAGGTCTAGAACCTAAAGTACTGTTTCAGACTCTTTACCGAGTTTTAATAGGCAAAGACTCAGGTCCACGAGCTGGCTGGTTCTTGAGTATTCTACCAAGAGATTGGTTAGTAAAACGTCTACGTTTAGAAAACTAGGTTTTCAATAAACTTGTAAATTTTTCTCGTAGTTTCTTTAGTTTAGGATTGATAATTATTTGGCAATAAGCTTTTTCGGGGTTTTTATCGAAGAAATCTTGATGGAAATCTTCTGCTGGGTAAAATTTAACAAGTGGTTCTATTTGGGTGACAATATTATTACCCCAAACTTTTTTTGCTGACTCTTTTGATGCTTCAACGATCTTCTTCTGGTTATCATCATGATAAAAAATTGCTGATCTATATTCAGTTCCGACATCATTACCTTGACGATTTGGGGTAGTTGGATCATGAACGGTCCAAAAAATATCCAATAAGTCTTCCAAACTAACAATTTTTGAATCAAAATCAATCTTGACCACTTCTACATGCCCACTATTTCCTTGGGAAACCTGATCATAAGTTGGGTTAGTTGTCTCTCCACCGCTATAACCTGACGTAACATTTATAACACCCTTAATCAAACGATAGGCAGCATCTAAACACCAAAAACAACCACCACCTAAAACTATACTTTGATTCTGATTACCCATATATTAAATTGTATCCTATTTATACCGCTTGTCGATGAAGCCGGAGTTACTCTTACTAAACGAAATTTATAAAAAAGCTAGTAACTAGCTTTTGATATACTTACTCTAAATGCGTTGGCAAGACATTGTTATATCGATCGCCCAACTTTGCTTCATTATTGCCATGATTCCAAGTATTAGAAGCAACGATAAGCCTGCTTCATCGACCAGCATTATGAATATTATTTTAGTGACGGTTATTGCTACTTGTTTACTGACGCTTAAGCTTTGGTTTTCAGCATTGACTGCAATAGCTATAGCAACAACCTGGGCTGTTTTAGCTGTCCAGAAAATCAATATTGATAAAAAAGCCAATAAACAGAAGCTATGATATAGTTATCCCATGGCTGTGAAAAAAACAAAATCACGGAGTAAAAGCATCAAATTTGAAAGTTTGTACAAAGGTAATGTTGGCTTGGCGGTTCTGTTTGCTTTGCAAGCAATAGCCATACTAATACTTAGTAAGTCGGTTAGCCTACCAATCGTTACTCATTATTTATCGCCAGATACACTGGCCACACAATCAGCCGGTCATAATGTTTTAGCACTTGCCGTAAGACACGAATTTGACGTTAGATTGTCTTATTTAGTTGCAGCATTTCTATTTATACCAGCAATTTTTCATTTATTAGTTGCTACAAATCTGCGAAAACGATATGAAAATGACTTAAAGCAAGGTGTCAATGAACTACGTTGGATTAACTACGCAATTTCTGCGGGCTTATTAATGGTAGTTGTTGATTTAATTAATGGTATTAATGATATTTCAACACTACTTGCGGTTTTTATTTTAGTTGGACTAGTAAATTTGTTGGCCCTCCTAGGCGAAATCAGCACAATAAACAAGCGATCCAAACGTCATAGTCTCTTAGGTTTGATTGCTGCTGGTGGTGCAGTTTGGCTGGTTGTGGCAGTGTATCTAAAAAGTGCAATTTTTTACGGAAATGGTTTACCGCATTACGTATATTGGATTGATGGATCTGTTTTTGCTCTAACTTTAGGATTGGTAGCGAATATTTGGTTAGAATTTAAGGGGAAAGGTAAATGGGCTAATTACCTTTACAGCGAACAGATATTCATGATACTTAGCTTTACTATCAAAACTGCATTGGCCTGGCAAATCTATTTTGGCTTATTACATTAATACATGGCTAATATAATTTTTGATTTTGATGGCACTATTGCAGATTCATTATCGCTGGCAATGGATTTATTCTATGCTTGGGCAAAAATTGAACCTTTTTCAAATGAAAGAGTAATGCGTTTGCGAAATAAGACACTGAAAGATGTTATGCATGATGTTGATATACCCTTGTGGCGTGTTCCTGGTCTTATGGTGCAAGCAAGGGCTCAATTCGGTAAGAGATTAACGGAGGTGTCGATTTTTAAAGGTATACCAGAAGTATTAGATCAGCTACATAATCGAAACCATAAGTTGTATGTTATGAGCAGTAACAGTCCGCAGAATATCCGCAAATTTTTAAAAAGTAATAATATTAATCTATATTTTGACGGCATTCATGGTAATACTGGCTTATTCGGAAAAACCTCGGCACTTAGACATATTATTAGAAAATACAAACTTTTGAATAAGGAGACTTATTCTATAGGTGATGAAACACGTGATATTGATGCGGCTAAAAAAGCTAAAATAACATCCATCGCCGTAAACTGGGGTTACAATGCCGATGAAATTTTAAAAGCTCATAAGCCGGACTATTTTGTTTCAAAACCATCCCAACTACTTGAACTGCTACAATAATTCTTAATATGGGAGCAAATAACTATTGGTCAGAACGTAATAAGCCATATCAACCTGGTCAACTGACGCCATTTAAACTATCACGCAGCAAAATAGAACTATTTATGCAATGTCCACGTTGTTTTTGGCTAGACGTGCGACTAAAAATTAAACGACCCAGTGGTCCACCTTTCCAAATAAATAAAGCAATCGATGAGCTCTTAAAAAAAGAGTTTGATGTTTATCGAGCTAAGGCTGAACCGCACCCATTAATGACTGATAACCAAATAAAAGCAGTCCCGTTCCAGCATGAAGATTTGGATAAATGGCGTCATAATTTTACTGGGGTAACTAGCTTACATGAACCAACTAATTTGCATATTTTTGGGGCGATTGATGATATTTGGGTGGATTCAAATGGTCAAGTTAATGTAGTGGACTACAAAGCAACAGCCAAGGCGGCTGAAGTTACTTTGGATGCTGAATGGCAAATAAGCTATAAGCGGCAGATGGAAATATATCAATGGTTGCTACGTCAAAACGGATTGGATGTTAGCAATACAGCATATTTTGTTTATACGAATGGTCGTTTAGATTTAGACGGGTTTTTTGATAAAGTTGAGTTTCGAACCAAGATTATTCCATATAAAGGTGATGATAGCTGGGTAGAACCTACGATTGTTAAGATGAAAAAATGCATGGATGGTGAGATGCCAGCTGTGGGAACGGCGGCTATGGGTGGAGAATGCGATTTTTGCAGTTATGCTAAATCTCGTACCGAACTAACTCTAAAATCATTACAAAAACCCAAAAAATGATCTTACTTCGTCGACTACAACCTGTTAGATTAAAAACTCTGTCACATTTTATAAGTAATTTTACTTTCGAAATTATTCAAAGTGCCCAATATTTTGTATATTTGCCAACCACACAATACCGATTTATAGGTATAATAAGATCATGCTAGATATTCGGTTCATCCGTGACAATGCCCAACTGGTAGCAGAAAAATCCCAGCAAAAAGGTTATCAAATTGATATAAACCATCTACTAGATCTTGATACAAAGCGCCGATCATCTATCCAAAAAACAGATGAGATTCGAGCTCTACTTAATAAAGCAGCCGACGGGTTTAAAAACCAAACTCCAACTGAAGATCAGCGGAACCAGCTTAAAGTAATTAAACAAAATTTAGTTGCATTGGAAACAGAGCAAACTCAAATTGAATCTGAATATCAAACTATAATTAAAGGCATTCCTAATATTTTCCCTGACGATACTCCTATTGGCGATGAATCTGCTAACCGAGAAGAAAAGAAGTGGGGTAGTACTGAAATAAATGACTTTGAAACTAAAGATCATTTAACTTGGAGCCAGACTCGCGGTTTGTTGGACTTTGAACGCGGAGCTAAAGTCGCTGGCAACAAATTCTATTTTCAGATGGGAGCATTAGTTGAACTTGAGCAAGCCGTTTTTCAACTTGGTCTACAGACCGCGCTTAAACATGGCTTTACGCTTATGAGTGTGCCTCACATTGTAAATACTAAAACTATTGAAGGTACAGGATTTTTAGCTAAAGGTGAAGAAGAACAAATCTACAGTTTAAAAGATGAGGATTTACACCTTATCGCTACAGCAGAAATCCCTATTACTGGTTTTCACACAGATGAAATACTAGACATTAATAACGCCCCTAAATTATATGCCGGGCTAAGTCCAGCATATCGTCGAGAGGCTGGAGCTTACGGTAAGCACAGCAAAGGCTTATACCGTGTTCATCAATTTAACAAACTCGAATTATACGTTTTTTGCTTACCGCAGGATAGTGAGAAATGGCACCAAAAATTGATAAATATAGAGGAAGATCTCTGTCAACAACTTGGTATTCCATATAGACTAGTTCGAATCGCATCGGGTGATTTGGGCGCTCCGGCGTATAAAAAATATGACATCGAATACTATAGTCCAGTTGATAAAACATATCGTGAGTTAATGAGTTGTTCAAATGTGACGGATTATCAAGCAAGGCGTTTAAATATACGCTATCGTGATGCTAATGGTAAAATAGACTTTGTTCATACGCTTAATGGTACTGCCGCAGCATACAGTCGTCTCTGCATTGCACTTATAGAGAACCATCAGCAAGCTGATGGCAAGGTCGCAGTTCCAGATGCTCTCAAATCATATATGAGTGGAAAAGACTTCTTAGAATAATAATTGTTAAGGAAAAAATATGATTCAAAAATTAGAAATTAGCGGTGTGCATGCCAATGTGGATGAAGATTTACGCAAATATGTGGTGAAAAAAATAGGCAAACTCGACCAGTATATGAATCGCCATGTGCGAGTATCAGCGCATGCCGAGGTTAAACTTAAAGAGACTAAAATCAAAGAACGCAAACAAGCAACTTGCGAAGTTATCTTATATTTACCTCAAGCAACTCTAACTACCCAGGAAACGACTGTGAATATGTACGCCGCTGTAGACATAGTTGAGCAAAAGTTAAAGAACCAACTCAGAAAATATAAAGAAACACACGCAAAATCTCGTATTCACCGCAGAGTACTAGACCGAGTTTTACGCCATAGAAATGCATAAACCTTTTAGTTTGCAATAATTATTTCAATCTGGTTTACTTAAAATCTTATGAAACGGGGTTATGAATATTTAGCTTCACCAGAAAAGCGAAGAATGGATCGTCAAATACTTAGACTTACTGCACCAGTAGTTAAAGCAACAGAGTTGGCAGTACGAAGTTATATGGGTTATGATCCGGTCGAACGCGTAAGCGTAATTTTTGACCAATTAAGAATTGGTCAAGCTGCGATGCCATTTGTAATTCATAAATTTTATACATGTGATCCTGAAACGGATAAACCATTCTCACCCTTAGCCCAAAAAATGCGTAAATTAGGATTGGACGAAATGGCACAAGCCCAAAATATTAGAGAAGGAAATATGAGTTTCATTGGTTGGCGACCTCTGGTGTCCAAAGAGTATGAAGAATTTAGGGAAGCCTTGTCACCAAGACTAAGAGTCAGACATGACCTAGTGGTTACACATTCGCTCCCCGGAGAGGTAAGTTCTTACGGAATTTATTCTCACGTTAAGGGGGAGACGGAGCCAAATGGACCCGAAATGCGCGCAGAGATGAACATCAAAGATGCTATGGATGCTTCTCCGCTTAACGACTTAAGATTGGCGCAAGATTTAATAGGTAAAGCTCTATCCCGGCGTATGCAGTAGAATAATCGATTCACATTATTTTACTTATGCTTGCCAGTTTGATGAAGTTATTGCTACTCTTTTAGCAATATGGAAGTCACTGAGGCACAATTACTTGCAGTGGGATCGCTGGATGGGCGATATGCTAGTAGAGTTGCCGAGTTGTCACCTCTAGTTTCTGAGTATGGACTAATTAAAGGTAGGGTTGCAGTAGAGATAGGTTGGCTAACCACTTTGTATTCTGGAATTTTGCCTGAAATTGAACCTTTACCTGACAGGACGGTTCGTGCCCTTGAAAGAATACCTGAAAAATTCACAGTACAAGATGCATTAAGAGTTAAAGCTATTGAGAGAACTACTAATCATGATGTCAAAGCTGTGGAATATTGGGTGAAAGAAAAAATCGCTGATATACCAAGGGTGCGTCAAAATCCTGAACTTGTACATATTGCTCTAACATCAGAAGATCCAACTAATTTGGCTTACTCAATAATGTTTCGTGATGTGCGAGACAAAATTCTTGTACCTGGAGCAATTACTATAACCGAAGATTTGGACTCAAAGGCTTTTGAATTTGCGGATATACCAATGAAGTCATTAACACACGGACAGCCAGCCACTCCGACTACACTTGGAAAAGAAATGAGAGTTTTTGCGGACAGACTTGAACGGCATGTAGTTAGGCTAGGTGATGTGGCTATACTTGGAAAATTAAATAGTGCTAGTGGTAATTACAATGCACAGCATTTTGCATACCCTAGAGTAGATTGGCAAGCAGTTTCAAAGCATTTTATTGAAGATAAACTAGGTTTTGATTTCAATGGTTTTACTACCCAAATTGAACCACATGATTGGATAGTTAGTTTTGTGAATGAAGTCGCACATGCTAATAGCATAATGCTTGATCTAGTCACGGATATGTGGGAATACATAAAAGATAAAACATTTATATTAAAACTGTTGGAAGGTGAGACGGGCTCTTCGATTATGCCGCATAAAGTTAACCCAATAGACTTTGAGAACGCCGAAGGGAAATTTGGTAATGCCAACTCTGAACTCAGATGGCTAGCAGACAAACTGCCAGTTTCAAGATTGCAACGTGACTTAAGCGATTCTACAGCCTTACGCGCGGTAGGCAACGCAATGGGCAACACTTTAGTTGCCCGTAAATCTCTAAATCGTGGCATGAGTAAAGTCAGCCCAAACACTCAATTTATTATTGACTCTCTTAAAAACGAATGGGCATTACTGATGGAACCACTTCAAACAGTCATGCGCAAGCACGGTATAACTGGTGCTTATGAAGAAATAAAAGCAGTTTCAAGAGGACAAGATATATCTGAAGCTGACTATGTCAGACTAGTTGCAACGATCGACGGTTTACCGGCATATGATAGAAAAAGATTACTTGAGTTAAGGCCAGAAACATATATAGGCATAGCATCTAAAATTGCACGAGGTGAAATTTCATCGGTTGCATAGCCAATAATTGCAGACGCGAGGGGCAAAATAGGCTACAATATAACCTGATATTCTGATAGACAAACTGGGAGAAAAAAGTTCTTATGGCGATGAAGAAGATATTAAAGCGTGTATTGGGTGATCCTCAGCATAAAACTATAAAACGGCTTAAAAAGCGCGTAAACGAAATCAATGCCTTAGAGTCTAAGTATAAAAAATTGACCGATGCTAAATTACGCGAACAAACTAAAGTATTAAAGGAACGGCTCAAAAAAGAAAGTCTAGATAAAATTTTACCCGATGCTTTTGCTGTTGTTCGTGAAGCTGCCAAACGGTCGCTTGGCCAGAGACACTTTGACGTGCAGCTAATTGGTGGCATGGTTTTACATGAAGGTAATGTCGGTGAAATGAAAACTGGAGAAGGTAAAACTTTGGTAGCCACCCTCGCAGTGTACTTAAATGCTTTAACTGAAAAAGGTGTACACGTAGTAACAGTTAACGATTATTTAGCTCAACGAGATGCTGGTTGGATGGGCCAGGTTTACAATTTTATGGGTCTATCTACCGGAGTTATCATTGCTGACGAGTCATATCTATATGACCCAAACTACACCAATACAGATCATGAAGACGAACGTTTTAAACATTTGAGAGCTAGTACCCGGCAAGAAGCTTATGCGGCTGATGTTACATATGGAACTAACAACGAGTTTGGCTTTGATTATTTGCGCGACAATATGGTGCGTGAACTCGATCAACTTCGTCAACGTGAACTACATTTCGCTATAGTTGATGAAGTAGACTCAATTTTAATTGATGAAGCTCGTACCCCTTTAATTATTAGTGCTCCCGCTGTAACAAGCGGTAGCGCTTATGCCCAATTTACCAAAGTAGCCAGGCAGCTAAAAATTGATACAGATTATGAAGTAGATGAAAAGCGCAAATCAGTAATTTTAACAGACGATGGCGTTGAGCATGTTGAAAAGATCTTAGGTATAAAAGGCTTATATGGAACGGATAACATACGTACCATTTATCACTTGGAGCAGGCCCTGCGTGCTCAAGCTCTGTTTAAGCGAGATAAAGATTATGTAGTTACGGGTGAGGGTGAAATTGTAATTGTTGATGAGTTTACTGGACGATTACTCAAAGGTCGGCGCTATAACGAAGGTCTACACCAGGCAATCGAAGCCAAAGAAGGCGTAGAGGTCCAAGAAGAGTCTATGACCTTAGCTACCATTAGTTTCCAGAATTATTTCCGTCTGTATGAAAAATTATCTGGCATGACCGGTACGGCCATGACCGAAAGCGAAGAATTTCACGAGATATATAAGCTCGATACTGTCGAGATACCGGCTAATCGAAAGCTTGTTCGTAACGATAGACCTGATAGGATTTATAAGACTGAGGATGCCAAGTTTGGTGCTATTGTAAGCGAAATTAAAACCTTGCACCAACGGGGGCAGCCAGTACTTATCGGAACAGTTTCAATTGAGAAAAACGAAGTTCTAGCTAGTCTACTCAAGAAATCTAAAGTTCCATATAAGGTGCTAAACGCTAAAAATAACGAACGCGAAGCATCTATTATTGCTGGTGCAGGACAGAAAGGTTCTGTAACTCTAGCCACCAACATTGCTGGTCGTGGTACTGACATTATATTGGGTGAAGGTGTCAAGGATCTGGGTGGGTTATTTGTTCTTGGTAGTGAACGGCATGAATCACGAAGAATTGATAATCAGTTACGTGGTCGAAGTGGTCGACAGGGCGACCCCGGTGTCACCCAATTTTTTGTTAGTACTGAAGATGATTTAATGCGGATTTTTGGTGGTGAACGAATTGCCGCCATAATGGACCGATTAAAAGTGGATGCTGATACACCAATTGAAAACCGAATTATTTCAAAAAGCCTAGAAGCAGCTCAAAAGAAGGTGGAGGGTCATAATTTTGACCAGCGAAAAAACGTTGTCCAATACGATGATGTTATGAATCGGCATCGCCGCGCCATTTATGCTATGAGGCGAGAAATTTTGAACCAGTCTGACATTAGCAAGCGAGTCAAGCTAATGATTAGTGAAGAAGCTAGGGAATTGTCGACATCGCCGATGATAACTGGTGATGACTTTGAAGACGTAGTTAAAGAAGTTTTCCCATTCGATGAACCAACTCTCGACAGGTTGTTTGATGTGGAAACTGACAAATTTGGCAAAACTCTGGAAAGTGAAGCTCTGGAATTTTATGATGCAAGAAACACCGAATATGATTCGGAAATTATGCATAAAATTGAACGCGACATTTACCTTCAGGTACTTGATAATTTGTGGATGCAGCATCTCGAAAATATGGATCACTTGCGCGAAGGTATTCACTGGATTAGTGTTGGTCAACGCGACCCGCTGGTGGAATATCGTCGTCAAGGTCAAATTATTTTTGACTCAATGCAAGCCACTCTCCGTCATGATGTAGTAAGGGCGTTATATCACGCAGAGCCCATGGAAGAAGATGTCCTGCAGCGCCCAGCTGAAACAGAACTTACCCTAGCTGCTCGCCAGTCTGTCGACAATGCCGATAGAATAATTGATGCGGATGAATTTACGGAAAGTGATTTTAATGCTGGTGCAGAGGTAGTAGCAACGAAAAAGCACCAAACAACTAAAAACCGTAAAAAAGCTCGCAAAGCCGAACGTCAGCGCCGCCACAAAGGGAAAAAGCGTAAGTGAAACATAGTGTCAGCCAGCTAGTTTTACCCAATGGTGCTCATGGGTTACTGGTGCATGTGCCAGATGCTACAGTTATGACTTTTGACATTAATTTCAGGGCTGGTGATTGTTATGCCCCTCCCAACAAGTGGGAAACAGCACATTTAATGGAACATGTCTTACTGGGGGCGAATAAGCTAATTCCTAAAGCCCGTACATTTCAGGCTGAGTTTGAAAAAAACGGCGCCTATTCTAATGCAAGTACAAGTAGTTATGAAATTACATATGAATCGGAATGTGCAGAATTAGAATGGGACAGAATTCTGGATTTATTATTAGTAGCCGTTACAAAACCATTATTCTTAAAAGAAGAGTTTGAAGCCGAATTTGGAAATGTGCGTGAAGAACTTACAGGCCGGTCTAATAATCACTTTCGGCATTTAAGCTTGGCTCTTAGGCATCAATATGGCTTTAAAATGCTTACTGATCAAGCACGGCTGAAACAAATGGACAATGTAAAATTAAATGATATCCGCACACACTATAAAAAAACACATACTACATCAAATATGCGGTTCGTAATTGCGGGCAAACTTCTACCTGATCGCCGTAAACAAATCAAAAGTATATTGAGCTCCGTTGAACTTCCAAAGGGAAACGGCAGGTTAGAGCTTCCAGATGAAATACCACACGGTTTGACTAAGCCACTTTATATCCATAACAGTACCGTTGATAACTTATATTTTTATCTAGATACTTTCATGGGACGGCGCCTACGCGATCCAGAGGTAGATGCTCTAAGCCTAGTTAATACAATGCTGACAGAAACTCTCTATTCATTAATTTTGGGAACTGCACGAGAACGAGGACTGGTGTATGGCATGAGTTCGGGTTTCGGTCAGACCAAAGACAGTAGTGGCTGGTGGATTGGTGCTCAAGTATTACCTAAAAACGCCCAACCACTACTAGATATAGTCATTAAAGAGCTTAAGAGCGTCTTTAAGAGTAAGCTTAAAGAAGAAGATTTAGCTGCAGCTAAACAATACTCTCTTGGGCGATACCAACGAAGTGGCCAAACAGTTGGAGGTACGGCCGCTGGTTATAGTTACCGCTACTTTTTTGACGATGAAATTGACGATTATTATAAAGTTCCTGAACGCATTAAGGCTGTATCACGTAATAGGATTGTTAGTGTTATGGAAGAATTGTTTTCTGAGAAAACTTGGGGACTGGGAGTACTTGGGAATATTGGTGAAGAATTTGCCAATAAACTCGGAGATCAATTAAAGGTACTTTGGTAGTTATTGATAGCGATCTACCTCAAACAAACACTGTTATAATCAGGATATGCAAGAGATAAATAAACAGGCTGAGACTTTGAAAAAAGAAGTTGACGCAGCTGTAATTCAATTGGATTTAAATAATGACCGAAATATATTGGGAGAGTTAAAAACCCAAGCTCAGGCTCCGAATTTTTGGTCAGATAATGCAGCCGCTCAAGCCAACTTAAAAAAACAAGCTAAATTGCTCGCCCATATTGCTCCATGGCAAACTCTAACCAGTGAAATTGCTGACATTATTGAACTCGCAAAAACCGGGGACAACAGTTTATTGGAAGATTTAACTAAACAATTATCTGATGCTAGCCGACACTTTAATGAACTCAGGGAACAGCTCAAATTTAACGGACTTTATGACGACCACGAAGCGATTGTTAGTATCCATGCTGGAGCTGGTGGTACAGATGCTCAAGATTGGGCTCAAATGTTGATGCGAATGTATCTACGATGGGCAGAAGATCGAGGATATAAGGCAGCAGTTTTAAATGAATCATCTGGAGAAGAAGCCGGTCTAAAAAGTGCAACTTTTGAAATAGATGGCAGTTTTGTTTATGGACAATTAAAGGGTGAACATGGTGTTCACCGACTTGTGAGGTTGAGTCCTTTTAATGCTGATCATTTACGCCAAACTAGCTTCGCTAAAGTAGAGGTTATGCCCAAGATAGATCGCCCCGAAGAAGTGTTATTAGACGATAAAGATTTAAAGGTTGATGTTTATCGTAGTGGTGGCCATGGTGGTCAAAGTGTAAATACAACGGATTCCGCAGTTCGTGTCACTCATTTACCTACGGGAATTAATGTTGCCATTCAAAACGAGCGTTCTCAACTTCAAAACAGAGAAACAGCACTTACCGTCTTGCGTTCTCGACTGGCTCAACTCCAATTAGAGCAACATAAGGATCATTTGACGGAGCTCAAAGGTCCAAATCAATCAGCGGAATGGGGAAATCAAATTCGAAGCTATGTGCTACATCCATATAAGCAAGTAAAAGACCTCAGAACTGGCTATGAAACTAGTGATCCAGACAAAGTTCTAAACGGTCAACTTGAGCCAATTATCAATGCATATTTAGAACAAAGTCTTAGTACATAAGCGATTTGCTATAATAGGCAGTACTATATGATTCTACTTGATAGGGTAAGTAAAAGTTATAACCGAAATATCGCTCCCGCACTGGAGAGAGTCAGTCTGCATGTTGAACCGAAAGAGTTTGTAATCATTGTCGGTCCGAGTGGTGCAGGTAAGTCTACTTTGTTGAAACTACTAACGCGTGAGGAAAAACCTACAGGTGGAAAAATAATTGTCGGGGGTATAGATTATGACAAACTTAAAGATAAAGAAATTCCACTGTTAAGGCGTAAAATCGGGGTAGTTTTTCAAGACTATAAGCTGTTAAACGGTAAGAATGTATATGAAAACGTGGCTTTTGCACTAGAAATGGTGGGAATGAGCAATGCTGAAATTCATCATACAGTTCCAAGGGTTCTAGATATTGTTGGACTGAAAGGCAAGGAAAAGCGCATGCCATTAGAATTATCCGGTGGTGAACGTCAGAGGGTAGCTATCGCTCGGGCAATAGTACGACAACCTAAAATATTGATAGCTGATGAGCCAACAGGTAATTTAGACCCTAAACATGCATGGGATGTAATTAAAGTCTTAGAGAAAATAAATCGTTACGGGACCACAGTTTTACTGACAACTCACAATCAGGATATTGTAAATCGGCTGAAGCGTAGAGTTATCACTATTAGCGACGGAAAAATAGTTAGTGATCGAGCAGGTGGAGCATATAAAGCATGAGTAACTGGGAACGATTGATGCGTTGGCTAACTACGCTACGACGTATCATTAGAAGCGGTTGTATAAATTTTGTGCGCAACTCTTGGCTTAGCATAGCGGCAATGGCAGTAATGATAATTACGCTTACAATCGTTCTTTTTTCTCTAATAGCTAATGCCACGTTCAATAATACAGTTCAACAAATAACTAATAAAATTAATGTCTCGGTATATTTAAAAGACTCAGTTAATCAACAGCAAACAGATGAATTAACCTCTCAAATAAAGCATCTTGATAACGTGGAATCAGTTACTTACGTTTCAAAAGATCAAGCATTGGCCGATTATAATAAGCAATATGCTGGTAACCGCGATCTGTTGTTAGCTGCTGCAGAGGCTGGAAACCCTTTACCGGCAACTCTTCAAATCAAACCGAAAGATACAAATAAACTCACAGGAATTAAAACTTTTCTAGATAAGCCTGATATTCAAGCTCTACAAGCTGAGCCAAGCTCATATTCAGGAACTCTTAAGGAGGCAGTAGATAATATTTCTCATGCTTCGATCTTTTTAAGAAGAGCCGCAGCAGCTGGGGTAATAGTTTTTGCCCTTATTTCAATAATGATTATATTTAATACTATACAAATGGCTATATTTAATAGGCGCGAAGAACTTACAATAATGCGATTATTAGGTGCAAGTACATCATATATTCGAGGTCCATTTGTGGTAGAGAGTATGCTCTACGGTGTTTTTTCTGCCGTCATATCGGTGGTATTGCTAAACGGCCTTTTTGCAGTATCTTCATCGACTCTTCAGGCTTCAAATTTTGGTGTTTTGGATATAAATTATGCCAATGACTATTTTGCTAGCCACTTTTGGAAGTTTTTGACTTTACAACTAGTGGTTGGTATATTGATAGGAGCCGCTTCGTCCACATTTGCTACGCGGCGATACCTAAAATTTAAGACAACTAAATAAAGCTATACCGATAAAATAAAAAATCGTTCCGAAGGGTTCGATCTTGCCAAAAGGCCTGAAATAATGGGCGATTTTAGCCAACTTGGCAGATGCCAAACCCGGCAAAAAATTACTACGTTTTTGACAAGATCGAACTCCTCAAGTTTGGTCATGAGGGGTTGAAATCTAACAGGGGGTATGATATATTGAGTAGGCTAATGTCAAAACAAAAATTAAAATCTAATCTACCCTTATATTCTTTGACTGCTCGGAAGTTTGTGCTGGTCGTAATGGCGGTAGTTTTAGGTTTAGGCACTGCCTTAACTATTAAAGTTAGTGCTGATCAATTTGACCAAAAAATTAATAGTTTAGAACAACAAAATGCTGGCAAACAAGACGCCGTAGCTCAACTGGAAGAAAAAGCTAATAGTTATCAAGATGCGATAAATAAACTTCAAGCTCAGATTAGCTCATTGCAGTCATCTATTGATGCAAATCACGCCAAACAAGCAAAGCTTAATCAGCAAATTATCGAAGCTCAAGCTGAACTCGATAAGCAAAAGCAAATACTAGGTGAAAGTGTCCGAGCTATATATGTAGGTGGTCAGGTTACTACATTAGAAATGTTAGCCTCTAGTAATAACTTAAGTGATTTTGTAGACAAACAAGTTTATCAAAGTACAGTACAAGATAAGGTCAAAACTGCACTTGATGAGGTTACAGCTCTTAAGCTGAAATTACAGGACCAAAAAAATGAAGTTGAACAACTTTTAATAGATTTGCAAACTCAACAATCTCAACTGTCAGAGGCTAAGAGCAAGCAGGATCAACTGCTGTCATATAACCAAAGTCAACAGGATTCCTTTAACAAGCAAATACAAGCCAATCAATCAAAAATTGCAGATCTACGTGCTCAACAAGCGGCCATAAATGCCCAACACTTTTTGGGCTACACAATCGTAGCTGGTCATAATGGACGGGACACATATCCTAATACTTGGCGTAATGCTCCCCAGGATAGCATGATTGACGCCTGGGGCATGTTTAATCGTGAATGTGTCAGTTACACTGCATGGAAAGTAGCCAGTAGTGGTCGACACATGCCTTACTGGGGTGGTTCAGGTAACGCAAATCAATGGCCAGATAATGCCCGGGCAGCTGGTATACCTGTTAGTAGCTCTCCTCGAGCCGGGGATATTGCCATTGCATATTGGGGATCTTTTGGGCACGCAATGCACGTAGACTCTGTCAATGATGATGGAACTATAAACATTAGCCAGTATAACTGGGATTACCATGGCACGTATTCAGAGATTTATCATTTCAATACTTCCGGCCTGGTATTCATACACTTTTAGCTTTAAAAATTGCATTTAGTCTTTGTAAACGTGCTACCCGCTAACGTCTATTGTGTGCCATAATGTAGGCTGTATTTTGAAGATGGAGGGATTCTTGTTCAGACATAGAGACTCACGATCGGCTAAGCGTTCAGTTATTTCTATTATTTCTGGGTCATTAACTAAAGCCATAGTTATTTTAGGTATTTTTTGGTTAGGGTTAGCTGTTGGGAGCGGGCACATTCAAATTGGCGGACTGAAAAGCGAACAAAAAATACTTCCATCGAACTTAAACTACTCGTCCGTTGAAACATTATACGATTCACTGCGTCAAAATTATGACGGGCAACTTGATGCTAACAAACTGTTGGATGGATTAAAACATGGACTAGTCCAAGCCACAGGGGATCCTTATACAGATTACTTCACGCCTGCTGAGGCCAAAGATTTCAACAATCAACTAAATGGCACTTTTCAAGGAATTGGAGCAGAACTAAGCAAAGATAAAGATGGAAACCTTATTGTCGTAGCACCAATAGACGGTTTCCCAGCACAGAAAGCTGGATTAAAGTCTAAAGATATAATTATTGATGTAAACCGTCTATCAACTGCTAATATGACGGTTGATGAAGCCGTTGGTCATATTCGTGGCCCGGCTGGAACAAAGGTTGTTTTAAAAATATTGCGGAACAAAAGCCAGACAATTAGCCTTACTATTATTCGTTCAGAGATAAAGATACCAAGCGTAGACTCTAAGATGTTAAAAAGTAATATAGGCTATATAAAAATAAGTGAATTTTCAAGTGATACAGGTGATTTGGCTCACAAAGCAGCTGATAATTTAAATAAGAAGGGAGCCAAGGCCATCATTTTAGATCTGCGTGGCGATCCGGGTGGAGAACTAAGTGCAGCAGTGGATGTTTCAAGCCTGTGGCTTAAACCTGGTCAAACTATTCTAACTACCCGGCGCGACGGTGAGATAGTAGATACATATCGGGCTCACGGTCCATCCACGTTGGTAGGTATTCCCACTGTAGTACTAATTGATGATGGTAGTGCCAGTGCCAGTGAGATCACTGCTGGTGCACTGCATGACAATCATGCTGCGACTCTAATTGGTGTCAAAAGTTTCGGCAAAGGCAGCGTGCAAGACGTTATCAATCTTGCAGATGGTGCCTTACTTAAAGTCACCATAGCTCGCTGGTACACACCTGACGGTAGAAATATAGATAAGCAAGGCATATCACCTGACAAATCCGTCAAACTTAGTGAAGCTGATAGTAATGCAAACCGTGATCCTCAATTAGCAGCTGCTTTTAGCTACCTGAATAAATAATCAAAAATATTGCGTTTGCAATAAGCACCTGAAAAGCGTATATTCTTATAAGTTTAATTATGGCAAATACAGAAATATCGGATTTATATGTGTTTGAGTTCGGAGGTACTGGCCGTAGTGGTAAGAATACTATTGTTAGTCATTTGGCCGAAACTTACCCAGGTATTGCTACTGAAGAAACGGGCAGGGACTACAGAGTAGTTACCAAAAAACTACTTCTAGATGGTGTAATTGAGCTTGATATGCCAGATGAAGTGGTAACAAAAACTGTCGACAATGTTGGCGCTAAATCTTTAACTGATATTGTCAGTGAAGCACATAGTTTTGTCTCTCAGCACGGAGTTGAAGCAATTCATTCAGATGACGTAAATAAGCTGGTCGGTGTGATTAGTCCAGTACAAGCACTTCGTAGTGCCGTAAAGTCGGGTTTCCAGAATCGAATTGAAAAAAAACGAGACGATGATAACTACGGCATCCTATTAGTAGATGGTCGTAATCTTGCTCCTGTTGTTCGAGGCGTGGCAGGAGTTGAATTAGTTATGCGAACATTTGTAACTTGTGAGTCAAGTGAAGCCGCTAGGCGAGAAATACTCAGACAACGACTTAGCATCGAAACTTCCGAAGCTCGTGAAATGTTTCGCAGGCAAGTCGAACTAATAGAAAAACGTAACGATCATGATAGAAACCGTTCAATTGACCCGGTTATTCCAGATGAGGATGCTATCGATTACTGGAAAGACCCCTGGATTTTAGACATGACCGCTCAGCGATATGCAGATGAATATTTCGGAGGAGATTATATGGAATCACTTGACCAATTAAACGTTAATCAAAGGAATATGAAAGATGTCTTTCGTATAGGAGTAGGAACAGAAGCGGCATCTCACGACAGGCAAATATATTTCGACACGACTCCATTTTTTGCATCATATGTAGATTCTAAAAATGCTATGTTAACGGCTGCAGATCAAATGTTTATGGAAGCATTAATGTTAATCTGAGTTTTTCTCTTTTCTATTTTATAGGAGTTATGGTAGCATTAGGGCAATAAAGTGCCTTGAGAGCCTTTAGGAAGGAATAGCGGTGGCAAAAAGACCGACTAAGTATATATTTGTAAC
>CAZZAE010000016.1:0-18747 GCA_964652125.1 uncultured Candidatus Saccharibacteria bacterium
GAGCTCTTTTATGTGGTCATGAAATGTTTGTGACGGTACCACCCCCGCTCCTTTTGCTTTTTAGAGGCTACTTGCTTGCAGACTTTTTGGATTTATCGTCATCACCATCTTCGCCAGCAAAGCCTTTGCGAACTTCTCTAGCGGATTGGCCAATACTTCGAGCCAATTCTGGAATCTTTTTGGCTCCAAAAAGTAACAATATAATCAAGAAGACCAGTAACAGTTCTTCTAGTTTCCCCATTATAACCCCTCTCTTTTTTTAATGCTGAACTAATTATAAATGCTATACAGTTGTTTGTAAATGGTATAATTGTTATGTTAAATGACAATTAAAATAATACACAAAATATTAAGACACTTAACTACCGCAGTTGTTGCAGGTATCTTTCTATTTCAACCTTTAGTTCTAGCATCGGTTTACGGTAGCGGATCTTACGGATCGTGTCCTTACAGTACTGGTTGCTCGTCTTCAACCACGAGCCCAACCCCTAGCACTACTCCAAGTAAAGCCAAAACTACTACAACAACTAAAATATTGCTAAATGATTTTAGCGATTACTTTACTTCAGGTCATCAACTTGATTTGAAAGCTGGCCAAGTTATATATTTTGATGTCACAGCTAATAATGAAACCGTCCAATACAGCGTAACTATCAATAAAGTTAACTCAGATGGCGTAGAAATAACTATCAACCCTGGTGGCATAGCCATTACTTTAAATGTTGGTGAAACCAAGCAGGTCGATGTCAACAACGATGGGGTTTTTGACATTGCTATTACTCTTGATTCGATTAGTGGTGGAGTAGCTACTATGACTTTTAAGGCTGTCGGTGAGACAACCACCCAGCCGGTTATTCCCGCGCAAACTAGTTCAACTCCAAAACACGGAATAAATTGGTTGTTGATAGGTTCTATAGTTGCAATCTGTTTAGGACTGGGAATTTTCATATGGCTGTTTATTAGGCGCCGACGTGACCGTAACAATACCCAGATGCCACCGACTCAAGGCTATCAGCAATAGAGATTAATGAATTTACACAAAACCAAAGGATAACGATTACAGATTTATTTTTGCAAGATATAGTTTAATTGCGGAGCCGTCAGGTCTTTCTACATATCCTGGCAAACGTACAGATTTCACTACAGAATTTACTCTAAAATCAACTCCACGAAATAATTTATCTAATGTATCCGATTCTAAGAACTGAATATGGGCGTCATTGGTTGGAACTTCTAAATATTCTGATAAATAGACCGCACCATTATTTGCTAATGTTTCATAACATTTTTTAGCAACTTTAGTTAAATCCGCAAAATGTTGAAGGGCATTGTAGAAAACGATTACATCAAATTTATTCTTAGTTGATAATTGCTCAAATGGAACTTCGTACATTTTAAATTTTTGCTGGCCATAATCTTCATAAACCCAGCTTGGGTAACGGAGAGGATCCACTCCAGCTCTGGTTTTACCAAATTGATTGCGGGCCACTAAGCTTATTGGACCACAACCAACGTCTAGCACACTGTTCTTGGACCAATCTTTCTTTGGATTAACTTTAAAATACTCAATCATTTGCTGGAAAATAAACTCGCCTTTTATAGTTTCATTGTCTATTAGGGCTCTTCGTTGATCTGAATCAGCTGCTTGCCACAGCCACGCCCAATGCCCTTTTTCAGCTTCCTGGGCAATCTGCCAGACTGAATGTGTGTGTTTAGATAAAGTCATGACATTAATAGTATCAAAATAAATTTAAAGAGTGTGATTGATCTTTGAAAACTGCCACTACTTTTTAAACTCTATTGGACACTATATTAATTTAAGATAACAAAATTTATTGATAGACTTTCCAGAAGTAGGCACCCAATGCAGTACCCGGAATATCACGATGCAAACTGTATCCAGTGCTGGATTGAGCGTAGAAACCAGTTCGACTAAAAAGAGGAATTGCAGGAACATCCATGCTTAATTGTTGAGCAGCACTCTGCAACAATTGAATATGTTTAGCACCGTCTATGGTTTGATTAGCTTGTGTTAATAACTTATCGACAACGGGACTGTTATAAGTGGGTGGGTTTTGGAACAAGGTGGTGAATGGATCACTAGCATCGAATAAGTCAGCTGAATAACCGAGCATAAACATATCTGTTTTACCGGCAAAGAAATTATCTGCTAACACTCCAACGTCACTGTTTGACTGAAGCACTACATTTACACCAATAGCTTTAAGTTCAGTTTGTATTTCCTTTACAGATTTATTATTGCTGTCGTGAAGTTTATAGCTGAAGACGAGATTTGGATTCTTAACTGGAGAATCTTTAATCTATTTCTTGGCTTTAATAACGTTATACTCTGGTACGCTTATACTTGAGTCGTAACCTGGAATTTCTTTAACTACAAATTGACCCAAGGGAGTACCTTCTATATCAGATGCTTTTAATATGGCCGATCGGTCTATTCCAATGTTTATTGCTTGGCGGAATTTTAGGTTAGAAAGGGGTGAACCCTTCTTTAGAGTATTGAGGACTACCATATCAACTGTTGATGATTCCTCTTTTATAGTATTTATGCCATCCGCATTTAAAGTTTTAACTTCAGTCAAAGAAGTAAACTGCTCAAATATATCCAATTGATGACTCTGAAGTTTTGTAATCGCACCGCTAGCGTCTGTTAGGGTGCTAATTTTCAGCTCCTTTGTATAGATATGGCCTCCCCAGTAATTATCAAATGCCACCAAGTCGGTTACTTTATCTTTAACAGGATCCGTACCGGTTTTAACGACATATGGCCCAGTACCATTATTAGAGTCATCTTTGAGTTTTGACTGCGAGTCGACTATATATAAGAAGGTTAAACGGTTAAGTAGAATTGGATCAGGTCCGTTTGTGGTTATCTTTACCTTGTCTGGTGAAATAACTGTGACTGACTTTATTGTATCGCCCAGCCCACTTCCACCTCCGTAAGCGAGGTCTTTCAATTTTTCAAGACTATATTTGACATCGTTAGCCGTCATCGTGCGACCGGTATGAAACTTGACATTAGTTCGAAGTGTAAATACCCAACTAGAGTCATCCGGGTTAGTCCAACTGGTTGCAAGCATAGGAACTACTTTTGTTCCGTTTTGCCAACCAACTAAACCTTCAAATATTTGGCCGTTGGTTATAGTAACACCTGACGTGTTTGCATCAGCCGGGTAAAAGCTATTTACAGGTCCATCACCAAGACCTATTTTTATTAAAGCAATATCGTGTTTTGTTGCAGTTTGGGTAACAATTTTAGTTTTATGAGTGTGTTTGTAGAATAAATACCCACCAATAGCGGCGGCTAACAATACAATTATTAATAATATCCAACCAAGTTTCCTTGATTTTTTAGGTTGTGGACTTTGGCTAATTGGATTCAGCGGTGCTTGCATATTAGTTGGAGGACTCGGTGGCGAGACAGGTGGTGTCGTTGGGCTTGGATTTGGAGATTGTAAATTATCTGGATTCATAAAATCAAATTAGTTATGCTTTAATCTTGTTGTATACCAATGATCCTGTCAAATGATTCTACCTGCGTGACCTGATACATAGCTTTATGAAAATCCATTAAATAATGTCCAGTCTTCAACCAAAAAGTCTCATGTTATAGTTATAGATATGGTTATGGTTACGTTTTTATGGAGCCAGATTGATGACGCAAAGAAATAAAAACAGTTTTAGTCTAGGTTGGCTATTGTTGATAATATTTCTAGCAATATCCGACCTTGTTTTGCTACTAAAAAGATTACTCCACGGTCATAACATTGCGTTATTTAATCCTCAAGGGACAATTGCTAAACAGCAACATGGTTTGATGTTATATACCGCCAGTGTTTTGTTGACGATAGGCATCCCTACACTTTTCTTTCTTTACTATACGGCCTGGAAATACCGCGAATCTAACACCAAAGCCACCTATAATCCCAATTTGGTTCGTGGTAATAAGTATAAAATTGGGGTATGGGTGATCCCTGGTACTGTTATGCTTATGTTGGCATCTGTGATGTGGCCAGCTACCCATAGACTTGCCCCCCAAAAAGCGATTGCCGCCGATGCCAGCACCTTGACGATTCAAGTTGTAGCGATGCGTTGGAAATGGTTATTCATATATCCCCAGCAAGGCATAGCAACAGTTAATTTCGTTCAATTTCCAGTAAATACACCTTTAAAATTTGAGCTAACTTCTGACGAGGCCCCAATGAGCTCGTTTTGGATTCCCAATCTCGGTGGCCAGTTATATACAATGACTGGTCATGTTAATCAACTAAATTTGATGGCTAATTCAGTTGGAGATTATCCTGGTAAATCAGCAGAGATTAACGGTGCAGGTTTCTCTGGAATGAAGTTCACTGCTCGTGCCTCTGACAGCATAGACTTTTACGGCTGGATACAATCAGTTAAGAAATCTCCAGTGGAACTGAATGCAGTTAATTACGACAATTTACTAAAACCCAGCCAATATAATCCAGCCGCATTCTACTCAGTTAATGATAGTAATTTATATGCCAGAGTGATTACTAAATATACCGGGCTATATGGAAGCCATTCGCGCCACTAATATGAAAGAACTAATCTTAGGTAAATTAACATGGAGCGCTTTACCGCACGAGTGGTTTACTATCGGTGCGTCGGTAACAATTCTATCTATGTTATTGGTAACTATCCTAGTGATCACTCGCTTAAAACGTTGGAAATGGCTGTGGAAGGAGTGGCTGACAACTGTTGATCCAAAAAAAATTGGGATAATGTACTTTATTGTTGGTGGATTAATGCTACTGCGCGGTGGATTGGATGCAATTATGATTTGGCTCCAGCAAGCCCTGTCGTCAGGATCTTCACACGGTTACCTATCTTCAGATCATTTCCAACAGATTTTTACTGCTCACGGCAATATTATGGTTTTCTTTGTGGCCATGGCTTTTATTTTTGGCCTTATCAACTATATCGTGCCACTTCAAATAGGTGCTCGTGATCTAGCATCACCCTTTTTGAACACTCTTGGTTTTTGGCTGTTTGTAGCCGGCGTAGTAATGGTGAATATGTTCTTCTTTATTGGTGGGCAATATGCAGCAACTGGCTGGTTAGCAGTTGCTCCACTCTCGGAAAAGATCTTTAGTCCGGGTGTAGGGGTAGATTACTGGATTTGGAGCCTACAGATTTCTGGCATTGGTACAACGCTTGGAGCTATTAATTTTATAATGACAATCTTAAAAATGCGTGCGCCCGGTATGACTCTTCGTAAGATGCCTCTTTTTACCTGGGGGTCACTGTGTAGTATGGTCATGGCAGTAACGGTATTTCCACTTCTAACTGCAACAATCTTTCTAGTATTTTTTGACCGTTTTTTGGGGACGCACTTCTTTACCATCGTTGGTGGTGGTGATCCTATGATGTATACCAATCTCATTTGGATGTGGGGGCATCCAGAAGTCTATATCTTGATGTTGCCCGCCTTTGGTGTATTTTCGGAAGTGGTATCTACATTCTCTCGTAAGCCAATTGCTAGTTATACAACTAATGTGCTTGGAATGCTCGGTGTATCTACACTTGCCCTATCTGTTTGGTTGCACCATTTTTTCACTATGGGAGCAAGTGCCGACGTTAATGCCTTTTTTGGGACAATGACTATGATAATTGCAATTCCAACTTCTGTTCTTGTCTTTACTTGGATAGCAACTATGTACAAAGGTCGGATACGGTTTGATACGCCCATGCTGTGGTTCCTTGGGTTTATAGCAATATTTGCAATTGGTGGAATGGCCGGAGTTATGCTGGCTGTTCCACCAGCAGATTTCCAATTGCACAATAGCCTATTTTTGGTTGCACATTTCCACTCTATGGTTATTGGCGGAGTTTTGTTCGGAGTCTTTTGTGGGATATCGTACTGGTTTCCAAAGTTCACTGGTTTTCGGCTCAATGAGCGGATTGGACGCAATGCCTTTTGGTGTTGGATAGTGGGTTTTTGTCTATCTTTTATTCCCATGTACATACTTGGATTGATGGGTGCCACAAGACGGCTTGATCATTATGACTCCTCTACTGGATGGCAACCATTATTTATTCTTATGTTGATTGGCGGAATAATAATTGCGATTGGTGTTGTTTTGCAACTTGCTCAGATCTTAGCAAGCGTAATTCAAAAAAACCAACTTCGTGATCATACTGGCGATCCGTGGGGTGGACGGACATTAGAATGGGCAGCGCCTTCACCACCACAGTCTTACAACTTCACCGTTATTCCGACAGTAACCAGCCGTGATGCCTTTTGGGAAATGAAGCAGCGAGGTTTACCAAAAGCTAGCTATGAAAGTATTCATATGCCAAAAAATATTGCAGCTGGCATCTACATTGCCGGACTAGCCTTTTTGGCTGGCTTTGGCTTTGTTTGGGACATCGTTTGGTTGGCAGTGATATCTATTATTGGCATCATCGTAGTACTAGTAATGCGTATGTTTAAAGAAGATATTGAATATACACTTACAGCTGAAGAAGTGCAAAAACTGGAAGAAAAAAGACTAAAAAAAGTCCAATCTATTAAATCTAGTCAAGAAAGCGGTCTTGGTGAAGATATGGGTATTTGGGATCTGGTGAAAATTGTATTTGCTTTTGTATGGGATGTCTTACGCAATAAACGGTGGCGCACATGGTAAGTGCAAACGAGATAAGTCAGCATGAAGTAGTGGCCAACGATCGGGCCATCTTCGGTTTTTGGATTTATTTGATGACAGATCTATTAATGTTTGCTGTACTGTTTGCAGCCTATGCAGTTTTGCACGGTAATGCATTTAGCGGCGAGTCAGGGCGTGATCTTTTCAGTCACAAGCTAGCTTTAATAGAAACTCTCGTTCTATTGAGTAGTAGTTTTACGTGTGGAATTGGCATGATCTCAGCTCGCCTGGGTAAGAAGAACCAGACAATACTTTGGTTTGGTATAACATTTCTGCTTGGTCTAGTGTTTTTAAGCTTAGAGCTTCATGAATTCGCTCATTTAATCCATGATGGGCACACTTTGCAAAGTAGCGCGTTTTTATCCTCATTTTTTGTACTAGTGGGGACACACGGGCTTCACATAATATCTGGACTCCTATGGATGGCGATTACTCTGGCATTTATTATGAAACGTGGGCTTAACAATCACATGGTTCGTAAGTTGAACATGCTTAGCTTGTTTTGGCACTTTTTGGATATTGTCTGGATCTTTATCTTCACATTTGTGTATTTGGGAGCATTCAAATGACCAAATCATTGCAAGGCAAAAATGGCAATGTCGACCATGAACATAGGACTCTCAGATCGTATGTAATCGGCTATATATTATCTTTGATATGCACGATAATTCCCTACTATTTAGTAGTCAATCATTCTGTTTCAGGAACTGCACTGTTGGTTACAATCTTAAGTTTTGCAATTTTTCAAATGTTAATTCAGATAACTTTTTTCTTGCATATCGGACGCGGTCCAAGACCAAACTGGAATTTATACTTTTACGTTGCCACGGTCGGAATAATTCTGGTTATTGTAGGTGGAACAATTATGATTATTAATAACTTACACTACAATATGTCGCCGTCCGACATTACTAAGAAACTAGTAAATGATGAGGGTATCTACCAAGTTGGAGGTACAGAAACCGGGGCTTGTCATAACTTAGGTATTAATCACAAAGTTACCATCAATAATGGTGTAGTAACTCCCTTGCACACATCCGCACACAAATGTGACACTCTGACCTTCATTAATTATGACAAAAACATAAGGGACATTTCTTTCGGACCCCACCCAACTCACGAAGATTATGCTGGCGTAACTGAGTTAAGTGTTCAAAAAGGCTATAGTAAGACTCTCACTCTCTCTGAATCAGGCACTTATCAGTTCCATGATCATTTGCAAGCCGAGATAGTAGGTTATTTTAATGTCGATCCATAAAATTAATTTAATTGAGTCGTCATGATCAGTTATGCTGGGAGTATGGCACCATCACTATCAGTAGAAAAACTTCAACTAAGGTAAGATACACCTATGATGAAAGAAGAAATTCCTGGTGGAACAGTTCATAAGATGCCGACTGATCTGAAAAATGCCCTTATAACTGACCCATCAGCAAAAGCAGCTTGGCTGAGTTTAACACCACTAGCACGCAATGAGTGGATTTGTTGGGCTATCACCGTAAAACAACTTTCGACAAGAAAAAACCATGTTGGGCGCACAATTACGGAATTGCAAGAAGGAAAACGGCGGCCTTGTTGTTGGATAGGTTGTATTCACCGCACAGATAAACCGTTAAGTGCATCTGTTCAATGGGTTCTTAACAAACAAACAAAGTCATAAACTCGTTTACTTCATACACAAAAAATAGTCATACTAAACGCTGAAATAATTGGTTTTTGTCTACAACTCTGATGCCTGATCTTGATACGGTAATATACTCTAGGACAAAGACTTATCTTGTTACCAAGTTGTAGCCGAAGTTGTTGGACAAGGTTGGCGTCCGCCCGTGGGTGGTAAGCCTAGGATGTAAAGTGCGGTATTGAAGTGTTGTTGTTTGGAAGTTGTGCAGATACTGTTGAATAGTGTGGTAGTGAGTCCGGTACCAGAGCGTTGGCTTGCAGAATACTCTGAAGGATACTCCGCCACCCAAACCGCTTTATTGGCTTGGGAGAAAAGTTGAAGACCAGGATAATCTAGACCATCGGCCCCCGGACCGCCAGAGTTATTAATTGTAGTGCACTCACTATATAAGAAGCATTCTTCGTTTAATGTCCAGTCAAAATTTGTTACTAAATCATGAGCTTGTTCCAGATCACCTTTCAGTCCAATACTTAGACCAAGATTATGAGCCCACGAAGCTACAGCTCGATTATACGCAATCTGATCATTGTACGTTATTGGGAAACCAGGATTATTACTCCAATCAGTAATCTCATCTGGCTCAATAGCATCAAAGTGTTTGTTTTTGCACCAATTTTGCATCCGCGCTGTCATAATTGGTTGAAGTATATCAATCCTTCGCACGTCCATCCATTTTGAACCATTCCAACCGTTATCTTGAGATCCGATAATATCTACATTGGCATACTGTGGATCGCCGGTATAAACTTTGCCTTCATTCTGAACTCCCGGGAAGACAGTAGCGTCGGATCGATAATCTTCCCATACACCAGCGTCAATATAGCAAATAACTTTTTTACCCATAGCATGCAGAGCATCAACGGTGGCGGTAGTATTTAGCTCACCATCAATATCATAGACATCGGGGGCTGGTAGAGTGTTACCGTTCAAGTCTTTTAAGCCCATCTGAACCGGATCATTAATGTTTAGGGCACCGCCAAGCATCCATTGCAGGGTATACGGACGGTCAGCTGTTGGATGCCAAATAGTTCCAGTCTGAGTGACGCCCCAATTGCTTGCTAGGAAAGACAAATCCAGGACATTTACTGACCCATCACCGTTTAAATCTCCTTGGCCAAAGCTCATTCCAGTTCTTCCCCAATTTCCGGCCATAACCGATAAATCTAAAATATCAACACTGCCATCACCATTGATGTCCGCCGTGGCTGCATGGCTTTGTTTTAGTGTATTGTATCCGATTACAGCTATGTGACCGATAATTACAAGAGCAACAAGTGTGCGGAAACGATAAAACTTTTTCACGATATTAATGCTACCACGACGCCACAACATTTAATCATTTTGACGGTTTCTATTTATAAGTCATTTATCTTCAATGATAATGATAACAAAAATTGTAAAAATGCTAAAGCTTGGCGATTGATAGTGTTGGATGTTAAAACTATTTTTGTTCAACAATTAGTGATTTGCTAGCATTGAATAGTCTTAAATCCAAAGTTGTGTATGCTCGATGATCAATTTGAATTTAAGCGAGAAGCTGAGGCTATAATTTCTAAATGCTTCCTGGCCACGCTTCTCCAATATTGTAAAAGCTCAAGACCACACTGTCGTCTACATCTTCAAGACTCCTAAGTAAGTACTCACTGTACTCAGAATTACGGGAGGTATTTATGGGATAACTAAACATTTTGATTTCTCCCCTGTCAGTTAATACGTAAGTATTATCATATCCTGACTGTACTTGTACGGGTGCTTCATAATCTTGCCTCTCGGGCCTTACTCGAGTTGAGCGAGTGGGTGCATAATCATGACGCAGAAACCATGCTCCCATAACCGTGTCGGGTTCTGTAGTAATAAGTCGACCAGGGTTTTGCATAATCATATCAATCAGAGTTCTACGATGATGCTGATGCCTAATAATCAGTCGCAGTGGAGACAATAGACCTTCGGAGAGGGCTTTATTTACATCCGCGGCAGCTTGTCTTCGAATATTCACTGCTCGTTGATGAAGTCTATGTGCTTTCTCTGTTTCAATTGCAAGTTTCTGTGTTTCGCTCAATATGGGCAGGGTGGGCTCTGGGGATTGAACTTGCTCTTGGTACTTTTTTGTTTCTGCGTGCTTACTTGATTCGACAATGATTCTCTCGAAAAAGGATTCCGCCATAAAGCTAAAATACCATAAAAGTAATATTAGGTCAATATGGCTCTCCGTGGTGATGGAAGTTATAGCTATTCTGGCGTATCAGTTGGTGTACTAAACACTTCTCTTAACAGCTCTACTGATTCTTCCGGTGTGCTTCTGCCTTCTTCAATTGCTTCCATCTCTATGGCAGCAAATAGTGCAAATGCGCCACCTATGGAAGTAGGAGTGGGCATCGCATCAATCTTTTCTCTTGTTGTACGAGGTTCTTGTGGATTGTCAGAGGGATCACTCGGTATATTCATAATAATACAATAACACTAATAAAGGATTATGTCAATCTTGGCTCACCACGATAGAGGACGTTATAACCACAATAAGACTCGATTTTAGTGTACGCTAGGCGGGTTTATTCAAAAACAGTTGGAATTTCGTCATCAGGAAAATGACTAGCAAAAAATACAAATGGATCTGAAATAAAGTTAGCAATTTCTTCAGCAGACCAATATTCAGCGTTATGTGTAACTAAGAAATCCAGTATTTGTTTTTCATTCTCGCCTTTCTTGTTTTTTCTCCATGCTGTAAAAAGTAACCACTTCTGTCTTTCAGTATCGTTACCTGGATAAATTTTGAAGTAGGCCTCATCATTCAAGCCATTTACAAATCTAATATGTAAATCTATAAATGGTGCAAACTGCTCATTGGGAGTGAAAGCCATGTATTGAAGGTGGCTATGATTATCTGGTCTTGTCATTAGGCCGACGATTGAAAAACCATGAAATCCCCTAATAAAATCATCTACTCTTACTGCATCAGCACTTTCCATCTTGCAAGTATTTAACCAGCAGGCTATATCCCAGTCAGATAATTGATTGTCAGGCAATTTGCCGTATATAAACTTAAAATATTTTGAATTTTGAAAGCTAGGCTTCAAACTATATTCTTTGAAATCAGTCGGATCAACAAGGTAATCTGCAAAAGCATTTTCAAACTCATTTACGAATTCGATAATCGCATTATTTTGGGGCATTTAAATCTTTAATCTCAGTAATTATTTGATTAACTTCATTTTTCTGTGCCGAACTCAATTCAATTTCATTAGTTCCTGTAAAATACTCAATCTTTTCTATGATCTCAATTTCTTTATCATCTTCTTGAATTTTTCTTTCAACATACTCCCTCAGATCCTCTGCTATTTTCATCAAACTAATAACAACCTCGTTCCCATGCACACTATGAACTATTATTCGTCCTTCGTAGCCCAGTACAATATTTGGGAAAGCATTCATCGTGTTACCGTTTTCTACAAACTCCGCAAAAATAAATTCATCATTGTGCGTAAATCCATCTCTATAAATGCTCCAGCACAAATATGGATAAGGCACTCTAATCTCTTCCAATAATTTTTGGGGAGATTTATCTAATGGAATGGCAACTGCTTCTACAATTGGAAAAATCATTCTGGCTAAAGAAAAGTTTCCAATACCTTCATGTCTTGTCTTAATGTGATGACGTATAAGGTCAATGTATGGGTATACATCATTGTTAAGTCTATTAAGTACGTCAGTTAGATACTTTTTCTGAGAGATTGTTTTTGAGATGTACTTATGGGTTTTTGCCATGACTGTTTTTCAAACCCTTTTGAGCCTGATTCTAAGAATCTAAGCTTTTGGTTAGTATAGAATCTCGTTCCTTCCTTAGTTCTTTTATTTGGCGCTGAGCGTCATCAATAGCTTTTTGGTTTTTCTCAAATTCTTCAATTATTATTCGTTGAATTTCTAATGGAGGTAACGGAACTTCAGTCTCTTTTGCTCTAATAATCGTATATGTGCCCACAGTACCACCTCCTGAGAATGCGTGTATTTGCTGCTTTACGAAATCACTACCAAATAAGTGCATTATGTAACGCGAATCTACTCTGCTATCAAAATTCTTTAACCAAATAATATTGCCATCTTTGAAGTAAAATCGATCGTCTTTTCTAACTAAATAGCAAATTCCTAAAGTACCTACTCCAGTCACCATTAGATCGCCTTCTTCCGGTGCTCCATATTTATTTGAGTATTCATCGTACATCTTTTGAGTAATGAATAGTTCATTTTCAACTGATCCATCTCTTGCCAGTTTGATTATTTCCCTTGCACGATAAAAAGGCACCCCTTCGTCCATCCATTCAGATTTGAACACTCTTTTGCTAGATGTTATTTCACAAATGTCTCCCAATTTAACGAGTGAATATTGATGGTTAGCTTTATTTGAAAGTTTATATTTATTCCCGATAAGGCTAATATCACTCGTTTCCTTTATGGTTTCATAATCTACAACGTGTGCATTCTTTTCCTGAATCTCGACGCCATTCTCAAACTTTCTGATAATTTCTAATAGATCGGGCAGGTCATTTTTAGCGATTGGCTTTCTCTGTGTCGAAAGACTGTATCCATCATGTTCAACCTTTGCAAACAAAACTTTTTGATTTATAGCGCGTGTTCTATCGAAGAACACGATTGAAGTCTTGACTCCAGCGTAGGGATTAAAAATTCCACTAGGTAAACTAATGACACACCACAGTCCGTTCTCAAGCAGTAGCTCACGAATTTTCCTGTAAGCATTATTGTTATTGAAAATGACGCCCTCAGGAACAATTACTCCAGCACGACCGTTTTCTGTTAGATGACGGAACATATAACGTAAAAAGAGAACTTCAGTTGCTCCAGTATTCATTTGTAGTTCCTCTGCAACGCTCTCACGATCAATCTTGCCGCTAAATGGAGGATTTGCCAGGATTACATCGTACTTATCGCGACTCCCCGCTGTATCTGTAAGTGTATTTTGGCGAACCATACGAGCATTTTGTAAACCATGTAAGTAAAGATTCATCATGCCAAACTTGATCATGTCCTCATCACTGTCGAAGCCGCTAAATGTGTGCTCATAAAGGAAGGTATGTTCTTTACTACTAAGTTTGTCGAATGAACCACCGCTATCTAGTTGTTCGGGGCTTGTATACTCACGTCGCAAGTATTCAAAAGCTTTAACCAGGAAACCAGCGGTGCCAACGGCAGGGTCAAGAATAGTCTCGCCTTTTTTAGGAGAGACAATTTCAACTAAAAATTCAATGATGTGTCGAGGAGTTCTAAACTGACCAGATGTGCCAGCCTGAGAAAGCTTACTAAGTAAATATTCGTAAGTGTCTCCATAGACATCACGCTTACCTGAATGTTCACCCTCGTCCATTAGCTTGGCAAATGCGTCTACTTCATGGAGGACAGTTCGAAGTGTTGGCTTGTCGAACAACTTTAAATGAGCATTGCGGAACACAAGTCGCACCGTTTTATTTGTTGTGCTTTCAGGTATATGGCGAAAGCAATCTTCAATCGCGACAGACAACTGTTCGGCATTTAAAGCTAGTAAGTTTTCCCAGCGGTACTTTTCTAAATCACCATCAAATACAATTTGGCTTTTGTCGGCAATCCCCAACTTACGGAGATCGTCATCGTTCTGTGATAACGCTCGCATGAAAAGCAAGTAATTTATCTGCTCAATTATGGTAGGGTGGTTAGCTACACCAGCTCCAAAAAAGACGTCCATAATATGATCGACTTTTTTATGTAAGTTTGACGCAATAAAATCTGACATATTAAACTTTCAGTAGTTCACTTTCTGCTATATCGTTAACTAATTCAAGAATTCCTTCTGAATTGTCACCAAACTCACTTAACCAATCACGAATCTGATAAGCCTGCGAAAATTCAGGTCGCTGGAGGAATGAAAGGTTATTTGATGTGTGTATTTCTTGCACCAATTTCTTGTCATCCATCAAATGCTCGGCCAAATATTTAACCATTTGTGTACGGCGTTGTGTAGCGCCACCGCCTTGATCTGCAAACTTATTAACTAACCCCTGCTTAAACTCAGATAGTTGTTCTTCGCGTGTTGGAAGCTGTGTTTTTCCGAGTGCCGCTAAAAAGAAGTCACGAACTCCAGCAATAATTCTGTGACTTTGCCGGAGAGATTCTTCGTTGAAGTAATACTTTGGCTTATCAAGTAGATTTTGATTGATGTCCTCCATTAACTCATCAACTGCTTCGGGGTCGTCGATAACATTTTCGATTTTATCTTTGTGCTCAGAAACATAAATGTGGACGGCTTTTGTCCACTCATCTTGATACATATTGCGATCAACTACATCACCTTCACCAAGTCCATATCGAATCTGGTCACGTGTAACAACAAAATCAATAGTTTGGCTGGTGGGCGCTTCATCGTGTCTTGATGTTCTATCGGCTGTATCATCCGGTTCTGTACGTGGCTGTGATTCTTCACCAGATTTCGATCCATGAACTTTGCTTGCGGGTGCATTCAATGGTGCATCCCAATCATGTTTCTCCTCGAAATAGTCAATAACTCCTGCAAAGTCGTGAATGACAAAACGCTCTTTTTTTATTTCGGGACATAATCGTGTACCACGACCCTTAATTTGTTGGTATGTAGTTGGGTCATAAATAGCACGAACAAGAACTACATTTTGCACCTCAGGCGCATCAAACCCTGTGGCTAACATATCAACTGTAATAGCTACACGCGGTAGTTTGTTTTCAAGATCAGCAAACTCTTTTGCTATATCATGTGCACCCTTAACTCTACTTGTAATGACCTCTGCAAAACGGCCATTGTACTCAGGGGTTAGTCTGTTAAGTATTTTCGCGAGTGCAACAGCATGGTTCTGCGAAACAGCAAAAATAAGACTTTTACCAATTTCGCCATTTGGTGCATTGTCTGCAAAATCTAAGAACTCTTGCATCATTGCTTCGTTCCGCTTAGGGAAATATACTTTTCTTTCAAGGTCACGAATCTTTAGGCTAGTGCCTTCCTCAAGCTCAACATCATCAAGCTGAGTTATACCTTCGTTACTTAGTGCCTGATATGTAAGGGAAGTGTTTGCTTTACGGTAGACAGGCTCAACAAGGTAACCGTCTTTCGAGCCATCCTGTATCGTGTAGCGGTATGTCGGTACGCCATCCTTGCACCCAAAATACCTGTAAGTGTCCCGCTGTATTCTTCGTTCAAGTGCACGTGGATCGTCCTGGCTAAGTTTGTCTACATCAATGTTCTTTAAGAAATCTTTTGGGGTAGCAGTAAGACCAATCTTTATAGCTCCTACGAAGTAATCTACTGCCGCACGGGCTTCGGGCGTATAGATGCTACGGTGTGCCTCGTCATGGATGATTAAATCAAAAGCACCGGGAGTGAAGTCTTTCTTGCCATGCAAAGAAAGTGTTTGAATGGTTGCGACAACCACATTGCTTCCAAGTAAATTTTGGTGTTTTCCGCCCCAGTACACACCTACTTTAGATAGATTGCTAAGTAATTGTTCAAATTTTGCTTTTGTCTGTATAGCTAGAGACTGTCGGTCTACTATAAATAATATTCGACTTGCATTATTAGTTCTCAAAAATTTACTGATTACTAAGCTTGCTAGTATTGTTTTACCCGTACCAGTTGCCATTTCAAGTAAAAATGCACGCTTATTGTTTTCATCAAAGTCTTTTGCGATGGCATTCCAAGCATCAATTTGATAGTAGTACGGCTTAATTACATCGCTAACGTCATTAAAGTAGTCAACCGTTACTTCTTGTTGTTGGAGCGGTTGTACGTTATTAACTCTGCCTGATGCACGTTTTCTCTCTAAATCCTCACGTGAGAAGAACCCACTATCCGATGGAATTGCATCTCCGTGACCTAAATCCCAGAAATAGATTTTTTCATCATTAGCTAAGTAGATGTAATCGGCCATAGGATATTGCAACTCTACATAATCACGAGCTTGTTTCTTAGCAGAGTATGGGTCTATGTCGGGCGACTTAGCTTCAATCACGGCTAAAGCCATACCCTTAGAATCTTTCAGCACATAATCTGCTCTACCAGCAGAGCCGTGGTCTTCAAATACTACTTGTGAATCATCTTCAATATCCCAACCGGCATTACGCAACTTCCTGTCAATAACAACTCTAGAGTAGGCTTCTTTGTGGTTCATATATCAGACAACATTGTAGCTCAATTTAACCCCTCTCGGAAGGCCTAACCTAGTATAACTAGGTAACAAAAAGCATACTGGTCAATGCTTTTTGAAGCCGTCGGTGGTATATCCACTCAGATTTCTGTCTAAAACCTCGCCTACGACCTCTGGAGAGCGGCCAGAGGGTGTTTTAAATGCGTGTATGCCCGTTCATCTTTTTAGTTTTATAAAAGCATAGAAACAGCGCGGAAATTTTTTGGCCACATTTTGACTGTTTAACGCCATTTACCCGACACCATTTTTACTGGAATTGTCTGCAAGGCTACTAGTTAAGCTAATAGAGTGTACGAAAATTAAAGCTGACTTTGTTTTTGTTCTCATGGGCATGAGACATTTTCTTTGCGAATAATGGTTCGTTATTTAAGTAGTAGTAATATGTGCTCCGACTAATCCTCGCGAATTTGCAAGCATCACTGATTGGGTAGTTGTGTGCGACTGTATCGGCCAGCTTGTTGGCGATTCTCATGTCAAACTTAGTTGGCCTACCAACAGCGTTTTTGATAGCCATATAAACTCCTTTTTAGTTTTTAATAAATCTACTCTTATTATCTCAAATGCTACTTCTCAGGACTGATGCAATATAATGTTAATCGACCTTATGGAAGTAACAAATCAGCCATCAAACAATAACGATTTCGCAATAGCTCATGCGCTAAATGAATGTGTTCTGGGCTTGATTGCAATGATTGTCATAGAAGATGTTGTTGGTACACCTGAAGGCGATGAATTTAGAGAACTTAATCGTGCATACGTGCTTGTTGTGGATGAACTTGAAAGCCTGTATAGTCGCAATCCCAAATTGTTAGCAATCAACCCCGAACCTATATGGAAGCGGTTTGATGTACTGAAAACATCCTCATGGGAGATTAACGAGTATCTAGAAAACCCAGATAACGATTTAGGACAAGCTCACAATGCACGAGTAGAAAAGCTGATGATTCTAGCCGATCAACTTACGCCTAACTTCACTCCAGAACAAAAGAAACTAATTGATTATGCCGATTCGATTAGAATCAAATACGGCAAATCACTCGATGTACTAAGTAAAGAAAGAAATGCGAATCAATTAGCCGACTGGCAAATACCGGAATACAAAGTGGCCTATAAACCAGATGGAACAATACTAGTAAATGACATTCTCAAGCTCAAAAAAGCTCACGCCGGTTCAACTACCGAACGACTGCTAGAACAGGCTCAAAAGAACCCGAATAAGCTGTTCAAGCCAGACCTAGGGCAAACATCAAGGAACATAAGTACGGTACTTAACGGTGCTGGATTTACGCCTCTACTCAGACAATTATTCTTTCCTACCGTAAGCGAAAGTAAAGGCGTATTCTTCCGTCCCACAATAAGCCGCGAGCAAGCAGACGTCGAAAACATAAACACTACCGAACTAGACGTAAAACTCAAAATGCTGGGTGCTAATACTGAACCAAAAACGTCTAAGTAGCTCTGTTTGAAACCAATAATGTGCTAATTTGCACGACTTATATACGACTTAAAACCTATACGACGACTAGAAGCTCATAAAGATCTTTACTAGTGGCTAGGACGAATAATCCGAGTTCACCTAGCTTCAATCGTCTCGTTAGGCGAACTCTCTACGGAGAGTAGAAATGCAATTAAGTAAAGAATTGGTAGAACGCTTCCAAGCGGTCTACTACAACAAGAATGGAGCTGTGATTGGCTACAAGGACGCTGAATCACAACTCAAAGAACTAGCAGAGTTAGTGAGACTAACGGCTCAGAAAGATAAGGGTGCATAAGATGGATTACGAATATGAAGTCTATGCAGAATTCCACCGACAGCTACAAACGAAATACGGCCTAGCATATAGGGTAAAGGCATGCGTGCCTGAACTTGGTATCTTCATCAATGGAATGATGGTATATGCACCAAACCAAAAACACCCTGAGTGGAAAGTAAATCCACCGGGGATGCCAAACCAACCGGGAAAGTTTGTGGTCGAATTCAATACTAAGCTACCACTTTGGATTGAGATCGAAGCCAAGTGTCTGGAACTCGCAAAGATAGAACACTCTAGCACTAAGGATGAGGTAATAACCGAAATCCCTGATGGTCCTATCACATTAGACGATATACCGTTCTAATCGCACCTTTACATTAGAAAACCTTATATATAAAGATTACCTTTAACTA
>CAZZAE010000017.1:0-18580 GCA_964652125.1 uncultured Candidatus Saccharibacteria bacterium
GCCTTTAGGAAGGAATAGCGGTGGCAAAAAGACCGACTAAGTATATATTTGTAACTGGTGGTGTGCTTTCTGGATTAGGAAAGGGTATCGCAGCCGCTTCAATCGGTAATATTCTTAAAGCTCGAGACTTAAAAGTAAATATCCAAAAATGCGATCCATATCTAAACGTTGACGCTGGCACACTTAATCCACGTGAACATGGAGAATGCTTTGTAACTTTTGATGGCGCCGAGACAGATTTAGATCTAGGGCACTACGAAAGATTCCTAGACCAAGAAGTTAATAAAAATAGTTCGCTCATGGCCGGCCGTGTACTACAAAAAGTTATTCAAGATGAAAGAGCTGGTAAATATGAGGGAGACGATGTACAAATTATTCCTCACTTAACAGCTGCAATTCAGCGCTATATCATAGAGGCAGGTGATGGTTTCGATGTCCACATTGTGGAGATTGGCGGAACCGTTGGTGACTACGAAAGCCTAAGTTTTATAGAAGCAATCCGAGAATTAGGCCTATCTGTTGGTAAAGAGAACTGTTTATATGTCCATGTCGTATATATGCCATTTTTAGCTGCTAGCCAAGAAATTAAAACCAAACCTGCTCAAAACTCTGTTCGTGAACTTCGAGGATTAGGGATAACACCTGACGTATTAGTTGCACGAAGTGAAAAGCCGGCCAATCCAAATGCCCGACGTAAACTTAGTTTATTTAGCGGTGTTGCTGAGGATGCTATTGCATTTCTACCCAACGCACCATCGATATATGAAGTACCGCTTACGCTTGAAGACACTGGTATAGCTAAGGTAATAAGTAATCATCTCGGTATAAAAATGAGCCGACCACATATGAAAAAATGGCGAGAAGTAGTTAAGCGAGCGGAAACAAAGTTCCGTAAGCCTGTTACTGTCGGTGTGGTAGCCAAATATATGGACAATCAGGACACATACATGTCAGTATTCGAGGCGCTTCGGTCAGCCGCTTGGTGGAACGAAGTTGATTTAAAAATAAAATGGGTTAATGCTGAGCAATTGGAAAAAAGCAAAAATTTAGCTAAAGATTTAGCTGGTCTAGATGGAATTGTCGTACCTGGTGGTTTTGGAATAAGAGGATTAGAAGGTAAAATCCGAGCTGCCCAGTATTCATTGCAAAATAAATTGCCATACCTAGGTCTATGTCTAGGGTTGCAAATGGGGGTTATAGCTGCTGCTCGCAATAGTGGTGTTAAGGATGCATCAAGTGGTGAGTTGAACCCAAGCAGTAAGAATCTAGTAATCGATACAATGGATGGACAGCGTGGCAAAGAGAACACCGGTGGAACGATGCGTTTGGGAAATTATCCGTGTGTAATTGTAAAAGACAGCTTGTCGGCCAAATTATATGAATCCATAAATATCACCGAACGACATCGACATCGTTATGAGTGCAATAACTCTTACCGTGAAGAATATACCAAGTGGGGAATAAAAGCAGTTGGAACATCACCAGATGGTAATTTGGTTGAAATTGTCGAAGCTATTGATCATCCATTTTTTGTATCAAGTCAGTTTCATCCTGAGTTTTTAAGTCGACCTAATCGTCCACATCCGATGTTTCGTGGCTTTATAGCAAGTTTGATTTAACACTAAAATGAACTTTGATCTATTGGCACCAGCTAACTTAAAGTGATAGGATAGCAATATGACAGATCAACCAATTACAACACCGACCCAGCCGGACCAAAAACCCAAAAAAGTACTATTGGTCGAAGATGATGACGCCCTTGCAGATGTCTACTTAACTAGACTTCAAGCTGAAGGTTTTGATGTGAAACGGGTTCCAAATGGCGAAGATGCGCTTACGGCAACCCTACAATATAGACCCGATCTTATACTCCTTGATGTTATGATGCCAAAAGTCAGTGGGTTCGATGTACTCGACATATTACGAAATACTCCAGAAGTGGGGAGTGTAAAGATAATAATGCTAACTGCTCTAAGCCAGGAAAGCGACGTCGAACGTGCTAAAAGTTTAGGTGTAGATGATTACTTAGTTAAATCCCAAGTAGTTATCGCAGACGTTGTAGATCGCATCAAACGTCACTTGAATATTTAACAAATACCAATAAATTGTATGGTCGACTCATTATCTTCACCATCACCCCAGGAGCAAGATCCGAATTTTCAAATTGCAAGTAATGAACTATTCGATAGAAGTCAAAAATTCATACTTCAGTACGCTAATGAACTTTTAAGTTCCAATCAACCCATCACTCCTGACTTTAGTGTAAAAGTAAGTTTAGTAACTAACAGTCTTTACAATTATGAGACAGGACAATGGAAAGACGTAGAAGAGGCTCGTAAAGTAGCAAATAATGTCTTAGATAGAATTCGACATTGGACTAATGCTGATAATATTGATGGCCGACAAGAAGATACAACAGATATTGATGAAAGTGGAAATCCAGTATCAGTCACTCTTTGGACGGGTGAGATAACAGATCCTGAAAATAACTCTAAGTTGAAAATTCATGGTGTAGAAAAACATACTCTACCTGGTCATCCAACCGATTTATTAGGCACTAGTCTTACTCTGAGATTTAGTCGTCCTAAAGAGTTAGAAATTATTAAAACCAATGATAATATACCGCTTAAAAGGGGTGGAAATAGATGGACAGATTTCAGGAGAAGAATATTAACTAGGCGCCGAAAGTTTTAAAAATATTTATCAATATAGATGTGAATTTGACAATTAAATAAAGATGACAAGAACAAACGCTTATGTTACAGTAAGCTGGTTATATCAAAATAAATAAGGAGTTGCGTAATGGATCCAAACGCACCAGACCCTCAAACAACACCAGCACCGGCACCAGGCAGTGATGGCGATGGTGGTACACAAATGCCGCCAGCAAGTCCTCCAACTGAGCCTACTACACCAGTAGAGCCAGCAGCACCAGCACCATCAGGTGACCCAATGCCTGGCGATGGCGATGCAACAGGTGGTGGAGACGGTTCAGTCCCACCAGCAGTTACACCTGCTAGTTAACAGGCTAAAGTACTCTAAAAAAACACCACCCGCTATGGGTGGTGTTTTTTAATGCAGCTGTAATAAAATTGACTAATAACAAAGCTTATGCTATACTCCACTTATGTTAGAAGCTGAACCAACTAATATTCACGGTCCTATATCAGACGAACAAGCTAGAGCTTTGTACGATGCAGATAGCACTTCAGCTCGTGAATTACTTAGTCAAACTGGGATAACAGACCCAAAGTTAGGTGAAGTTATTCATGTAAAAGGTGACAGTCCCGGCACCGATAGATATGTCAGCGCAAATCCTGATGATGCGGGAACAGTATTAACTCGACGTACAGTTGAGGAAATGAGATTACCCGAATTACCAAGTCGCTTACAAGAAAACGGGCGAACTTATGGCGGGTATTCAAATATAAAAAGCCACCAGCCAGGAACTTTATATCGACCAGGTATGCCGCTAAGCTTAGATGTTGATACTCATCCAGAAACTGGCGATCCAAAAGTCTCAAAACTTACGTAATATAAATTTTTATATTATATTTTCTTAAAAGTAATTAAAATTAAATGCTATTCGACGGATGCTTCTGTACGTCGAACAGATTTGCCAGTAAATAACCGGACTTTCCGGCTATTAAATTTAACGACACCGTCTTTAGCTGCATGAATAGTAAAATCTTTGCTTAAAAAAGTACCTTTGCCAGCTCGTTTAGTCATGCCAGCTTGACGCAGGATTATTTGTCCTGTTTTGACTTTTTCGCCACCAAATAACTTAACCCCATACCTTTGGCCGGGACTATCGTGTACATTTTTGGCGGCTCCGCCAGCTTTGACATGTGACATATTATTTCCTTATAAGCGTAATGAGTTCACGGCCGACAATTTGACCTTCGCGGTAATAAATTAATTCATCTCCCGCGGCATGAACAAAACTCACCCGATTATAGCCTAACTCCTCGAGTTTATCAAGTAAGGGAAGACGTTTAAAGCCATTAGACGTTTTCCAAGCAGGTAGAGCCAGACAGAGCCGAAAACCAGATTTTGTTTGACTAGTGATGTTTAGTAAAAACTTTTTGGATATGATATTTACTTCAGTAATTGTTTGTTGAAGCATTTCATTTGAGGGGGGAGAAGTAAAGGGACGACCCAAATAAGCTTCACTGGCAACGAAATCGAATTCATTTTTCCAAATATAATTAGTGGCATCCGCAACCTCTAGATTAAATGATAGGTTAGAGCCAATATTTTGCGACAACCAATCCAGATTTTCTTTTGAGTAATCAATTAATCTTGGCTCGATATCTGTACCATATACTTTGTATCCCATTAAAGCCGATTCCATTAGTAAAGTACCGGTACCGCAAAAACAATCAAGTACTGTTTTACCATTGGTTTTTCCAGGAACGCATGACGGATCTTGGGCCTCGGCAGATGCTAAATTTATTATAATTTGTGCCAATTTAGGGGGAAGCATGCCGACCCGGGCATCTCGTTTGGGGCGCTCACGGTCGCGCTTGGTATATGCAGTAATATCCTGTACAGCAATGCTTTGGGCAATTATGGTTTTATTGGCTTCTCGTATTATTACAAGCTCCCAACCGACAGGACCTGTCAGTTGGTTATGTAGTACTTGAGCACTGTTTAAGGTTGTACTGCTATTGGGCACTACGCGAGCACTTCGGTCCGATTTCTTAAGTACTTTTTTAAGTTCCAAACCAGCACCTGTGATTTGTCTTGGCTCTACGTCAAGCCCATAAACACTTAAACCAAGACGCATTTTGCCTGACGGGAGCTTTTTAGCGTGTTGTGGTACAGCACCAACTAAAAATCTTTGAATTTCAACCCACCTTGTAGTGTCGAGCACAGTTAATAGTTTGCAAAACTTCATCGTGCCACCCAAAAAATCAAAAGACACTTCTTGTGGTTGTACATTTAGCCAAGCTGCAACGTTACCGATTGGTTTCACCGCCTCGGCACCATAAAGACTCTCCAATTCAGCAAGCCCCAGTGCGGGCTGGCGGCCCAAGATACAGATAGAAGGGAACATGTGTTAAGTATACAGTTTTTGAGTTGATGTCTGAACTCAAACCCCTAAACACAAGGTTGCGGTATAATGGCGTATATAACATGAGCGAATCACATTTTTGGCGCAATCGCTGGAAGCTAATTTTAAACATTATAACAGTGGTAGCATTGACTGTTTTGGTTTATGCAGTGCGTAAGCAAATCGGATCAACGATTTCAAACTTGGGTGAAGTAAATACCTGGGCACTGCCAGCCATGATTGTATGGCAAGCTTTGGACTATAACGGCTACGCTAAACTTTACCAACACTTGTATAGAATTTTAGGGGAACGGCTAAGATACCGCTCTCTGTTCAGAGTCCAATTGGAACTAAATTTTGTGAATAATGTTTTTCCAAGTGGTGGTGTATCGGGAATATCTTACTTTGCTCTTAGGATGCGCGATGCTGAAGTCCCTGCCAGCAAATCAACCTTTCTTCAAATCACAAAATTTATATTCTTGTTTATATCTTTCCAGATACTTATGGCGCTAGGTCTTATTTTGCTGGCAATTGGCGGAAACGTGAATCGGTTTACAATCTTAATCGCAGCATCACTATTTACACTTCTTTTAGTTGGTACCTTAGCGCTAATGTTTATTATAGGAAGCCAACGTCGAATTAATAGCTTCTTTACATACATTACAAGGGTGATTAACCGACTAATACGAATAGTAAGACCTAGTTCGCCGGAAACTATTAATATTAACCGAGCGCGTACAACTTTTGATGAACTTCACGAAAGTTACTTGAAACTTAAATCAAACCCAAGAGCTCTAGTTAAACCTTTATTCTTTGCTCTGACCTGTAACATCGCAGAAATTATGACAATATATACGGTCTACATTGCTTTTGGGAAATTTGTAAACCCAGGAGCTGTAATATTGGCCTATGCCGTAGCTAATTTTGCAGGTATTATCTCTGTACTTCCTGGCGGGGTAGGTGTATTTGAAGCTATTATGACTGCTGTTTTGGCAGCTGCAGGTATATCCCCTGGCCTCAGTATTCCTGTAACAATAATGTACAGAGTATTGAATATGCTAATTCAGCTACCTGTCGGTTATTATTTTTATTACAAAGCTCTACATGGTAGAAATCGACAAATACTCACATGAAAAATGACGATCTGATTTTAAGTGTTAGTGATTTTGTGGCAGTTTTTAACCAAACCTTAGAATATGCCTATCCAAATATCGTTATTGTTGGAGAACTGGCCAACTTTAAAATCAGCAAAAACCGGTGGGTTTATTTTGATTTAAAAGATGAGCTAGCTAGTATTAAGTTTTTTGGAACAGTTTATATGATACCTGGACCTCTTGAAGATGGTATGATGCTACAAGTACGCGGTGTTCCACGATTACACCCACTATATGGATTCAGCGTAAACGTAACCTCAATTCAGCCGGTTGGTGAGGGTTCATTAAAACGAGCGTCTCAACTACTAGAGACCAAACTTCGTGCAGAAGGACTATTTGAGCCAGAGCGTAAACGTAAGGTGCCATATCCACCTCAAACAGTCGGACTCATCACATCTGCGGAGTCAGCGGCCTATCATGATTTTATTAAGGTTGTAAAACAGCGTTGGGGAGGACTTGAAATTAGCTTGGCTGATGTGCAAGTTCAAGGAGAAGCTTCTCCTGGTCAGATAACAGCAGCTGTCAATTACTTTAACCAACATTCTAAGCCCCCGGAAGTGCTAGTAATAACTAGAGGTGGGGGAAGTGCTGAAGATTTAGCATCTTTTAATAATGAGTTAGTAACACGTGCCGTAGCTGCCAGTCGAATACCAACAGTTGTGGCTGCGGGCCACGAAATAAATATAAGTCTAGCTGAACTCGTCGCCGATGTGCATGCAAGTACGCCAAGTAATGCGGCTGAACTTTTAGTTCCGGATAAACGCCACGAAAACGAACGTTTAAATACGGAAAAGCTATCACTTGGTAGGCAACTCAATTCCTTAATATCTGAAATGCAATTAGGCGTAGAGCGTCAACTTAATCAATTAAAAACTTCGATGACACATCAATATAAACAAGCGGGGCTAAACTTACTTAATAAACGAGACATACTTGTGGCTTTAAATCCGGACAATATATTAAAACGTGGCTATGCCATTTTGAGGCTAGGAAATAAAGTCATTCGTTCTGGTAAGCAAATAAGTTCAGGCCAAATCTTTAGTGCTCAGATTTCGGATGCATCAATAAAAGCTAGAGCGGACGAAATTATATTACAATAAAGCTATGGCTAATTCATCACAGTCAATTGATTACAAGAAGTTAAACAATGAGCTAGATAATATATTAAATGAACTCCAATCAGCAGATTTAGACATAGATGAATCTATTAAGCTTTATGAAAAAGGTATGAAATTAATTGATAAACTCCAAGCTTATTTAAAAGGAGCTGAAAATAAGGTTAACAAGGTGAAAAAAAGCTGGGATAAATAGAAAAGCACGAGCTGTTTAGCCGGGTATATTAGTTATTCAAAAATTGAGCTGTTGCAACAAGCCATCATCTTAGGTAATATTACGCTTATGATTAGGTTGAATCAAAAGGGTAGTAGCACTACCCTAGTATTAGCCCTTGTTTTTGTAATTCTTCTATTTTTAGGTGCTCTAAGCTTTGGACTTTGGGCTTTTGGTAGTCGTCAAAATTATAAAAATAACACTGACGAAATAATTGCCGCCCAAGTAAAAATTGCTGAAGATAAAACTTCTACCGCCAAAGACAGCGAGTTTGCCCAAAAAGAAAAATCTCCTCTAAAAACCTATATAAGTCCTGAAATCTATGGGAGTATTTCTATTAAATTCCCCAAAACTTGGAGTGCCTATGTTTCTGAATCAGCAGATAGTGGCAATCCACTGGACGGATATTTCCAACCAAACTTTGTACCTGATATACAATCAAAAACTTCGTTTGCATTGAGGGTACAGGTAGTTTCAGATGCATATAGCGACGTGTTGAATCAATTAAGCGATCAAGTATCTAGTGGTACAGCTAGAGTATCGCCATTTAGAGCAACTAAAGTTCCTGGTACTTTGGGCTCAAAAGTTGTGGGTGCACTTGATAATGAGAAGCAAGGTACCATGGTATTATTCCCACTTCGCGACAAAACTCTAAAAATATGGACTGAATCAGATCAGTATATTGGTGATTTCTATAAATATATACTTCCTAATCTAACGTTCTCACCTTAAAAATTTTCAACGTTATACGCTAATGGTTAGGGGCAAGCTTGAGTGTATACTTAGTTTAGGAATGAGGGCTATATTGTGAGTGATATGCTTGATATAAGTGAAGTGGACTCTATCAAAAACGGCGAGAGATTACTAAATGCTTTGGCCGAACAAATGAAACTACCACTTCTACAGATAGCCAGACGGGCAGAGTTAGCACGAGATGAGATTGATACGGCTCAGGCCCTGGAAACCATTGAACTGGCAGCTGATAATGCATTAAAACTTCTAGACTATTACTTACTAAGTACAAAGTTAGCTCAAGCTCAACCTTATTTGCAACTTGAACCAGTATCTATCTCGTCTGTTTTAAATGACACTGCCCATGAATTATCACGCTTAGCAAAACAACACAATTGCGAACTTGAACTTCATTTAGCAGGTAAGTATGAACCGGTAATGGCTCATAAAGCAGGTTTAGAAGCAGCTCTGACTAGTCTTGGTTACGTTTTTATAGAAAGCCAAAGCGGTCAAACAACTGGGCAACGTTCACTTATTAAGCTCGCCGCTCACCGCAGCCGAAGTGGAATAGTAGCAGGTATGTTTGCCAATCTGGATGGACTAGGTGCTAGCATGTATAAACGGGCTCAACAACTTTATGGTCATGCCCGCCAACCGCTGGTTCAATTAACATCCTCCACGGGTGCTGGGGTGTTTGTGGCAGAATCACTATTGTCTAGCATGTCGGTACATATGCATGTTGCACGTCATCAAAAATTAACTGGGCTGGCAGCCACCTTTGCCCCCAGCCGGCAAACTACATTAGTCTGATTAAGGAATTATATGGCTAAGATTATTCTTATTGAACCAGAGGCAGTCTTGGCCCAAACACTTGCCCAATCATTAAAACGCCGGGGACATAAAGTTATGATTTGTACTAATGCCCAAGACGCCATACATGGCGTAGACAGCTACAAACCAGACGTTGTTATTCTGGAACTTCAGTTGCCGATTCATAATGGAATTGAATTTTTATATGAGCTACGCTCTTACCAAGACTGGCAGGAAGTTCCAGTTATTATCCACAGCCAAGTACCCCCTTCGCTCAAGGCGATTAGTCCAATGTTATGGGACAAACTTCAGATAAAGGCCTATCACTACAAACCAATGACAAAGTTGGAAACGCTCAATAATTCTATCGACAATATATTAACCCCATCAAAATGAACCAAGTTGTTACTACTGGGATAGTATTGGGCCGGACAGATTTTGGCGAGGCCGATCGAATCTTGACCATTTTGACACCGGATCGTGGGCGAATTAGAGTAATTGCTAGGGGTGTGCGCAAAATTAAAAGCAAGCTAGCAGGCGGTATTGAGCTATTCAGTATTAGCCAAATTACATTTATACATGGACGTAGCGAAATATATACATTGGTATCTAGTCGCTTGCAAAAATACTTCAGTCATATTACTACTGATATAAACCGTACTATGTATGGATATGAGGTTTTAAAAATTATAAACAAAACTGTAGAAGATAACGCCGGAGAAGAATATTTTAGACTTCTTAGTTACACACTGGAGGCTTTGGATGAACATAATTTGTCACAATCATCTATTGAGCTTTGGTTGTATGCCCAGTTATTGATTCTTGCCGGACATACGCCAAACCTGAAATCCGATAAGTTTGGAAACAAACTAAGTCAGGACGATAGTTATGACTTTGATATAGACAACATGGCATTTATTGCCAGGCCCGGCGGGCTATATGGTGCAAATCATATTAAACTAATACGTTTGGCCTTTGGGCTAGAAACGCCACTTAAGCTCAATCAAGTTCAAAGACTAGATAAAGTTTTGCCTGCTAGTCTAGGATTAGTTAAAACTATGCGTCAGCAGTTTATTCGTAATTAAAAACTCATTATAATAGCAACTACTATGCCGTTAGTTGGAGAGAGAGAAATTGCATTCGTCGATCAAGAGATTGGTTCAACTTTGGATTGGTCAGCTGTAAATTTAGTATTTAGTGATTTAGCTCAGGAAGGCCTAAAACCTAGGATAGATCTTGAAGATCAATTCGGTACAATTAGAACACCGCTGAGCCCTTACGACTTAAGCGAAATATACCATCATCTAGTTACGCACGGTGAAGCAATATCCAAAAGATATTCTATGGAGGATATTCGAGAACGTGTAAAAACATTTACAGGTCAACGCGAGAGTGTCTTATTCGTAATGTCAGCTATAAATTGGTTCAAGGAACGGGTTAGAGACAATAGACTTGTTGTAGTTCAAGAAATACCTGCTGACGAAATTGAAATCTCTCCGCATTAACGCAAAAATCTCGTACGTGATGAAATCTAGACCCAAACCTGGTTGAAGACTATTAAATCAGATATAATCAATCTTAAGTATGAGTAAAGCGTCCCTTGAAGATATTGTTAGCCTCGCCAAGCGGCGGGGATTTATTTATCAAGGCTCAGAAATTTACGGTGGTCTAGCAGGTACTTGGGATTATGGTCCTCTGGGCGTTGCACTTAAACGTAATATCCAAAATATTTGGTGGCAAAAGTTTGTGCAACATCGTAATGATATGTATGGTTTAGATGCTGCAATTCTTATGAATGCTAAAGTCTGGCAAGCCAGTGGTCATGCCACTGGTTTTAATGACCCTATGTTGGAATGCAGTAATTGTCATAGTCGGTTGCGAGCAGATCATGTAATAGGTAAAAAATGCCCAGTTTGTGGCAAAACTAATACATTCGGTAAACCTCGACAGTTCAATATGATGTTCAAAACCAATATTGGACCAATTGAGGATGAAGGATCAATTAGCTATTTACGACCAGAAACAGCCCAGGGTATATTTGCGAATTTCAAAAACATAGTCGATACTCTTTCGCCCGACTTGCCATTTGGAATTGCCCAAATTGGTAAGGCCTTTCGAAATGAAATATCTCCTCGAGATTTCTTGTTTCGCGCCCGAGAATTTGAACAAATGGAAATTGAATACTTTGTTGAAAAAGGTAACTGGGAACAAGAATTTGATAAATGGATCAAAGATATTTACGAATTTCTTGAAGACGTAGGTATTAATAAAGCTGCTGTACATGAGTTAGAAGTACCAGAAGATAATAGGGCGCATTATTCAAAGCGCACCATAGATTTTGAGTTTGATTATCCATTTGGAAAAAGTGAACTACTTGGTCTTGCTTATAGAGGTGATTTTGATTTGAAAAATCACCAAAATGCATCAGGAAAGAACATGGAATATCGCCCTAAAGATGGTTCAAAAGCGTTTATACCTAATGTAATTGAGCCGAGTTTTGGTGTAGACAGGCTAATTTTAGCCATATTTGTTACGGCTTACACGCAAGATAAACAAAATGATGAAGTCCGCTCGTTTTTAAAACTTCCAATTAATATAGCACCCGTCAAAGTGGCAGTCTTTCCTCTACTCAAGAATAAACCTGAATTGGTTAAAAAATCTAAGCAAGTCTTCCAGTTACTTAATGACGAATTTGGTTCAGTAGAGTTTGATGATAATGGCAATATTGGTAAACGTTATCGACGCCAGGATGAAATCGGTACACCTTATTGTGTAACAATCGATTTCGACAGCCTTGAAAATGACACCGTAACATTACGCGACCGAGATACCACAAAGCAAGAGCGTGTGAAGATTAAAGATTTATTAAATAAACTTACAATTTAAATCAAGAGTATAATTTAATCGATGAAGAACTCAATAATTATCGGAATAATAGTGATTGTTGCCGCAGGGATAGCAGCACTTTATATTCGACGTCGAAATATGACATTTGAAGGTATAGTTACCGATAAAGACATAAAAGAGATAGTAAACGAAAATACTAATCTCGCTCAGCGGTCGACAATAAGTTTTGGAAATACAGGTAATAGTGTCACTCATCAGTACAATATTAAAGTTCAAACTACTTCAGGGAAGATCATTAATTGGCAAATATCAGAAGGGAAGTATCAAATTCTTAATATAGGTGACCATGTCAGCAAACGTTCCGGGACAACCGATATTGATATTACTCCCAGGACACAAGTTCCACCACCACCTCAATCGACGATCAATCAACCACCAACTAGTACCATATCTAACTAGCTATAACTTATTTAATTGAAGGGAAAAGTCATGACGGAGGAAACAGAATTAGAACAAATTCTTGCAAAGGCACAGGCAATAGTTAAAAAGGCAAATATAACCGATAAAGAAATGAAAGTTGAAGCTTTTAGATATGCATTAAATTTTTTATGGGCAAAAAAGTACGGCAGTGCCAGTAAAAAACGTTCTAATAAATCTAAGTCTTAGATTAACTTTATATAAATAAACCCGATGCCATGATTATGCTATTAGGCGTATACTAAATATAGAAAATAAATATTTTTATAAAGTTTTATCATTAATTTAAAAAGAAGGAGTTTTATTATGTTAGGAGATGCAGATATAGCTGCCACAATACCGGCAAGCGACTTAGCAAGAGCAAAGAAATTTTATGGTGAAGTAATAGGTCTTAAAGAAGATCACGATGACGGAAAAGGTGGAGTAGTATTTGTTAGTGGCAGTAGCAAAGTTTTAGTATATGAAACTCAATTTGCTGGTACCAATAAGGCCACGACGGCAGCATGGCAGGTTGATGATGTGGCGGACGTTGCTGCAAAATTGAAATCCAAAGGAATTACACTAGAACATTATGATCTTCCAGGTGTAACTCACGATGGTGATGTCCATATTATGGGAGATCTAAAAGCCATTTGGTTTAAAGATACAGAGGGTAATATATTGTCAGTAGCAAACGGTTTGGGCTAAATTACATACTATGTTCAATTCTAAGCCCAATGATAATGGGCACCCAAATGTCTATGCTTTTATTGACAGCCAAAACCTAAATCTTGGTACTCAAAAGATGGGTTGGAAAATGGACTGGCGCAAATTCCGTCAATTCTTGCGCAGTAAATATAATGTCACTAAAGCCTATATGTTTATTGGCTATATGCCAGAATTTGAAGATTTGTATCAGCAACTGCATGATAGTGGCTATTTAGTAGTATTAAAACCTACATCAGACTTGTCTAAGCCGGTAGCGGAAGCATCTGATCCCAGTAAAACAGACAAACCTGAAGATAAGAAGCCTATAAAGGGCAACATTGATGCAGATTTAGTATTATGGACAATGAAAGAACTAAAAAACTACGACAAAGCCATAATTGTATCAGGGGACGGTGATTTTCATAGTTTAGCTGAATATCTGAAAGAACAGGGAAAATTACAAAATATCATGACTCCAAATTGGCAATACTCTCAGTTACTAAAGGAGTTTGATGACTACATTGTACGTCTTGATAAACTGCGAAATGATTTAGCTTATAGAACTCGTTCGAAGCCAAATAAGGCTGAACAAGCTGCATAAAAAATTATTAGGTTACTGCAGGAACGTAAAATTTTGAATTAGGTTCTGATTCTACAGCAATAGTAAGATGTTTAAGATGTCTATAACGTCCTTCCCAATCGAGACCATATCCAACAACAAATTTATTAGCAATTTTCATCCCCGTTAATATACCATCAGCTACTGTTAATTCAGTACCAGGCAATCTACATTCCGGCTTATCAAACATAGATACAATATGAAGGGAGGCTGGTCGACTTTTTGCTACTTTATTTGCAACATTGTATAGCGTTTTGCCCCTATCTCGAATATCTTCAACTAATAAAACATGTCTATTTTTAAGAGGTCCATCAGGTTCATATCGAACAGAGAATTTATCGCTTGGTTTTGTGCCACTATAATTCTTTGGCCTAACAGTATCGACGACAATGTTCGGGTGTTTCATGGCTCTGACTAGATCTGAAGCGAACACCATTGCACCTTGCATAAAGACTAAAGCAACAACCTCATCAGCGTGACCATAAACCCCGTCTAAAATTTTGGCAGACCTCTCCACAGTACTTGCAATTTCGAGGGCAGGTATATGATTCTCATCACCGCTTAATCTTAGTTGTTCTTGCATGTAAAGAGTGTAGCTTATTATGGCAAAGTAAGCACAAAAGCATTTGGTAAATATTAGTTGAGCAGACAGTTTTGCTCTAGCAGCGTACAATTAGAATATGAAACAGGTGAAGCTAAATACTAATATTCAGATGCCAATGATCGGTTATGGTACCTGGCAAATTATATTTGGCGTTCGAAAAAAAGTATTAAAAGCACTTGAAACTGGCTATCGCTTGATAGACACTGCAAAAATTTATGGCAATGAACCCGGAGTAGGTGCTGCCGTACGTGAAAGCAAAGTTCCGCGAAAAGACATTTTTGTAACAACCAAACTTTGGAACAGTGACCAAGGTTATGAAAGCACACTTAAGGCATTTGACGATTCACTTAAAAGACTTGGGCTGGATTATGTTGATCTATATCTAATTCACTGGCCGGGACACGATGCTCAGAGGCGTGCAGATTCGTGGCGAGCCATGGAGGAATTATTTAATAGCGGTCTAATTAAGAATATCGGTGTATCAAATTTTATGGTTTCACATTTGGAAGAATTAATGGCATCGTCAAAAATTAAACCAGCTGTTAACCAAATTGAATTCCACCCATATGTTTATGAAGATCAAAAACCAATTATTGAACTCTGCCGAAAGTACAACATTGTTGTAGAAGCATATAGTCCGCTAGCACATGGTCGTCACAAAAACGAAAAAACTATAATGGACATTGCAACTAAACACCAAATCACTAGTGCTCAAGTAATGTTAGCATGGGCAATTGCACACGAAACCATACCAATCCCCAAAACTACAAATGCTGAACGAATGGAGCAAAACCTTGGTTCATTAAATGTTAAATTAACAGTTGAAGATATTACACAAATAGATGGTTTATCGCAAGGTGAACATGTGGTAGGCTGGCATTAAGAAAATTAAATGGGAGCTTTAAATGCAAGAAGACAATCAAACGTATAAAAAATGGGATTTTAGTAATTTAAAAGCTTTATATTTTAATTGCACACTTACCAAATCTCCGGGGTTAAGCCACACAGAGCTACTCATAAATGTGAGTAAAAATATTATGCAAAAACATGGAGTTAAAACTGAACTTATTAGAGCGGTTGACCATGACATTGCAACGGGAGTATACCCAGACATGCGAGAGCAAGGGTGGAAGACTGATGAATGGCCATCGATTTATAAAAAAGTTCAAGCCGCGGACATTGTAGTTTTAGCAGGACCAATTTGGTTAGGTGACAACAGTTCTGTTATGAAAAAAGTTATAGAACGCCTTTATGCAAACTCTCATATTTTAAACAACCAAGGACAATATGCTGATTATGGTAAAGTTGGTGGCTGCTTAATTACGGGCAACGAAGACGGTATAAAGCATTGTGCAATGAATGTGCTGTATAGCTTAGGCCATCTTGGCTATACTATACCGCCACAAGCTGATGCTGGTTGGATTGGCGAAGCTGGACCAGGCCCAAGTTATGGTGATAAATTGGATGACGGTACTTTAGTAGGTTTAAGTAATGACTTTACAAATAGAAATACCACCTTTATGACCTGGAATCTTATGCACTTAGCTAAAATGATGAAAGACAATGGGGGCATACCCGCCTATGGCAATCAACGTAGTAAATGGGATGCTGGTGCTCGCTTTGATTTTGAAAATCCTGAATATCGGTAATCCTGTTATCGCAGAATATGTAAGTTTTAATTGGATTAGGCTTAAAAATGATTAGTTTGAGAACGCACTCATATAAAACTAATTAAGTTATAATATAGTTCAATGGATAAAAAACGGGTTTTTCCTAAAGACTTTTACTGGGGTGCATCTGTTGCAAGTCACCAAGTAGAAGGTGGCACCGTAAACCAATGGAGTGTCTGGGAACTGTCACATGCAAGTGAGCTTGCCAATACTGCCGAAACGAGACTAAGACCAATCGTGCCAGACTGGGACTCCATTAAAAAAAGAGCTTCGAGTCCAAGCAATTATGTCTCCGGAAAAGGAGTCGATCACTACAATCGCTATCCAGAAGATTTTGATATTGCTAAAAAATTGCATTTAAATGCCTTTCGTTTTGGTATTGAATGGTCTCGTCTTGAACCAGAACAAGGTCAGTGGGACACGGCTGCGATTGATCATTACAAGCAATATATATCGGGACTCAAAAAACGTGGCATAGAACCGTTCTTAAACATTTGGCATTGGACAGTGCCAGTTTGGTTTGAGGAAAAGGGTGGATTTACCAAGCGATCAAACCTTAAATATTTTTATAAATTTGTGACAAAAATTGCAGAAGAATATGGCCAAGAAATTAAATATATTCTGACCCTAAACGAACCCAATGTTTATACCAGCTTTAGTTTTATTACTGGTGAATGGCCACCAGAGCAAAAAAGTCCATTTCAAGCAGCCATTGTATACGTCAATCTAGTTAAAGCACATAAAAAAGCTTACAAAATACTTAAAAAACAAAACCCACATCTGCAAATTGGCATGGCCGCTCAGTTAGCTAATATTCAGGCTAAACGACCACACAACTTTATTGATCAAGTTGTTACGAAAGTGATGCGCTATGTTTGGAACTGGTGGTTTTTACGCCGTGTGCGTAACCAACAAGATTTTATTGGTTTTAACTATTATTTCACTGACTATTACAAGAATTTTAAAAGGGAAAACCCCAAAGTACCACAGAATGATATGGGTTGGTACATGGAGCCCGAGGGTTTGTACCCACTTCTAATGAGGACTTGGGCTCACCATAAAAAGCCAATTTTTGTAACTGAAAATGGTGTTGCAGATGAGCAAGATCAATATCGTCAATGGTGGCTCGAAGAGACAACAATAGCAATGGAACGAGCCATTAGTGAAGGTGTGGATATTGCAGGTTACTTTCACTGGAGTTTACTAGATAACTTTGAATGGAAATACGGTTGGTGGCCAAAATTTGGACTAGTCTCTGTTGATCGAAAAGTCGGCATGAAAAGGCAAGTACGCCCCAGTGCTCACCGATACAGTGAATTTATAAAAAATCAACAAAGCTAATCCAGACCTCTTTATTGACAAAACGCATATGTTTTGCTATAGTATTAACATGAGTATAAATAGTCTTAGGCAATCGCCAAGTCCCGAAATACAGATGCATAGGAAATCTGCTGCACTATTAATGGGCGCAATTGCTTTACTGGGTGTAAGTGAGCATAAACTTATAACAAATGGCGCAAGCTCTCTTATAAATACGGCTAACCGAGTCTTGAATCATAGCGTTACTGGTAGCAACGGTGACTTACCAGCCCTAGACACAAATTTTAAGATACGTGGCCCAATAGATACTCCGGATAATATTGCGGATCATTCCGGTGTACAGGGAAGCCAAGATCGTAAAAAATTTACCGATGAAATCTTGGCAGAGGCTCATCAACAAGGTGAACCAGGATTAACGCAAGGTATGGATATTGAAGTTCCAGAGCAATACGTTCAGTACGCCAACAACCAAAGTAATCAACAATAATAAAAAAATGGAATAGTGTAGGTATTTATTGCTTACCCACCACATATTGTGGTTTTGGGGCAATATCTGTAAAAACTGTGGATAACTCGACATTTGACTCCTGACATTTTTTATTAAAACGCTTGCTTGTGGGTGATTGTGGGTAGTATATTCATGGCAGTGGGTAATCGTAGGTAAGCCAAAGGCGGCTTATCTATCCACAAAAATAAAAAAAACCACTGTTAATAAGGGAGAAGGATGGCCTCGTTAGATTACTTTGAGCGCAAGCTGGATGATAAGCGCCGGTTAACTATTCCAACCGAGCTTAGAATTAAGTTTGCTGACGGAGCAATCATTACACGCGGTTTTGGCGAATATTTGCACTTATACCCAAAAGAAGTTTGGGACAAGCAAGTAGAGACCAGACTAGAAGGCGATATCCTCGACGAGCGCATAGCCGACCTTAATGTCCGATTTAGGATGGGCAAGGTTGAAACAGCTCTCGACGGAAAACAGGGAAGGATTACCCTTGAGCAACATTTATTGGACTACGCAGGTATTAATCGGGACGTAGTAGCAGTCGGTGTTGGACGGTATTGGCGGCTAATGAAGCCCGGTCAAGCTGTATAGAAAAAAGAGTTCATTAACAATCTAAACGATTAGAAACCCGCTTGCGGATGTTTCGTTTACAATCGAGGTTAGCTAATCGGCAGTCAACAGGTGGTCTTCAGGGCACCACCTTAAAAACCCTTGCACCTTACATAAAAAACACCTCCCAAAACTCCACCTCACACATAAGTCTCTCAAAA
>CAZZAE010000018.1:0-18407 GCA_964652125.1 uncultured Candidatus Saccharibacteria bacterium
AATAATTTATTGGCTCGAGACACTGAATAACTTAGCTGGACATATTTTTTATTGTAGCCAAGTTGTGATCTTAGTAGCGGCTCACGAGCGGCAGCTACAGGATAGCCAAGGTCATCAATTATCCCAGTTGTATTAGTGGCTGAGACTAGGGCTTGGCGAACTTTGGTTTCGTTTAAAATGCTTCCTGAATTCTTGAAGAAAACCATAACTTGACTAAGCAGTGGTATATCGTACTCAGTAGTATTACTTTCTGTTTGTAGATTAGTAGGTAAATTGGTTATGCCAGCTGCGCCGTTTAGCTCTTGATTTGCAAAGCTAGTCAGCAGTTGTTTTTCATCATGAAAAGATCGGATTATAAACTTACTAAGCTTGGGTTTACCGCGTACGTATCCGTCAAAGGGCAATAAGGCAATTTGTTCTTCGCGAGTTTCTGGGGTATCTCCGTTTACTTGAACCGCACTCCATTTAAACGGACCAGCTCCGACTGGACTGGCTGTATTAAAATTGACTGATCTTAGCTGAGCAGCGGGTACGTCTTTGAGCAAATGCTCAGGAACAATTCCGTTAGTCATTGAATACGGAAATGAACTTAGTGGGTTTGGTAATGTAAAAACAACGGTGTGATCATCAGTGGCCTTGACCGTCACGTCTTGCCAACTCGCTAGCAAGGGTGACTGAGCATCAGGGTTTTGAATAGTATCATAAGTAAATACTACGTCCTGAGCCGTTAAGGGTTGATTGTCCTGCCAAGTTAAATTGTTATGAAGTTTAACTGTATAGATTTGTTGAGTTCGGTCAACTGTCCAGCTATCGGCTAAATCGCCAACTAAATTATTGTTAGAGTCCAGTTTAAATAATCCGGAAAAAATCAAATGCGATACGCTGCTATTGGTACTTCCTGCCGAGTAAATAGGATTGGCATTAGTAAAAGATCCCAGTATTCCTTCGGTATATATACCCCCAGGAACTGGTTTATCTACTAGATAGTAGTTGCCCAAAGCTCTTGATTGCACTACAACTACACCAATAGTTAAAAATAACAGTACCAGCCACGTTAAACTAAAGCGCAGAACCCCAGGTAGTTTGCCAAGTCTCTTAAAGAGATGTCGTTCTAAGTGGACTTCAGCTTGGACACCAATATCTTCAACTTGTCGCTTACTGCGGCGAAGTCGCCGGCGCCAGCGTAAACGGGTGGTGCGATCAATCATTCTAGAATTAGGTCAGGTTATTATGCCGAGTATTAAAGATAGGTTAAAAACTATGACTAGGATAATGGTTATTTGGTGAATGGTTTTATCGGTACCACGTCTAACAGTATTTACTTCACCGGAACTTCCACCCAGTCCAGCTCCAAGTGATGCCCCCCGAGTTTGAATTAAAATTAGCAACACTAAAAGTAGCATTGATCCGATAGTTATATAGTTAAAGACATTCATATGCATATTAGCGTTCCTCCAAAATAGTGGTCACTAAATAGTTTACCAAGCCTATCACCATGCCGGCAAGCATTGCAGCTCCAAAATTCGTTACATGAAGAGGTCGATATAGCTTACTAACAAGCATAACCATCAATCCATTGATAACAATTATAAAAAGTCCCAGGCTAAACAATATGGCTGGTAGGGACAAAATTATGACTATAGGTTTAATAATGGCGTTGACTAGAGCTAAGATGAATCCAGATATAACGATTACTGCTAGTCGGCTACCATAATCTATCCGACCCCCCAAGAGACCGGCTGCGATCCAAAGTCCCAAGCCACAGACCAACCATCTAATTAAAAACCGGGAAAAAGGCTGCTTCATGATTACGCTTATTGTAGGTTAGGAGAGGGTTCGAGGCAAGCCATTACTTAGCACTTTCACTCCTTTGGCGGTAATTAGAACATCATCCTCAATCCGGATACCAATTCCCTCTTCAGGAATATAAATTCCCGGCTCAACTGCTAAGACCATGCCCTCCTCTAGACGCGAATCGTAATCATGGGTATCGTGAGCGTCTAATCCTAGTTGATGCGAAGTATAGGTTGGGAAGTATTTCCTAACAGATTCACGATCAATGGTTTTAATTAGTCCCAGCTCTCGTAGTTTTTCACCTACGACGTGTTCCATGGCATCCTCAAACTGTCTATGAATAAGTCCTGGTTTGAGCATATCCAGCGCCTGCTCCAGAGCAGCTTGAGCACATGAAAATACTTGTCGCATACGTTTGGTCGGATTGCCAAATGCATAGACTCGAGATATATCGGCCGCGTAGTGATCATATTCAGCCCCCACATCCAGTAACACTAAGCCGTTTTTTGGTAACTTTGTCATGTCTGGTTTGTGGTGAATCACGGCAGTGTTAGATCCTGCTGCTACAACATTATTGAAAGCTAAATCATCGGCTCCGTGACGACTAAATTGATTTTTCAGCTCACGGTCAATATCAAGTTCCGTATTTTGATCAGTCCATGTTTTTCTACTTACACTTTTAAGAGTTTTCTCAGTTATAGCAATTGCCTTTCCAATCGCTTCAAGTTCTATCGGCTGTTTAGTTATTCTCATTTTGTTAAGGTGTTTTGTCAGATCTAGCAATTCAATACTAGAATTGATGTCTTTCATTTTTCCTATAAGAGTTGCCCTGGCTGGATTGGAATAAAAAGCATAAAAAGGTACATAAGCCGGTGAAGCTGCCAGAGTTGCTAAATGTTTAACCTTTTTTACGCGATATTTTAACTGTTGCCAACCGGTTTTATTGTCTAAAACCTCTGTTATGCCCGAGATTTTTACTATGTCATCAATTGATTGGGCACCGTCAAATCTCATTCGGTGGACATGTTCTTCAGATAATATAAGGTACTCCCTAGATTTGTCCATGACCAATATTGCATCAGGTTCGTCGATACCAGTTAAATACCAGAAATTGCGGTCTTGTCGCAGCGGGAATGTGTCGTCACTGCTACGCTGAAGTAAACCATTGGCGGTGATTACAATTGGCGCAGTACCGGCAAACAATGTGCGCAACTTTTGTCTATTGCCTGCAAAAAACTCTGATCCAAAAAACGTCTCCATAGCAAAGAATAAGTATACATCAACCATATGCAAATCAAAGTTGCTGAGACATAATCTTGACCAAGTTTCATTAAAGTGGTAGTTTTTGTTTTATGTTGAGAACTGAAAGAGCTGGTGAAATAGTAGCCGTTGGGCCAATTTTAGATCCTCAGCGAGCAGTTGAACTTGGTGATACAGTATTAAGAATATTTACTGAGTTTTGTGTTGCGTCAAATAGTCATGACGAACGCGGCAGCATGTTAATCGTGCCGTCAGATTCAAAAACTTCCCAGCTGAATGAAGGTTATCCTAGTAATGGCATATTAATCGGAAAGGAAGATCAGAAAGCTGTTGACGTGGCTGTTTCAACTTTTCAAAACTTTTTAATTGATAGAAAAGACCAAGGTAGATTAGATCTGGGTGCAGAATTTTTTATAGGTAACCCAGGTGGAGGTGATTGGCATGTTGACGGAAAGCGAGAATACAGACTGCTTGTAAATTTATCTCGATTGCCGCTCAAACTATTAATTGGTACTAAATGGCGGCAAAAACGCTATGATGATTTTTTTACGCAAAAATTTAAAATGCTTGGACCAATCGCACACAAACCAATAATTTACAATACTGGTGAAGGAGTATTAGTAGATAACATGTGTGATACAACCCGCCAAACACCTCATGCTGGAACTAATTCTCCGGGCAAAGTCATAATGAGAGTCTATACACCTCAGCCAAAATAACACGTCATCCGTTGATTCAAAGGTTTTTAAACCGTATTTAAAATCTGGGAGTCAATTTTAACGACTATGCCTAGCTTGGATAATACTTACTTCTTCAAGATCTAATTGCTCTCTAACGATTGTGAACGCAGCATCTGCTATAACATTAGGCCCACTTGCTAAATCTTGTGTTAATTCATCCCAACGGGGGGAAAAATCGAGGTTTGCTTGCAAATACATATCCATTTTTTGCTGTTCATATTTTCGAACAGATTTAAATCTAGGTTTGGGTTCTAAATTTCGTTCGACGTATGAAGAAATAATCATTGAAAATACGAAATTCTTTATATTATCTCTAAAATCATTGGTTTCTCCGGAAAATTCATGATCCCCAATTTCAATACTAGCAGTCAGACCTTGTTGGTAAGCTTCTAACATCAATCTTTGCTTAATGAGACTGTAAGCTAATGTATTTACATCAGTGGGATTATTGTCCCAGCGACGGCGCTGATTAACTAAGGTTTGATTGGTCCTAAACTCAGGGCTTTGAAACACTTCGTTGCCGTGTTCTAGCGTTCGATTTTCCATATTAACAAGAGTCTAACACATTTTCTAACTTTTGTAAAGCACTTATGTCTTGAAAGTTAATATAGTATAAGACACCCCTGGGATTAGTACCAAAAATCTTTTTTGATACCAGAATATAGCCTTAAAAAGTGTTGTTCACTTTTCGGCCACAATTTATGGCGTATGTTCAGTGGTATTTCCATAGCCGGCATATATTTCATGGTATTGTCTGAAAAGCCAGTTTTAAAAGTGTACAAACCTCTCATATGACTTGTAGCCAGCTCTTCCTCGGAAGGAATACCGGACAGGTCATAGTGTTTAATTCCCTGTTTCTGTAAATCTTTCATAATCTCCCACTGCAAGAAGCGTGATGCCATTAGTTTAGACTCATGCCCAACCGATCCGGAATCTTTATACCAAGCTCTATTACCAAACTTAATAACGTAAGCTCCGGCAAGTAGATCCTTGCCATGCCGTGCAAGATATAAGTCACCCTGACCGGCATCGTGAAATAGTTGCCAGTAGTTATTGAGATAGGTTGCGCTTCTAAAAAATGCACCAGTGCGTTTACCAGTTTGACTAATAAGGCCAGCTAATAAATCACGACTGTCTTGATTGTTATCTGTTTTTTCAACTTTAACGTTGCCGCGCTGAGCTACTCGGACTTCCCAACGGGCTCTTTTCTTGAGCCGGGCGAAAAGTTCGTCTTGGCTACCGCTCAGATCAACAATTACACTATCTCGGTACTGCACACCGTTTCCAATCCTCCAGCCTTTACTACTAAAGTCTTGGATTAAGTCTTTGTTATCAGGCAGGTAGGGTTCTAGCTTAAAAACCATTCCATCGCTGTACTGATCTTTAATAACTTCTGTAATTGCAGAAATAGCCGCTCTCGTTAGACCGGTAACCTGGGGAGCATAGTGAACTTTACCTAGTCCAGGTACTGTTCTTGAGAAAACTTGCAAAGGCAGGGTCGATTGATTGGATGTTTCAATTATTATTCTAGACGCCTTCCATGGACTCCCAGCTTTTGTATTAGCCCAGGTACTAGATTGAAGATAGTTAGGTTCTTGGGTTTTATCCAATAACAAGTCATCCCAGGCTCGATCATCGTCAATAGTCTGTTTATTCGTCAGCTTCCAGCGCTTATTTAATTGTTGCTCCCAGTCTCTAGTTGCTGTTTTGACTATATTTTTGTTACTTGTCATGTCTGACTTGAATATATGCTCCCTCTTGCTAAGCGTCAATAATTTCATGTTATCCAGAGCTGTATGAGTGTTAACTAGATTATTGCATATGGATTAGTTTTTATGTTTGTTATGATTTATTAAATGGATAGTCAAAAAGAGAAGCAGATTATAAAAATACTTCAGGATAATGACGCTAACAAAGTTCCTTTCGGTCAGACTAAAAAACAGCTCCTAGCGGCCGGTTTTAGCGAAGCTGATATTGTTTATGGACTGTACAGTGCCCCGTATGATGGACAGCTCAATGTTCCGCGGCCACCAAATCCATTACAAAAATTGTACGAACAAGACCCACAAAAAGCCCAGGCAACCGCCAAGCTACTTCTTCAAGATTTAGCAATACAAGAAAGAGATCAGGCGGTTCTTGACTCCGCGGCAGCCGAAATGGGGCCAGATATTCAATCGCGAAGTTATTATTCGGTCCGTGCCGCTGACGATTTGGGCATATCTTATTTCTCATTACTCTTTTTTGGATTTTTAATTTTAGGTGTAGCTTTAAAATTTCATTGGAATTCGCATCTGACAAATATAATATTTCTCATTTATCAGGTCGTAATAATTGCGATTTTTGCTTATAAGATGTACCAAAAACAGCAATTGACCAAAAACAAGAAGTAGCTTAATTTATAAACCTTCCTTGGAGTAGGGCTGCTTTCTTATTGCCAATAACTTCTGCTAACTCTTCTTGCGAGGCTTTGCCAACTCCGCGGGTGGATCCAAAAGCTTTTATCAACTTTTTTCGAGTGGTTGGCCCAATGCCAGGAATTTCATCCAGAATACTAGCGGTTTGTTGTTTGCTTTTGAGGGTGGAGTGATAACTAACTGCAAAGCGATGTGATTCATCACGTATTCGCTGTAATAACTTAATTAAGTTGGTACTGTGCGGTAGATTGATGAGTATAAAGTCACTGGTTTCCTGAGCAAAACCGCCAAGTTGTTGCAACAATTTATCGTTTAGCACCACTTGGCTACCCGGATTTGATTTATCTGTAGTTTGACGAAGAACTATTTGCTCCTCACGTTTGGCTAGGCCAATAAATGGTATAGCCGATTGACCTGCTTCATTACGGGCTTTAATAGCTGCTTCAAGCTGACCCTTGCCACCATCAATTAATACTAAGTCTGGGACTCCCCATTTTGTGGTATTGCGCTCACTTAACCTTCGCATTATGGTTTCTTGCATGTTAGCGAAGTCATCATTGCGATTGCGATAAGTTTTAAATTTACGGTATTCCCGCTTATTGCTTACTCCATTGGTAAATACAACTAGGCTGGCAACTACATTGGTACCACTCATATGACTTATGTCGTAACCTTCTATTCGTGCTGGATATTTTTTAAGGTTGAGCAAATCTACTAATTCGCCCAAGGCATGGTCTTTACTTATATCTAGAAATTCTTTGTCGCTGAAAATTACATGTTTACCTAAGTTTTGCAGTGAGAATAGCTGGTTGCGTATAATTCCTGCGGCTTCAAAATCTTGGGTCCGAGAATTGCGAATCATATCCTTTTCAAGTTCGCGCTCTATGTTTTTGCGCTTGCCTTCCAATACAGCTATCAATCTTCTCAAATTTGTTCTGTAATCTTTAAGACTAGTCTTGCCTTCTTCCAGTCCGGGGTCGAGCCCTAAGTGGTAATGCAAGGTTGCACGTTTTTGGCCGACTAAGCGGCGAGTGGCATAGGGGAAAATTCGGCGCAGTAGTTTAAGTGCTTGCCGGACGCTGAGGGCGCTTAAGTATGGACCAAAATATCGGGCACCGTCATCCAGGGGCCGACGTGTGGTTGTAACGGTTGGGTATTCGCTGTCGTAATCTATGCGTACATAAACCATAGATTTATCGTCTCGCAGCAAGATGTTGTAGCGGGGCAGGTAGCGGCGGATAAGTTCAGCTTCTAAAAAAAGAGCGTCAATTTCACTATCGACAGTTTGCCAATCTATGTCGGCAATTTCAGACACTAATACATCGGTTTTAGCGTCTTTCACTCGGCTAGTTTGAAAATATTGTCTTACCCGGGTGCGTAAATTAGCAGCTTTACCCACATAAATAATTTCTCCCGAGGCGTCTTTATGAAAATAAACACCAGCAGACGTGGGTAATTCTGATAGTCTTTTCTCTAACCTCTTATTTCTCATCTCAACTATTGTATCAAGAATTACCTCTGTATTGTCTGAGCGTAAGACCTTAGTTGTATCTGAGAGTAAGTAATAGTCAAAAATGACTAATATGGATTTACAGTTGTGGATTTAAGAACTAAATAAGTGCCCAGCGGTGCTGATAAGACCCTAAATCTAAATTCCATACTTCTATACATACCAGGTGTTAGAGGTACGTAATTACAATAAGTTAAATCGTTGCGAGTAAAGCCCCCAAGCGCAACTCTTGTGCCGGTATTATTGTATGTTACGTCAGAATATACAGTGGCATTTGTAGGGTTAGTGTAGTTGAAGCAGACCCGAAAACCGTGTTTGCCCAGCGGTACTGACATATCCCTATATGGTCCGTATTGCATTTCGGCGGTTGTTGAGTCTTCACCAGTCGTATCATGCGCCCAAGCCCACCCTGTACCATTACAAGGATCTGTTACACCTCCATCCACGCCGTTATTGACTGCACACCCTCCAGCATTATGATGTATCCCAGCTGTGTTGTAATAGAATGTGCCCGTGCTAGGAGGAGTGTTACTGGCGTTTAACATATTAATTACTTGCCAAGTTGAAGTGCCAACAATACCATTCATGGTCAGTCCGGCAATGTGTTGGACATTTTTTACTCCATTAACGGTAGCTTGATCAAAATATCCGTTAACGGTTACTGAGGATTGACTAGCATCATTCCGAAGGACATATTGTAAATAATGAACACAGGGGTAGTGTCCAGCAGTGTCGGTATCAAAGCCAGCTAATGAAGGTTGAGGAGCTGGGCAGTAGTAAGGATTGAAATTTTCAGCATGGCTGCGTTTTAAGACATAACCACCAACCGCAGTCACAGCCGCAATAACAGCAATCGGAAGTAGCAGTTGATGGCTGAAGCCATGTTGGTTTTTAGACAAACGTTTTAAAAAGCTCATTTTCAATGTTATATATTTGTATTATATGACGTTTATGGTAAAAATTATCCGTCATTTACCTTACTCAGTCAAGTCAGGGTGTGGATATTTATTTTAAGTACGAAAATAGATTATTTACTTTTTTCTTCAGTTTCTTGAGCAGCCTTATTATCTGGTGTGGACTCATCGCCTTCAGTAGCTTCCTCACCCTCTGCCCCTTCTTCACCTTCAGCCGCTTCTTCTTCCTCAGATATTTGAGCCTTGGTTTCCTCGACGGTGGCAATTGGGTGTTCTTCTTCAGTAAGTATAATTACTCCGGTTGGTACGACGATGTCAGATACTGTAATTTTATCGCCTATTTCCGCTAGACCAGTGGCATCAACAGTTAGTTCGTCCACTAAATCTTTGGGGAAAGCTTCAATTTCAACACTATCCAGGTTGGAAATTACCATCAGTCCAGCCTTTTCAGCTGGAGCATCACCAATTAAGTGAACTGGGACTTCAGTTTGAACCTTTTCATCTTGCTTAATTGCGTTAAAAACTACGTGACGCATTTGGTGTTTTTTGGGATCAAAGTCTACGTCTTTAATTAGAGCCATATAAGTTTGTTTACCTAATGTCAGCATTAAGGGGTGGTGTTTTCCAGCTGCGTGGAAGACCCGGGTCAGCTCAATTTGGGGTACCATAACGATTTTGGAAGCTTTTCCATGGTCATGAACAACGGCTGGAATTAGACCATCTCGTCTTAGCTGCCTGACTTGTTTGCCTTGAACTGTGCGCTCTTTGAGCACTAATGCAATTTCTTCGTTGCTCATATTACTCCTTAAGATTCCGACGTAGTATAACAAATTTTTTCTCTGTTGGATATGGTATGCTCAATGTAATGCTTGACGTTACTCATCTCATTGAAAGCGGCGGTCTAATTCTAATAGCAGGTATTATTTTTGCAGAATCGGGATTGTTAGCTGGCTTTTTCCTACCGGGCGATACTCTGCTTTTCACAGCTGGTTTCTTTGCAGCCCAGGGTAAGTTGCCGCTTGGATGGTTACTTCTGGTTGTATTTGTCGCCGCCGTGGCTGGATATGAAATGGGTTACCGGATCGGGGCTCGCTTCGGAAAGCGTTTATTTTCCAAGAAAGAAGGTATAATTTTCCGTCAAGAGTATCTAGAGCGTTCAGAAGAATTTTATAAAAAGCACGGTGGGAAAACTGTTTTATTGTCTCGCTTTGTTCCGGTAGTACGAACTTTTGCCCCAGTTGTGGCTGGTATTGGTAATATGCCCAAACCTCGTTTCACAAGTTTTAACGCGGCTGGTGCTGTAATCTGGACAACCAGCATAATTCTTCTGGGCCATTGGCTTGGCAAGCGTATACCCAATATTGATAAATATCTATTACCAGCGGTTGCAATTGCCACACTACTTACATTTGGTCCGACAATTATTCACTTGCTAAGAGACAAAAAGTTTCGAACCAAAATTTTGTCAAGATTTCGTCATTAATAAACATTGATATTATTATCTTTTTATAGTTTAATATATCGATATGTGGTTTCAAGACAAAGAGGTAAAACATTATCGTAAAGCGTTTAAATCAGACGTAGAAGCTCTGCGATTAGCTTTTGCTAATGATGATGAAGTGCAATCGGCTCAGAAAAAAGCAGAAGTCATTGATAAGCTTAGAATCGAATTAGCAAATAGAAAATTTACAACTCATTCAGTTTTAGTCGCTCCTAAACCAAGTCAGTTTTTAATAAGACACGCATTTTCTGATCCTGAATTCCATACAGACGCGGATATTCAGACATTTGTAACAAATGTACTTTATCCTATCGCTGGAATAGATGTAGACCGTCCAAGTTTTAGCGCTAATGTTGTAGATGCCGCTAAAAAAAGTGCTTGTTATCAAGCCGAAAGATTTTTTCACTATACGCTAGAACAAATATTAACCGATAAACGACCTACACAGCCACGAATTGGCGTCTATCATTCTCCTGACGCTCAACCATTAGCCCTTCGAAAAACACACGATATAAGCACGGCACTATCCCTGGAACCATTTGTAGTTGGTCAAGCTAATATTCCACCAGGTACAATTATTGGAATTGCGGACTATAACGCTGAAGAAACTGGTCATTTTAATATTGATTCCGTTCAGTACTCTACTTATTTAGTAGATAGAGCTTTGGACCTTGCTCCCAGGAGACTGACACCATGGGCATACGACGATGAGTTAGACAGAATGCATTTTGCTGCCTTCAATCAAAAAGATGGTTTTGATGCCGCACGGGGAGAAATAGTCAGATCACATACTATTGATGATTTTAGGCTAGCTGCCGGTCAAGTTATGAATCTGTGTGGTGTTGCTTCGTAAATTCTATTTGAAGTTTTAAAGCATCTTTTTTAAATATTGCCCGGTATAGCTTTTGGGGTTTTTGGCTACTTGTTCTGGGGTGCCAATAGCCACAACATTGCCACCAGCTTCACCACCTTCGGGCCCCATATCTATTATATGATCGGCCGATTTTATGACGTCAAGATTATGTTCAATAACAATCATGCTGTTGCCAGCTTCTACTAGAGCGTGCAAGACTTGTAGCAATTTGTTAACGTCAGCCATATGCAGACCGGTAGTTGGTTCATCAAGTATGTAGAGAGTCCGTCCAGTTGGTCGCCTTGAAAGTTCGCTTGCTAGCTTAATTCGCTGAGCTTCACCACCACTAAGCGTAGTAGCGGGTTGACCCAGACCAATATAACCTAGACCAACATCCACCAAGGTTTGTAGCTTGCGAGCTACCGACGGAATGTTGATAAAAAATTCTAGAGCTTGTTCACAGGTCATTTCCAAGACATCGCTAATAGTTTTGCCTTTGTAGTGTATTTCTAGAGCTTCCCGGTTGTAGCGTTTGCCGTGGCAAACTTCACAAGTTACATAAACATCAGGTAAAAAGTGCATTTCAATTTTAATAATGCCGTCACCGCTACAGTTTTCACAGCGTCCACCTTTGACATTAAAACTAAACCGACCTGGACTATAGCCACGTAGTTTAGCTTCAGGTACTGAGGCAAAAAGTTCACGGATAGGTGTAAAAAGACCGGTGTATGTAGCCGGATTGCTACGCGGTGTCCGGCCAATAGGTGATTGATCAATAATAATGGCTTTGTCTAAGTGAGAAATGCCAATAATTTCATCATGATGACCTGGCACTGTACTTGCCCGGTGTAAACGAGCCGATAATTCCTTAGCTAAGATATCGTTTATCAGGCTAGACTTGCCACTTCCCGATACTCCACTAACTACTACTAGTTTGCCCAGCGGTATTTCCACATCAATATTGTGAAGATTATTTTCTCGAGCCCCTTTTACAACTAATGATTTTCCATTGCCAGAGCGACGTTTGGTAGGGACAGATATCTTTTTGTCACCACGCAGGTATTGTCCAGTGATACTGGGTTTAGACTTACTGACAACCTCAGGACTGCCATGCGCGACAATTTGACCGCCATGAATTCCGGCGCCAGGTCCAATATCTAGAAGATAATCGGCAGTTCGAATAGTTTCCTCATCATGCTCAACCACAATAACTGTATTACCTAGATCACGTAAATTTTTAAGAGTACTTATTAACCTGGCATTATCGCGCTGATGCAATCCAATTGATGGTTCGTCTAGGACATATAAAACTCCCTGGAGACCAGATCCAATCTGAGTAGCTAAACGAATGCGCTGAGCTTCACCACCTGACAGAGTAACCGCACTTCTGAGCAAGTTGAGGTAGTTTAAACCAACGTCTTGTAAAAAGACCAAACGAGATTTAATTTCCTTTAGTATTTGTTGGGCAATATGTTGCTGCTTCGCATCAAGTTTTAGAGTGTCAAAAAAAGTTACGGCCTCATCTATGGATTGCTGGCAGATATCCATTATAGATTTTCCAACGATAGTTACAGCCAGGACTTCCGGTTTGAGTCGCAGGCCATGACAAGCATGGCAAGGTCGTTCCTGCATAAAGCGTTCAATGTCACGACGCATAAAGTCACTGTTGGTTTCCTTGTGGCGTCGTTCAAGGTTTGGTATCACGCCCTCATATGTAGTTTCAAAATGGCGTCCCATAGATAGAGAAACTCGGTACTTTTCAGAGCCTGTACCGTACATTATTTTATCCATTTGATCTTTGCTAAGCTCGCCAGTGGGCACATGTAAACTGAAACCATATCGATCAGCTACAGCTTGGAGTTTTTTCATGTACCAGGCATCAACGGCTACCCGATTAAATGGGCGAATTGCACCCTCAGCAATAGTCAGTCGGCCGTTGGGAATGACCAACCCGGGATCTACTTCTAGTCGAGAACCTAGACCTGTACAAACTGGACAAGCACCATGGGGGCTATTAAAACTAAAGGTTCGCGGTTCTAGTTCTGGAATTGCAACTTGGGGATGGTCAATGCAGGCATACATTAAGCTGTACGCCGACTCTAGGTTGTTGTCAGCATTGAGAACAACAACTTTGCCTTCGGCAATATCTAGGGCTTGTTCGATAGATTGACTCAACCTGCCCTGACTATCTGCATCATTGACTAGTCTATCGATGACGATTTCGATTTTATGTTTGAAGTTTTTATCAAGTGTTGGGAATTCATCTAGCGAATAGACAACACCATCAACTCGGGACCTGGCAAAGCCAGCTCGCATATATTGTTCTGGAATATGCTCAAAAGCTCCTTTTTTGTCTATTACCACTGGTGCCAAAACCATTAACTTGGCGCCCGAGGGCAAACCAGAAATTTGGTCAACTATAGCAGCTGTAGTTTGCCGAGTTACAGGTTTGCCGCAAACTGGACAATGCGGTACACCAATGCGCGCAAATAGTAGACGCAGATAATCATAAATTTCAGTCACTGTTGCGACAGTACTGCGGGGGTTTCGACTAGTAGATTTTTGATCAATGCTAATAGCTGGGCTTAAGCCGTCAATTTGATCGACATCCGGTTTTTCCATTAGTCCCAGGAATTGACGGGCGTAGGAACTAAGTGACTCGACGTAGCGGCGTTGTCCCTCAGCGTAGATTGTGTCAAAGGCAAGAGATGATTTACCAGATCCAGACAGTCCAGTTATAACTACAAATTTATTGCGTGGAATCTCAACATCAACGTTTTTTAAGTTGTGTTCCCTGGCCCCTTTTACGACTATATTATCAATCATAAGTCGAGCAATTATACGCTAAAACAGAGAAAAATACCAGTCCCTGGGTGTCTTTGTGATAGTCTAGAATTATAAATGAGTTGGGTTTTATGCCACTTCGAGTAGCTATCCAGGGGCAACGTGCCTCTTTTCATAGCATTGCCGCTAGGCGGTTGTTTGGTAATAACATTGAACTTGTAACCTGTGAGACTTTTGAAGCCACCTTTGCTGCTCTTGCTGAAGACAAAGCCGATAAAATCGTAGTAGCACTAGAAAATTCTCTGTTTGGGTCTATCAACCAGACCTATGATTTGTTGATCAAATACAAGTTTTGGATTAGTAGCGAGCTCTACTTGCATATTAAACAGTGTTTAATGGGCTTACCAAGTGCTAAATTGGCCGACATTACCGAGGTTCATTCCCAGCTACAAGCTCTGGCTCAGTGTGAAACATACCTTGATAAGCATTTACCAAGCGCCAAGCGTATTGAACAACATGACACTGCCGCAAGTGCTATGGCGATAAAAAAATGGGGTAACCCCCATAAAGCTGCCATAGGTTCTGTTGAAGCTGCTAAGTTGTATGGCCTTGAGATTTTAGCTTCGGAAATTGAGACTCACCGGCAAAACTACACACGATTCGTTGTTTTGGAGAAGCAGACTATCGTTAATAAAGAAGCTAATAAGACTTCGCTGGTTTTAACTACTCACCATAAACCTGGCGCCTTACATAAGGCACTTGGAGTTTTTGCTGACCAAAAAATGAATCTAACTAAGTTACAATCTCGACCGATTATAGATAAAGCCTGGCATTATATGTTTTATCTTGACGTTGCAGCATCGGCTAATACGAAGATCTTTAACGACATTAAATTGTCTCTTAAAAAACAGGGTTGTGAGGTAACCATTTTAGGTAGCTACGTCGCTGGTATAAATACTTAGCATAAGCATTGTATAAAATAATCTTGACATTTGTGCTAATTAGTATAGAATTGCAGTTAATCAGAGGACACGGTTATGATGCTGCAGTTTATAGTTCTGGGGCTTATCCCCGGAACAAATACTCAAATAAGTTTAGGTTTTATTCTTGGTTTTTCAGCCATTGTTTTAATTATGGCCCTGCTATTAATGGAAGTTTCCTCACTCAGACAGCTAGTTCGTCAAATTGTTCCCATCACTAAATATGTTTTAAGCTCAACCGGTCATACCCTTAACCGCCTAAGAGGCTTTGTCCATAAAGCTTCAACTCATCGAGTATAGTCTTTTGCTCCGGGGTCGTATGAGATTGGGCTCTAAGCTCTTCAATATTTTTAAAGTACATGTCGAGCCGACTGTCTTTATTACCAGCCTGTAGACGTTGAAAACAATATTGATGCCAGTCAGACAGCTCCTGCGGTGATAACAGCCTGGGATAATTACGAGCTTTATATAGGGGCAAAAGGGCTTTTAACCGATTGTCACTAAGACTTGGTAACAGCTGGCTAAGTTCGCTGGGCTCTGCAGCTCGTACCAAACTCATGGCCTGCTTATCTGCCCCGCTAAAGAAGCCGTCATACAGCTGATTATCCACGTCTTGGGCATCTGGCAGCAGACGTTCTTGTTGCTGTTTGTCCAATATTTCAAGAGCCACCATCAGGTTTTTAGGCCAGTCTTTAATCTGTTTTAGAGACTGAGCATTTGCCTCAATTTGAGCCATATCAATTTGTAGCCTGGTTTGGCTGTCTTTATCTAAAACACTAAGTGGTGCTACTGCTGGGCACCTATTAAATTTAAGCGTCTTAATTGGCAGGATTGGTCCCTCAGCTGGATCTCGTCGACGCCAAGCTGCCGCTAACTCAGCCGGTTTAAGCTTGGTATACGGCGTTGGATCACTACGTAAATCATAAACTATTGCCCCTTGCTTGGGATGCTCAGCCAGACTTATTACAACTGTAGTTTTTTCATACTGGCTGGGATATTTGCCCGAAGTATAGACAAAAGGTTCGTTCGTATTGACTAGCTCGGCAACCTTACCCTTTAGACGCATGGACAATAAAAACTCAAATAGTTTGGGCTGTTTGGTATTAATTAAACGAGCCAGGGCCATAGTGGCCTCGACATCACTCAGGGCATCATGGGCACTCAAATGATAAAGATTATTAATTGACGTTAGCAACCCGAGCTGATTACTCGGTGCTCCACTAGAATCAAAGGGCCATTTTATGCCTCCTGGTCTAAGAGCTCTTGTCATGCGCGCTACGTCTAATAGGTCCCACTTAGAGCGACCATCTTGCCATTGCCACTCGTAGGGATCATAAAAGTTGCGGTACAACAAATGGCGCACGAACTCATCATCAAAGCGAATGGTATTAAAGCCTACAAATATAGTATCGGGGGCTGCGATTTGATCGTTAAAATACTTGGCAAATTCAGACTCTGATATGCCCTCTGCAAGTGTTTTTTGCGGAGTTATTCCGGTCACCAATACGGCACCCGGATCAGGCAGAATATCTTCAGTAATCTTAACGTAGAACTTATCTGGTTTACCTATTGTCTTTAAACTAAGATCTGTGCGCTGACCACCAAACTGCATGATTCGACCCTGCCTGGAATTAAAACCAGTGGTTTCCAAATCGTAGAAATAAAAAGTCTTCGCCATACTAATAGTTTAGCATCTAACACTTTAGGGAAAGTTGCAAATTTACCTGATTAGTTTACAATTGGCTTGATGAGTGAAATGGGACCAAATTTATCGGCGGATCGACCTATTGAATTATTAGTTCATGAAGAAGTCGTCCACACAGCTACCTCTCACCTTGATAATTATTTAGGTATGTTGGCCACTTGCCGGTCGGTACGCGGTCTTGACTTAGCTATGAAAACCGATGCCGTAGTCGACATGGCTCGCTCCCTGGCGGATAGTGGCCTGCCTCTTGGTGACTATGTTCACAGTAGTGCTGTTATGTTAGGTCTTGCAGCTGGGACAATTTATATCCGACCAAGTAGAGCACATTCTGCTAAACTTGAATACCTACAAGCAACAGATGCTGGTATTAAAATGTTAGCTATTTGTAACTTAGATGTCCCAAGGGGAACTCTCGAACAATTAAGTAAATCAAATCAAGAGAGCTTGTGGGAGATCCGTCAAGCTATGATGCCTGAAACTGCCCAATTCGCATCAATAGAAAGGCAATGGGGTATTCCTATGACCGCTGCTGAAAAATTAATTTTTAAAATCAATGCTCGACTCGCCAAAATGCGTTACGGGGGCAACAAAGTTTTTAACGGAATTCTAATTGGAAGTTATCAAGATCGCCTGAACGCAATTTCAAGCAGTTAGTATTCAAATTCGTATATCGGTTGTTTGCCGATAGCAACTTTTTGGCCAGGGACTATGTGCTGTCGTTCTAGCTCAGCCACAATGCCCATTTTGCGCATAATATCGCGTAGTCGCTCTATGCCTTCTGGACTGTCAAAATCTGTTCGCTGAGCAAAACGTTCAATCTTTGAACCACTAACCACAAATAGCTGACCTTGTTTATTGACTTGCCAGTTTTCGCCGCCCGTAAATCGCAGTACCGGTAATTCGGATGTCTTATCCGATCGCTTAGCTTTGGCCCGATCTTTTTGGACCATAGCTTTAAGATCAAAAAGTAGCTGGTCAATGCCTGCCTTGCTGGCTGCTGAAATTGTCAGGACTTTAGTTTTGGGCGGAACTTGTTTTTGTAACTGCGCAACTTTTCTCTTTAGAGTTTTTTGGTCATAGCCATCAATTTTGTTGAGTACCACTATTTGAGGCCGGCTGGTTAAATCAATTTTGTAAGCTTTCAACTCTTTTTGGATAGTTTTGTAGGCTTTGGTCACACTGTCCTGGTAGACATCTATTAGGTGTACTATAACGCTGGTTCGTTCTATGTGACGTAGGAATTCATCTCCTAGCCCTTTGCCGCCGCTAGCTCCTTCAATTAGTCCTGGAATATCAGCAAATAATAAGCTAGCTTTGGAATCTATATCAACTACACCCAAGTTGGGCTGCAGCGTCGTAAAGGGATAATCAGCTATTTCAGGCCGAGCATTGCTAACGCTCGACAGCAACGTGGACTTACCAGCATTTGGTAATCCGACCAAGCCAACGTCAGCAATTAGCTTAAGTTCCAGTGTTAGAATTTTATTCTCACCCAGTTCACCTTTTTCAGCTACCCTAGGGGCTTGGCGACGAGACGAAACAAAATGAGCGTTGCCAAAGCCACCCTTACCACCCAGTGCAATAATTTCTCGTTGGCCGTCCTGGGTAAGATCAGCAATAATCTGATCTTCTTCGTTTTGAACAACTGTGCCCACTGGTACGGGTACGATTAAATCTTGGCCACTTTTTCCGCGCATCTTGCGCTTGCCACCAGACTCACCGGGTGAAGCTTTTAACTCTTTAGCGTAGCGAAATGCAGCTAGTGTGTTTTGATTGCGGCTGGCCAAAAAAACAATGTCGCCACCGTTTCCACCATCCCCACCATCGGGACCACCTTTATCTATAAATTTTTCATGACGAAAACTAACAATGCCATTACCGCCATTGCCAGCTTTTGCCGTTACTGAAACTTTATCCACAAACATACACTCTATAGAGTATAGATTTTATAG
>CAZZAE010000019.1:0-17579 GCA_964652125.1 uncultured Candidatus Saccharibacteria bacterium
TTCGTTATAAACTGGTATAACTATGCTAAGCGTTAGCGATTTGTCGTTGGGCATCCATATAAGTTTATAGCAGGTTAGTAGAAGTCAGTGAAAAAAGCCGGCACAAAAAATAGTAAAAAGCGAATTATTAATCGGTTTAAGCCAATAGTGTATTGGCTAGTGGCTAGTGTTTATTCTTTGCTGCTCAATATACTTCCTAAAAAAACTTTTTGGCGCCGGCTGGTTTTAACCCTAATCGCCATTGTCGTTCTTGTTGTCGGTACGATGTACGGTATCGCAAGGTGGTATATAGCACAAAATGCCAATAAACCCTTGAAGCTAGGAGTAACTTTTATTCCAGATTATGCCTCCGGTTTGGGACTAAATCCTAAAAACACAATGCAAGCCATGATTACTGATTTAGGGGTTAAGAATTTTCGTTTGGTTGGTTATTGGGATGATGTAGAACCCTCAGAAGGTAAGTATAATTTTAGTCAACTAGATTGGGAGTTTGCTATGGCCCAAGCTGCCGGGGCCAAAGTAAGTCTGGCTATTGGTCTTCGTCAACCCAGATGGCCAGAGTGCCATGCGCCTGGTTGGACCCAAGTGGACACAATGCCCGAAAGTGTCTGGTATCCTAAGCTAACGTCTTTCATGAACAAAGTTATTGAGCGTTATAAGAATAATTCTGCGCTTGATAGTTACCAGCTCGAAAATGAGTATTTCCTAAGTGTCTTTGGGCGCTGTAAAAACTTTGACCGCCAGCGCTTAGTTAACGAATTTAACTTAGTCAAACAACTCGACCCGAACCACAAAGTCATTGTCAGCCGAAGTAATAATGCCATAGGGCTGCCGGTTGGTATGCCCACACCAGACGAGTTTGGTGTCTCTGTTTATAAACGAGTTTGGGATGCTACGTTGACACATCGTTATTTTGAATATCCGTTTCCAGCATGGTTTTATGGTTTCTTAGCAGGGGCAGGTAAAATTCTTACCGGTAAGGATATGATAATTCATGAGCTCCAGGCTGAACCTTGGCCACCGGGCGGAATAACTGGACCAACATCTTCATCAGCAGAGTTAGCAAAGTCATTAGATGCTAATCGGCTCAAAGACCGTTTTAGTTATGGGGAAGCAACTGGTATACGGGAAATTTATTTATGGGGAGCAGAATACTGGTATTGGCGAAAAGTAAAATTTGGTGATGATTCACTTTGGAAAGTCGCCGAGCAAGAGTTTAGCAAAACTAAATAATATTAGGTAACTTTTTAAGCTTATTGTCTATACTTATTATGCTTTTACTGGTACAATATTTGAGTTATGAAAAAGAAGCATAGCAACCAGACAAAACGCATTTCTAATCGCCGAGCAAAGTTTGATTACGAGCTAGGAGATAGTTTCGTCGTGGGTATGCAACTTAGCGGCGGGGAAACTAAAGCCCTCCGATTGGGGCATGGTCAACTCCGAGGAGCCTATGTCACTATTAAAGACAACGAACTATGGCTTATAAATGCCACTATCAGTCCAAGTGCTGGGGTACCAATAAGCGAATCAGATCAAACTCGAAGTCGAAAACTCCTTGCCAAACGCAAAGAAATTGATCGATTGATGGCAGCTAAGAAGCAAGGTCAAACCATTGTTCCACTAGAGATTTTAACTGGCGGTCGCTACATTAAGCTGCGAATTTCAATCGGCCGAGGTAAAAAACAATATGATAAACGCCAAGTACTTAAGGCCCGCGACGAACAGCGCCGGATAGATAACGTAGTGAAGGCTTCTTAGATTTTTTTGTTTTAGGTGAATGGCTAAACCGACCCCAGAGATAGCCTATGATCAGCAGTGAAATACCCTCAAGTTGGTAATACCAGTTTAAATGCCAAATAGACTTAGCTACGTTTCCAATTTGGGCAGCTACTGATGGGGCTGGTCCGTCTATAACTACCATAATACTTAGCAAAGTGTGTTGGTTAGCATCATCACTTGCCGTAACATTAATTTGATAATTTCCAGCTTGTTTATAATTGTGATTGGCAATAAGAGGTTCTTTAGAGTTTTTTAGACTGGCCAGTGAGCTGGATCCGTCGGCCCAATCAATATAGACGGCGTAAGGTGGTACTCCACCGCTAACTCGAAGAGGTAAGTTGAATTGTTGCCCCGGTACACAACCGCTATAACCATTGTAGTTTTCCATCAAACTAATCATCAAATGGCTTATGCCCGCTTTGGCAATAGCCACAGTATTACTCGAAGTTGGACCAAAGGAAACTATCACGGGAGCAGAGTCCGGACCTCGTTGATTTAGGGCATCAAATTCCTGGGCAACCAGAGTATTTTTACCTAAAAATAAAGAGATGCTAAGACTAAAGTTTCCACTACCAGTACAAATAGTTGAGCCGACAAAATGACCGTTATCAATTATCTTAATAATTAAACCCTTCTCAGGGCAATCACCTTTGACTTCGATTGGACTATTTCTCAAAACATCACCAGTTTTTGGCTGAGTAATTGTTGAAGCTACGGAGGGAGGGGGACCGGGTACTCGGGCCGCCACTTTGACATTACCGCTTTGAGTAACAGCTTTGGCGACATTGTTAGTTAAATTGAAAACAAGAAGTCCAATTACGAACACTATTCCGAGAATTCGGAAATATTTGCCACGACGGCCGGAACTTTGTTTTATCATGGTGTTTTTGTTTTATTTAGACCACTAATATATTAGCATATTTAAGATAATTTGAGACATTTGCGAAAACAGTTATATTTGGCTAAACTTCCCTATATGGTTAAAAAAGAATCCTCTTCCAAGCAGCTAAATATCAAGATAAATTCAAATGTTTACAAAGAGCTTGATATTATCGCTAAAAATGTTGGTTTTGATAATCTGGAAATGTTAGTTCGAAATTATCTTAGAGAAGTGGCATTAGCAGCTAGATCAGAAGTAGCGACACAGGAAACGCGAATTGCCATTTTTAATAACTCTCCAGATCTTGATCATTTAAAGGTTGATACTAAACCCCAAACCTCGAAATCCAAGAGCTAGTTTGGTCTAATTAAAGCTGAAAAAACCATTGACAATTTGGGCGCATATAGGTTATGCTAATAGGGTTCCTACAAAAACAAAAACAACAAAATAGATGTCGCAAAGTCCATTAGATACGTTGCTAAATAAGCCAATGGGACGCCGGGAATTTCTGGTGCATATTGGACTTGGATTTCTGATGCTTACTGGGATTAATGGGCTAATAAAAGGTCTCAACAATTATAAATATAGTCATGCTCACACCGAACAACACAAAGTAGTCGCTTCTCATGGCTTTGGGGCAAGTAAGTTTGGCACTTAGTTTGTAAAAATCTTTTTTATTAGTGCTTGAGGTTATATAATGCCTCTTGAGATATGAGGGACACAAATATATCGGTATATCTATTGGATCAAGTTACAAAAGTAATCGCTTATAATTATTGGAGAATCTAGCAGATGCCATTCCCTCAAAGATTACCTTTCGTTAATGGTGATGACGGTCAATGGGGCGATATCATCCTACAGTGGCTCAAAAAAGAGCACTATGACGACGGAACAGATAATGCTGTAAATGGTGGACACAAAACCGTTACAATTCGGGCTGGTACTGCCACGGCTGGAACCGCGCCACTAAAATTCACCTCCGGAACTCTGCTAACAAGTACTGAAGCTGGCGCCGTAGAATTCAACAATGATAGTCTTTACTTCACAATCACAACCGCAGCAACAAGAAAACTTATAGCTTTTGCTGACTTCTCAAATATTAGTGGGACACTTGGCTTGGCTAAAGGTGGTACAAACGCAGATTTGAGTGGCTCTGGCGGTACCTCGCAGGTACTCAAACAAACTAGCACTGGCGCGAATATCACAGTTGGTCAATTAGCAGCGAGCGATTTATCAAACGGCACGACCGGTTCATCGGGTGGAGTAGTTTTGGCAGGTTCACCAACTATTACTACTCCAGTGATTAGCGGACTTCCAACTGGTTCAGGAGTAGCCTCGGCAGCCATTGCTAGCACTTTGGCGGCGCGAGACTCTAATGCTAATATTTCTGCAGATAACTTTATTGCCGGTTATGCTACAACGGCTACTGCAGCAGGTACCACCAATCTAACCGTTGATGATAAACAACAGCAGTTCTTTACGGGCTCTACTACCCAGACAGTCAAACTTCCAGACACAAGCACACTGACTCTAGGCTATAACTTCTTAATAACCAACAACAGTAGTGGTGTAGTAACAGTACAGTCAAATGGATCTAATACTGTACTAGCAATGGCTGGCTCAACATCAGCCAGTTTTACTTGTATATCTACTAGCGTAAACACGGCTGCGGCTTGGAGTGTTTTCAGTGGGGTTGGAGCAACCGGGGCTACAGGGCCGATCGGTGCAACCGGCACAACTGGTGGAGTTGGAGCAACTGGCGTCACGGGGGCTACTGGAGCCGGCGGTGCTTCTGGGGCAACTGGTCCAAATGGTGCTACTGGTGTTAGCGGTGCAACTGGCGCAAGTGGGCGCGATGCTGGGCTTAAGTATACTTATTCTAATGATACAGCTAGTAGTGATCCTACTAGTGGCAAAATTAAGTTTGATTCGACGACATTAGCTTCTATTACTGCTTTGCGAATTAGTGAGACTGATGGCGATAGTAACGGCATAGCTGCATTGATTCAAACCTGGGACGATAGTACAACTTCCAGTGTCCGCACAACAATTACCATGATAAAGGATGGGGCACCAGGAAATATCTTGGTACTTCAGGTTGCCGGCGCAATTACCGACAATGGGACATGGGACAGCTGTAGCGTAAGCTATGTAACCTCAGCTGGTTCTTTCGCCAACAACGACGTCGTCAAGATATTCTACTCGAGAACAGGGGATACGGGGGCGACTGGGCCGACCGGAGCCACGGGCGTTACTGGTGCTACAGGGCCAGCGACTGGTTCAGCAGGAGGCGATCTAACCGGTACTTATCCCAACCCAACTATCAAATCTAGTGTTAGCCTGACTACTCCAAACATTAATGTCGCCACCGCTACCTCTATAAATAAAGTTACAATTACGGCGCCAGCGACTGGTTCGACTTTGACTATAAACGACGGCAAAACATTCACAGCTGATGAAACTGGTACATTATCTGGATACGCTCTCCTAGGCGGTCGCAGTGGTGGACAAACTTTAATTGGTGGTACTGCTTCTGGCAATAGCCTGACTGTAAAATCTAACTCCAGTTTTGATGGCAAGGTTATCTTTGGCAATGGCGGCACTACTGCTTATGACGAAACCAATGACCGGCTAGGTATTGGTACCGCCTCTCCAAGCTCAGTTTTAAATGTCCTTGCTTCTCAACCAGCTGCAGGTAGCGGGTCTGTTGGCACAGATGCCACTACTTCCATAACAGTAAGTGGTGGTACAGGTGGTAACACAAATCTTGCGACTTCTGGTACTGGTGGTCATGGCGCGGATATTTCATTCACTACTGGCGCTGGTGGGGCATCTACAGCGGGCGTGGCAAACACTGGTGGTAGGGGTGGAAACTTTACGATTACGGCAGGTAATGGTGGTGGTGCAATATTCGCTAATGGCCAGAACACAGGGGCAACTGGTGGTGGTGTCACTATTACTACTGGCAATGGCGGAGGTGGAGCTTTCGGTAGTGGGCAAGCAGGTACTGGTGGAGATGCCGGAACGTTGGCGCTAGTTGGTGGAAGTGGAGGGGCAGCAAGTTTATCTACCCCTAACAGTGGCGGCAACGGTGCCCCAATAACAATTACCTCCGGAACAGGTGGTGGTGCTAGTAGTGGTGGAACGAACAATGGTGGTAATGGCGGAGATATTACAATTACGGCTGGAATAGGTGGCGGAGGTTCAACATCTGCTGGTACGGCGGGTAGGATATTCTTTCAGACCGGTACTACTACGACCGCTGCAACTACAAAAATGACCATCGCAACTACCAATATAGCAATTGCAAACGGTATAAACCTTAACTTCGGCACCACTACTGGTACGCAGATTGGCACTGGTACACTTGGTAAGCTAGCATTTTATGGTACAACACCTATTGTCCAACAGGCTGCTATCACAGTTGCTCCGGCTGGCGGTACAGGAACGGCAGCAGGTGGATGGGACACAGCTGCGCATAGAAACACGGCTATTACTGCCATTAATGCCCTTATCACTGCTTTACAAAACCTTGGTTTAACAGCTTAGTGTATAATTAACTTATCAACTAAGGGGAATTAATATGGACGTCCAAGCCGCTTTAAATTTATTAGACCAAAATATTGCTAACTTGAATGGCACTCGCGAGGCCCACATGGAACTACAGCAAGCAGTTGGGGTATTGCAAAATCTGATTGATAAAACTATCGAAAATGCCAAAAAGCCCAAGTTACCTAAAACAGTTCAAGCTAGCCCCTCATCTAAAAAATCGTAGAGATTATAATAGATCTCAGATTAGATACAAATAGTTTGTTAATATAAACGTAATGGTAAGTTTCAAGAAATCTCTACATTTATTAACTTTATTTATAGTACTTATCTCAATATTTGCTCCAGCTCAGGCATCTGCAGCTAGTATTTCAATCGCTCCACTTAGACAAGAGATTACTATTACTCCAGGTCAAGCGTTTAATAGCCGCTTAGTTGTTCAAAACCCCAGTAAAAATGCAACAACAGTAACTCTATCGGCTGAAGCTTTTGGGATTATAAATGAAGATTATGATTACAGCTTTAGCAAGTTAGAGGAAGTTGGTAAATGGTTAAGTTTTGGCAGTCCACAGCTAATTCTAAAACCAGGTGAGAGCAAAAGCAGCAGCTACATCCTAAGTGTTCCCAACAATGCTGAACCAGGTGAGAAATACATCGCCATTTTTGCCTCGGTCAAGAACAAATCAAACATTGTCACCTCCATCGACCGGGTTGGCTTACTGCTTTACACCACTATTGCCGGTAATGTTACCCACAAGGGTGAGGTTTTAACTAGCAAAATTCCCACATTTTCTTTTGATCGTCAAGTGAGTTGGGGTTTACGGGTACACAGTACAGGCAGTGCTCATTTTCGGAGCAAGGTTGTGGCCACTGTCAGTGATATTTTTAACCATTCCATCAGTACTAGTATTAGCGAGCATTTAATCCTGCCAAATACAATCCGTCGATTAGATAACAATATTGGCATAGGCGGACTACCAGGAATTTACAAGGTAAAGCTTCTAGTGGGCCAAGGTGATGACCCGGCTTACAAAAAAACTAAGTGGATAATTTACTTTCCTCTGTGGTCAATCGCATTATTTATAGCAATCATTGGTTTGATAGTCATGCGTATCAGAAGAAAGCAAAAACAAGCGGCCTTGCCTGTAGAAAAAACAGTACCCGAATCTATCAAAATAAAGCCTGCAATAAAGAAACATGTTAAGCCAAAAGCTAAACCAACAAAAAAGAATAATAAGTCTAAGCGAAAACCCGATTAATTTGGAGTTACGGCATTAGAGTTTACGGATGAAACTCCAGTTCCATTGGCATTTGTTGCAGTGACTCTAAACGTATAGGTTGTACCAGCAGTTAGCCCATATATTGTTCTGGTGATGGCAGTCGGCCCAAAAGTTGAACTTTTCTGCGCAAACCAACCTATATAGGGAGTAATGATATAACTCGTGATTGCCGAGCCATTATTGCTTGATGGTGCCAAAAAAGAAACTTTAGCGTAACCAGTACCTGCAGTAGCACTTATTCCAGTAGGAGCTAAAGGTGTTCCAATTGTAATTGCCGGCGTTGGTAGTGACCAGATTCCGACTCCAAGTTGGTTAACAGCCGCTGCTCTAAAAGTGTAGCTTTTTGCATTTGTAAGGCCTGTCACAGTTTCAATTATATTCGAAGGATTGAATGTTGTATAAATCCGTGTTGGCTGCGCTACTCCGTTTAAATATGGAATGACCCTGTAGCTTGTAATTGGATAACCCCCGTTCGTAAATGGCGTCTTCCATTTAAGTGTAGCTTGTCCATTGCCTGGCGTAGAAGATACGTTTACTGGTTGATATGGTGTACGTAGAGTAAGGGTTGTAGTGGGATGTACTGGCAATAGTAGTGCCGGTCGAGGAGTTTGAGTAAAATCGAAATCAGCTGACAAATCACCAAGAATCGAAACGTTCTCACGCACTGTTGGTCGTGGATCAGGACGACCATCGGTTAGCGGGTCAAGACGCTGACCATTTAGAAAATCATCTTCGATAAATTTGTTAAAGGCATCGAAGGACAGAGTCTGGCTATCTATATAACCATGCTTAGCAAAGGGGCTAATGACTAGTCCCGGTACTCTTAATCCGTATCCATTTTCATCGACTACTGGCGGATTAACATGGTCATAGAAACCACCCCAATCATCCCAAGAAACAAAGATGGCGGTTGAATTCCAGTCCGGACTTCTCATGACAGCATTAACTAAACTTGTGACATAGGATTGTCCGGAGCTAGTTTGTGAAGGTGGGTGTTCGCTATTATCGCCAGAAGGAACTACCCATGATACAGCGGGCAATGTTCCGGCCTGGGCTTCAGAATAAAAGTTGCTGACTGATTTAATATTTCCTAGCTGATTATCATTTTTAACTGTGTCAAATAAAGGCAAGGGGTTCCAAATACCTGGTGTGGTTGGAGTTTGAGGTACAGGTTCACAACTAAGATTCTGGTTGTTCTCACAGTCGGGTTCGGTCCCGTTGGTAACATAATAGCCCCACGAAACAGCATACTTGTGCAGAAGATAGGTCATATCTGTCCAAGCGTGAATAGGGTTAGCGTTTCCACCAAACTTCTGATCGAGAGAGTTAGTACAACTACTAGGATCATTGTGTGTTGTACAGCTTGCGGACCACCCAGAGACTTGAAACAAATGCTCTGGAAGGCTCCATGATGAATTTGGTTCATACATATGGTCTTGTAGAACAAAGTTATCGGCATACTTCCAATAATTTGGAATGTCGCTTCGAACTTTGTATCCCATTACATCAGTAGTGTTATATGGTCCATCTTGACAATTTGGAGCCGCATAAAAGCAAGAAGTTTGTGAATTATGTGCCGATGAAACAAAACCATCCATTTGTCCGTTATTAATATCACTTACGGTTGAGGCTGAAGTGTGCGGACCTCCTTGAGTAACATCATTGTGGTCGTTATACGGTTTTACACAAGTATTGTTAGTCGGGTCTGGATTACAGACCGTTGGAACACCGTTTGACATCGGAATTCCATCAACACCCGGATACGTACCGAAGTATGAATCGAATGATCGATTTTCCTGCATGATCACGACTACATGCTTGATGTTGTGAATACCAAGGTCAGCAGCTTTAGCATGATTTTCCTGTGGTATAACTTGCTGCAATATTACCGCAGTAATAAATATAAGAACCATTGACACTATTTGAAATGATCTGAATTTTAGCCATCTTTTTTCAGATTTTTGATGTTTAGTAATTGCCTTGGCAGCTTGTGCCGGTTTATTGAACAATTTCGCTAGTTTTTTAGACATCGTTGATCCTTCTCATATGCAATAAGTGGTTTTATATTATATACAATACATTACCACCCCTGATAATGTCAATGTTGTACAGATCATTGTTACGACTCAGAAAGTAAAATAGCAGAGAGTTTCTACTGGGTTTGTGGCACAGCAGTGTAGACAATAGTTGAGCTGTAGTTGCCGGCCGGCAGGCTATCATCGATTTTAAGCCCGTAAGTGAGTGTTGTTAAGTCACCACTAGTATATGGACCAGTGCCAGTTCGGATAAGTACGTCCGACAAGGTGACGCCAGCGAAATTGGTGCTGGCATCGGTGTTGTAACCCCAAGTATTGACGGAAAGTGCCGCTGGACTGACATTACTGCTAGCGACGATATTGCTGCCACCATTATTCAAGCTAGTGTTGGAATTGGCCCGAATATAAAGTTTATAGCCAACTACATCCGTCGAGGTAATTGTGACGTTGCTAGTGCTGGTAGCAAGAACACCTGTTGGCGTCGGAGTCACAGGTATGCTTACATTACCGTCGGTGGAGATAGTTAAGCTGGTTTCACTACCAAAAGGCACATTGGCACCAAATACACCAATACCAAAAGGGCTGGCCAGGGCGACATGACTAGCAGTTAAAAGAACTACTATCAAAGACAGACCCAAAACTAGTAGCTTGAACTTAACAGACCGATTAGTTAGGTTGCAATATTTAAACATATCCATTATTCTGACTACATAATAGCATTATGAAAAATACACAACCGGGATTGTTAAATCGAGTTGCTTATCTTGGAATAGCAGCTAGTTTAGTACTAACAGTATTTTTGATGGCCTTCAGTAGTACCGCGAGTGCTGCCCAAATAACTGGCCGCGCTTTGACGCTGGGCAGTTCTGTCGGTGGTGCCACCACTACTTATACCTTTACGTTTACCGTGCCGTCGGGCACGACATTGCAATCATTTGAAGCAGTAATCTGTACTACAGCCAGTAGCACTTGTACGACGCCATCTGGTTTTGATAACTCAACCTCTACACTGTCTTCACAACCTACTAACCTTGGTGACGCTTCAGGCTGGACTGTCAATACATCTACAGCTGGCAAATTAAGAATAAAAAAGACTGGCAACTCGGCAGCACCGACAGGGAGCCAAACGGTAGTTTTTGGCAACGTAGTTAATCCCTCGGCAACCAACAGTACCTTCTACGCCCGTTTAGCAACCTATTCAGATGATGCTTGGACAACCGGTGTTGATATAGGTACCGTCGCCTCTTCTACGGCCGGGCAAATTACGGTTACAGCTAGCGTTGATGAGACTTTGACGTTCACCCTATCTTCTGCCACTGTTGCGCTCGGTACATTAACCACTAGTACAACTGGTTCCGGTACCTCAACTATGTCAGCTGCCACTAACGCTAACAGCGGCTATGCTATAACTGTTAATGGCACAACTTTAACCTCAGGCGCCAACACTATTACAGCTTTAGCCAGCCAAACGGCAAGTAGCCAGGGGGCAAGCCAATTTGGTATTAATCTCAAGGCAAATGCTACTCCTTCTGTCGGATCAAACGTATCGGGTACAGGATCTGGTACAGCAACTTCAAACTATAATACAGCTGATCAATTTAGATTTGTGACCGGTGATAGTGTAGCCTCGGCGTCTGCACCAACTAATTCCAATACGTATACTGTAAGTTATATAGCCAATGTTGCCGGATCTACCAAGCCTGGCAGTTACTCTACAACTCTTACCTATATAGCCACGGCAACTTTTTAATAACAAGCTAAATACGGACACGCTCAGCAACTGTGTTATGATTGAGCCATATGAGGCGAGCACTACTTGCACTTAGTGCAATTCTTATCTTGTTAGTAGCAGTAGCGAGTCCTGGAGTTTCTAAGGCCGCTCCGGATGTGGCTCAAGGTTTACAGATTTCACCAGTCATCATTGAGCTAAATGGCGATAAGGGCAAGACCTATAATCTAAAGTTATCTATCCTCAATGTCACAACAGGTGATCTAGTATTTAAGGCCACGGTTAATGATTTTCGGGCTAAAGATGAAACTGGTGACCCACAAGTGCTGCTAAAGAGCGATTTACCAGCGACAGCTTCAGTTATTAGCTGGATTCAACCACTTGGTTCTATTCCACTAGCAGCAAAACAAACTAAAACTTTGATTGTTCCAGTATCCATCCCGGCCAATGCTGAAGCTGGCGGTCATTACGGTGTCATCCGTTTTAGCGGCACCGCTCCAGCCGAGCAGCAAACCGCCGTTTCTTTAGCTGCAAGTGCGGGAATCTTATTGTTAGTCAGGGTTAGTGGCCAAATCAAAGAAAATCTACAATTGACCAGCTTCTTTACTCAACCTGGATCAAAATCTAGTTCATTGTTTGGAGCAAAGTCTATGACATTCGTAGAGAGAATAACTAACACCGGCAACGTTCACGTTAAGCCCATCGGAGACTTAGTCGTCACTAACATGTTCGGAAAACAAGTCGCTAGCCTCAACGTTAATAGCACAAAAGGCAATATCCTACCAGACAGTACTAGACGATTTGAACAGCCGTGGAGTAAAAAATGGTTGTTTGGTAAATATACCGCCGCTGTTAATTTAGCTTATGGCACCCAAGGCAAAGTCCTGGTAGGTTCAATCACATTTTGGGTTATACCCTATAAACTAATTATTGGTTTATTGATACTAATCGTCTTGCTAGTTTTCATTTTTAGATGGTTGATCAAACGCTATAATCGTCGGATTATTAAAAAAGCCGGGCACTAGCTGTCCACGAATTGATCGATATTAAAGTAATTGGCTTGGCGGCCAGATAGTTTGTTCCTGGCGGTAGCGATGACGGGGTTAAAAGTAGCAATTTTTCAAAACTAATTAGGTCAATTATAAATCTTCGTATGCCTGATTGATGTTTTTGTTTTTAAACCGGTTTTTTGCTTGCTCTAAACCCACCGAATATACTAAACTGTTAAGTATAAGCTTAATCGGGGTAGACATATACAAAAAATATAATGGACTTATAAACTATGGCGAGACTACCAACCCCTGGAGGTGACGACGGTAATTGGGGAGACATACTCAATTCTTTTCTTGAAGTTGCCCATAATTCCGACGGAACACTCAAGAATGTAGTTGATAGAACCAACTCTCAGACCATAGGTGGAGTTAAGACCTTTAGTTCTTCGCCACAAGTACCAGCTCCAAATAGTGCTAATGATGCAGCAAGTAAAAATTATGTAGATACAACAGCGGGATCAGGCGTGGTCGGAGCGACTGGCGCAACAGGACCCACGGGTAATGTAGGGGCAACTGGTGCTGGTACAACTGGGGCAACTGGTCCGGCTGGTTCAGCTGGATCACAAGGTTCTACTGGGGCGACAGGATCAGGTTCGACGGGAGCGACCGGTTCAACAGGAGCTACAGGTGTTGGCTCAACCGGGGCTACTGGGCCAACCGGCACAGCTGGTGGCCAAGGTAATACTGGCGCCAGCGGAGCTGGTAGTACGGGAGCAACAGGTGCTGCTGGCTCTACTGGACCACAAGGTAGTGTTAGCGGGGACAGCTTCACTTTTACATATGACAATTCTAGTACCGTTGACAGCGATCCAGGTAATGGAAAACTTAAATTTGATAACTCAAATCTGTCGTTAGTAACCAAAATATTTGTGGATTTGCTTGACAGCAACGGCGGCACAGTCACGGCCTGGTTAGATAGTCTCAACAGTGGCTTCTTGAAGTTATTCAATAATTCAAACCCAGTTAACTTCGCCTTATTTACACTTAACTCTGTAACCATCACGGCCGGCTACCGAAAACTAAACGTAACTTATCTAGATAATAACGGAGCTCTTGGAACCAGCAGCGGCGATTTGGTTTTAAGTTTCGCGCCGCTGGGCCCGACCGGTCCACAGGGTTCAACAGGTGCCACTGGCACTGCCGGAACTTCTGGAGCGACAGGTGCGACAGGCCCAGCTGGGACGGCTGGATCAAATGGATCAACTGGCGCTACTGGTTCTGCTGGAATTGATGGGTCTACTGGTGCGACTGGACCGACCGGAAGTGCTGGAGGACAGGGTTCGACAGGAGCGACAGGTTCGGGCTCCACAGGTGCCACAGGTCCAACTGGTTCAACTGGAGGCGTCGGATCGACTGGGGCAACTGGGCCTCAAGGTACTGCTGGCGGTTCGACAACCTTTAAAGGTGATTGGGCTACAGCAACGCCATACAATTTGGCTGACCAGGTAACTGACAATGGCTCAAGTTATTCGTGTATCTTAGCTCATACGTCTGGATCAAATGATGATGAACCGGGTGTTGGTGCTGTTTGGCAAACTTATTGGCAACTAGCTGCTCATAAGGGAGATACCGGATCTACTGGACCCGTTGGCTCCACTGGAGCTACGGGGGCGACAGGCACGACTGGTGGCCAAGGCTCAACTGGGGCGACCGGGTCAACTGGCTCGGCTGGTGCCCAAGGTTCAACCGGCGCGACCGGGTCATCCGGCTCGGCTGGTGTTCAAGGATCAACTGGCGCGACTGGTAGTTCGGGTCTAGGTTTTGGTAGCGTCTTAGCCAAGACAGCTGACTACACAATATTATCTGGTGATAATGGCAAAGAGATTACTTTTGATGGTTCAAGTCTGACTGCCAAGCTGCCAGCCACGGCACCAGCTAGCCCATGGATGGTAACCATCATTGATCTTAATGCTAGTTCATTGACTGTTGATCCAAACGGACCAAATTTGAATGGTTCGGCAAGTACCACTTCAATTATCCAAAACCAAAGTATCTTCGTCTGGTCTGATGGAAGTAACTATTTCTACGGCAGCGGTCCGGAAGGAGCTACTGGCCCGACTGGTAGTGCAGGTGGTCAAGGAGCCACTGGCGCTACCGGCACGGCTGGTGCAGTTGGAGCAACTGGTGTTGGTAGCACCGGGGCGACAGGTTCGGTTGGTGCTACTGGCGTAACCGGAGCTACTGGTGTGACCGGAGCTAGCGGGGCTACCGGGCCAATCGGCAATAGTGGTGGCGATAGCTTTACTTATACATATGATAATTCAAATAATACTGATAGTGATCCTGGTAACGGTAAATTAAAGCTAAACAATGCCACAGTTTCGTCCGTAACCAAAATATTTATTGATCTACTTGACAGCAATGGCAGCACTGTCACTAACTGGTTAGATAATCTTGGCGGTGGAGTTGTAAAGATATTCAACAATTCGACGCCGACTAACTTCGCACTATTTACTCTTACATCAGTTACTTCCGCTACCGGCTATCGAAAATTAAACGTAATTTACATAGCTGATAATGGCACGCTTGGCACTGCTGCCGGCGATATGGTGGTCACTTTTGCTCCTATAGGTGCTACCGGATCAACCGGTCCAACTGGTGCTACCGGAGTAGGTGCGACTGGCGCAACGGGAGTTGGCTCAACTGGAGCTACAGGTCCTTCGACAGTATCTGATAGCGTCTTTACGCTACAAGATAATGGTGATGCCACCAAGCAGTTGAAGTTTGAGGTTTCCGGCATTACATCTGGCAACACCAGGACTATTACTGCGCCTGACTCCAACACTACATTACCCATAGCTTCACAAGTAGTAACTATTGCCGGTCCAACATCAGCCAGAACCTATACTTTCCCAGATGCTAATGCCACTATCGCTAGAACTGATGCGGCTAACACTTTCACGGGTGTACAGACCATGACATCGCCGGCATTAACCACCCCAGCTATTACTGGGCTGTCAACTGGTTCTGGGGTAGCTTCAGCCGCTACTGCCAGTACTTTAGCGACACGTGATTCTAACGCCAACATGTCAGCTGATAACTTCCTAGCTGGCTATGCTACAACCGCCACGGCGGCTGGAACTACGACACTAACCGTAGACGATAAACAGCAACAGTTCTTCACGGGCTCAACCACCCAAACCGTTACTTTGCCAGATACAAGTACATTAGTATTAGGCCACAGGTTCTTAATTACAAATAACAGCAGTGGTGTGGTTACAGTTCAGTCTAATGGCAGTAATACTGTGCAAGCTATGGCTGCCTCCTCGACCGCAGCTTTTACTTGTATTTCGACTAGCGTCAACACCGCCTCGGCCTGGAGTGTCGCTTATCTAACTACTGGACCTAGTGGCTCGGCCGGCGGTGATCTATCAGGCACATATCCAAATCCAACTGTTTCTAAGATAAATGGTGTCGCATATAACGCTGATCCATTAAGCCAATACGCACTCCTAGCCGGTCGCAGTGGTGGCCAGACTTTAATTGGTGGTACTGGGTCAGGGGAGAACTTAACTTTAAGGTCTAGTTCTAACGGTACAGTGGGCAAAGTTATCTTTGGGGCAGGTGGTACCACCGTCTACGACGAAGTTAATGAGAGGTTTGGGGTTGGTACAGCTTCACCTGGGTCGATGTTGAGTATTTTTGGTTCACAACCAGCTGCAGGTGGCGGGTCTGTTGGCACAGACGCCACTACTTCCATAACGGTAACTGGTGCTACCGGTGGAAATACAAATCTTGGAACTTCTGGCACTGGTGGTCATGGTGCAGATATTTCGTTCACTACCGGGATTGGCGGAGTATCTACTGCGGGCGTCGCAAACACTGGTGGCAGAGGTGGAAACTTTACGATTACGGCAGGGACAGGTGGTGGTGCAATATTCGCCAACGGCCAGAATACCGGTGCAACTGGTGGTGGCGTTACAATAACTACTGGTAATGGCGGAGGCGCAGCTTTCGGTAGTGCGCAACCAGGTACTGGTGGTGATGGCGGAACGTTGGCGCTAGTTGGTGGAGCTGGTGGTGCTACAAGTTTATCTACCCCTAACAGTGGTGGTAATGGTGCCCCCATAACTATTACTTCTGGAGCTGGTGGAGCTGCTAGTAGTGGTGGGACTAACAACGGTGGTAATGGCGGGGATATTACAATTACTGCTGGAATAGGTGGCGGGGGCGCGACATCAGCTGGTACTGCAGGAAGAATCTTACTGAAGACTGGCACAACTACTACAGCTGCCACTACTAAGCTCACTATTGGTACAACATCAATTACAGTAGCCGATACTATAGATCTTGTGTTTAGCACTAGTACAGGATCAAATATCGCTACTGGCACAGGCCAAAAAATTGGTTTTTATGGTGTGACACCTGTTAGTGCCAGAACTGGGTGGAGCACACCGACCGCCACACTTGCCAGAGCCGCTCTGACCAACAGCAGTACTACAACCAATGTATTACAAACATTATCAGCTGTAATTACTGATCTTATAGCTTTGGGGATTCTCCACTCATGATGAGGTTTGTTAGAAATAAACTAATTATTAAAGGTTTTATGTAGGAAATATGGCTCGGCTTCCTATACCTGGCGGTGATGATGGCAATTGGGGGGATATTCTCAATGCCTTTTTAGAAGTTGGCCACAATTCTGACGGTACTCTAAAGAATGTTGTCAAAACTAGTGGCGATCAAACAGTAGCAGGAACCAAAACATTTAGTGCTTCCCCGAAAGTGCCAACACCAACGGCTTTAAACGACGCTACGACCAAAGCCTATGTCGATGCAACGGCTGGAGTTGGCGCAAGTGGTCCTACTGGTGCAACCGGGGCTACCGGGCCAACGGGAGCCACAGGTGCGGGAATAACTGGAGCGACCGGGGCAACTGGTGACCTTGGTGCTACAGGTGCTACCGGTCCATCGGGTGCTACCGGAGCTGGTGTGACAGGTGCTACTGGTCCGGCCGGAATTATTTGGCGTGGCGACTGGTCTCTTAGTCTCGATTATGAACCAGGTGATGCCGTAAACAGTAATAATGCCAGTTATATTGCAACAACCAGTCATATATCCTCTTCGAATACTGAACCAGGCGTTGGTGGCAGCTGGCAAACAGACTGGGACATTTTGGCTGACATGGGAGGTACAGGGTCGACTGGCGCTGTTGGTGCTACCGGAGCTGGCGCTACTGGCGCGACTGGTTCAGTTGGTGCGATCGGAGCAACGGGTGTTACAGGAGCTACTGGAGCTGGCGCTACCGGGGCCACAGGTCCCACTGGTGAT
>CAZZAE010000020.1:0-17337 GCA_964652125.1 uncultured Candidatus Saccharibacteria bacterium
ATCGTAATACACTACTAATCGAACTACACGGAGGTGGTGTATCACCAATCTATAACCGGGGGGAGCTAGCCCTAGTATCTCCCCGTCAAGTTTTATCTATAGGTGATACATAAAAGGGGTATAAGTTATGAACGACACTAAGAAAATTAATCAGCCACATGCCCTGCGTCGCCGTTTGGAACGAAAATATATTCGCAAGTTATTACTCAAACGCCCCAAAGCCAACCCGAAATCTTTGGACTTAGTGATTTAGCATATATGGCTGAGCCAGATTCAGATATTTTGGTGTCTTAGTGCTGATTTTAAAACTGATAAGTATTGTTATTTGATATAACAGCTAAACTTTGTTCAATATTATCTTGTATTAATTCAAGCGTTAAACCTTCATTGTCTTCATCATAACTTAGAAAATCATGACCAAGCATTTTCTGATATAGACCTACATATAGATCTGAGACTCTTGATACAAAATCCGGCGGTAAATGAGGTGGTTCCTGACCTTCTTCACCGCTAAAACCTTGCGAAATTAACCATTCTCGCACAAATTCCTTTGATAGTTGTTCTGGTCTTTTGGTCGTCCTGTTTTCGAGATAAGCTTCGTATTGTTCTTGGTAAAAATATCTTGAAGAGTCTGGGGTATGGACTTCATCAATCGCCACTATTTGCCCAGTAGCCAATCTACCAAATTCATATTTTGTATCTGCTAGTAGTAGGCCCCTCTCGGCAGCCATAGCTTGACCATGTGCAAATAAATCAAAAGCTAGTCGCTCCATCTCGGAGTATTCTTCGGACGTTGCTAAACCTGAATCAATGATTTGATCTGGTGTTAAGTTCTCATCGTGACCAGTTTCAGCTTTACTTGTTGGTGTTAACAGGGGACTTTCAAAAGGTTGGAACTCGCGCATACCATCAGGCAAAATGTTGCCACAAAGATCTCTCATACCGCCCTCATAACCACGCCAAGAAGTACCCAGCAAATATCCCCTCATTATCATTTCTACCTTAAAAGGGTCAGCTCGAAAACCAATACTGACATTTGGATCGGGTGATGTTATAAACCAATTTGGTGCAGTTTCGCGCGTCGCTTGAAGTAATTCAGCTGACATCTGGTTTAGTACCTGGCCTTTGTTTGGAATTGGTTCGGGTAAGACTACATCAAACGCCGATATCCGGTCCGTACGCACAACAGCTAATAAATCACCAATTTCATGTTCCAAACGGTAAACATCACCCACTTCACCGTGGTAGGGTTCGCCAATTTGTCCAGGAAGATCAAAATTAGTCTCTTGAATAGCCATTTTTACTACTTTCCTTCTAAGAGTTCTTTGATAGTTCCTTTAGCCATTGCATCCCGGTAAGCTCGTGCCCCAATTCTACCAACCAGTGCATGTTTTGCCCTGACGGTATCACCCATATGTAATCGTCGTGTTTCGTTTCGCTCATCTAAGGCTTTATCATGTTGGGCTACAACCCTAATGGCACTAAGTCCTGCATTGAAGGCACCCGCTTCATTAACTCCCACAAAATCCAAATCAACTCCCTTGGGCATAAAAATCATCGAACCTATGGCAGCTTCAATTTCATGTGGAGATCTTCCAATGGCTACACCTTTAACCGGAAGTAGTGTCTCGGAGGCCATCATGCCAGGTAAATGAGCCGATCCACCAGCTCCAGCAATAATAACTCTTAGTCCCCTGGCTTTGGCAGTTGCTCCATACTCCATCATAAGATCGGGAGTACGATGAGCAGATGTAAAACCAATTTCATATGGAACCGCAAGTTCCTCTAGAACTTCTGCCGCTGCTCCCATAAATTCCAGATCTGAATCTGAACCCATTACTATGCCAACTACTGGAACCTGTTCACCATGAGCCATTTTAGTCCCTCCTCATATATCTGATTCAACTATAAATAACTGTGTCACACGAAGCAAGCACTAGCAAAATGACAATATAAAAACTTGTTTATTTCGTTAACTAAAAATGTGAATGGAAGCTATTGTTTTCGGATCGTTGCAATTAGACCAGCTGCAACTCCGACTATGGCTAAAATAGCTATGGTCCGGCTGGCGGCATCACGGGCCGCTTGGCTAGCCATGGCACCCAGCACTAACAATATTGCTATAACTGCAATAATTGCCACTGCCATAATAGCTATGATTCGTAAAATATTCATTACTACATACTACACTATACAAACTTTATAAAAATAAAAAGTTTAAACACTTATATCACGACTTTTGAAATGCCAAACTGCCAGGCCTGTAAAGATAATAATAACCGAACTAAACACCAACAATGAACTGGTCATGATATGCCCAGTCGATAACACTCCAAGAGTATTAAAGTAGTAAAAAAGAGAATAGTATTTAAGACTATTCATACTGCTGTTTATCAAGGCCAAAATATAGGCTAAGTAACTAAGAATAAGTATCGTACTAGCTGCCGCTAATACCTTGCCTTTTTCACTCACCCATGATGACAGCGCCAACCCAATACTAAAAACTGCCCACATGAACAGACTAGTTAATATCCAAGCACTAAACAAGATTCCAAAATGAGACGGAATGTTATAAGCCTTGGCTAGTGGTATTACTCCAAAAACCGATACTCCAGTAAACACCGCAATAGTTATTAGGGCAGCCAGATATTTAGAAACGAATATTCGCCATCTCTCAAGCGGCAGCGACAACAACAATCCCATAGTACCGGACTGAATCTCGCCAGCAATTTGACCAGCAGCTCTCGATAAGGCCAATATTATGGCAATTAGGGGCCAAAGCAAACTAAAGTGCTTTGCATTTAGATATTTTTCAATAGTATCAAGAGAAAGGTTATTTAATCCCAGGGCATCTAGTAAACCTTTGGGATAGGTCTTCACTAATTCTTGAAGTTGTTTGGAGCTACTTTGTGATGATCTGAAAGTTGCCACGTATAACCAAAGCATCAATAAAGATCCTAGACTATAGGCCAACAGTGACCATTTCTTATCTTTTAATTCTCGAAGAGTAATCTGCCACATCTTAGTAATACTCCAAAAAGACATCTTCTAAACTAACGTGCGATATCTCGAGATCAGTTAGATTGTATTTGGTAAGAGATTTAATAATTAAATCCAAGTTACCCCGACTTTTAAGCGTTATACTCTTACCGGTTCCGCCTAATATCTCAATGCCGTGGGTTTTAAAATCAGCCTGATTTATAGCTTTGGTAGTTACCGCCTGAACTATATGTACGGTCATTTGCAGAATATCTTTCATAGCTTCAGTGGCGACAATCTTACCGTCTTTAATAACAGTAACCGTGTCACAAAGCTGCTGAACTTCACCTAAATTGTGAGACGACAAAAAGACAGTACCGCCCTTAGCGGCAAAATCTCGCAGCAATTGATACAGCTGATTTTGAAGCAGGGGATCAAGTCCACGAGTTGGCTCGTCCATTATTAGAAGCTTAGGATTGCCCAGGAAAGAGAGAATGATCGCAAGTTTTTGCTTGTTGCCAGAGGATAGATTGCGAACCTTAGGCCTAACATCTAAATTAAAATCTGCAATTAATTCATCGGCTTTGCCTCTGCCCTTGATGCTACTTATAAAGTCTATGTGCATTTTAGCTGTCCAATTTGGGTGCAACTGCATATCAGAGGATAAGTAACCAACCATATTTTTGAGTTGAGCACTATCCAAGTGAGCATCATGTCCTAAAATTCTGATCTCACCGTTTGAGGCTCGAATATAATCCATTAAACATCGAATCATCGTTGTCTTGCCGGCACCATTTGGTCCTAAAAATCCAAAGATATGTCCCCGAGGCACGCTTAGCGAAACATTATCCAGGGCATGTTTTGATCCAAACGTTTTGGTGACATTTTTAATTGAAATTGCAATTGCCATATTCTATTTTAACTCCGAGAGAGTTCCTCAAGTCTTCGCTCTTCAATATAGGTCACAAAAATTGAAGCACACTTTGGATTGGCGAACCGGATTGAATAATCTCCTAGCCGAGTGTTCAGTACAACGGCTGAGAAAAAAGCTGTAGTTCTTTGAATTCCAGATACAACATCATAAGTAATTTCTTCTGTTTTCGTATACCCAGGCTTGTGATCCAGGAAAATTATTTTACGATCAGTAGCAACCAACGCTCCCTCGTTAAACTTTAAGTTTCCTTCCCTATCTTTATAGCGACCATAGACTATGCCGTGAATATGTTCATTTTTATGAATTACTTGTGGTAAATATCTTATGGCAAATTTAAGCATGCCAAATTTTGTTACCCCAACCTTTTTTAATTCCTGTTTTATCCTCTGCTCGTGCACTATTTAATGATATCAGAGCAAATTAAAAAGACCTCTTCTGTGATAGTAGTTTCTAGATCACTAACAAGTGTTATACTAAAGTAAACATAAGCTTAATTTAAGGAATAAATATAAATGGCTAAAGCGCAAAGAAAAACAATCGATACGGTTTTTATATTAATTGGACTAGCAGCAACCTTGGTACTGCTAGTAATCGGTAGCTTATCTTGGTGGGGTTATCATTTTGCAACAACAAGTGTTCACAACGAACTCTCAGCCCAAAAGATTTTCTTTCCACCTAAAGGAAGTCCTGGTTTAGACCCTAAGGAATTTCCAGGGTTACAACAATACGCCGGTCAACAAGTGGACAACGGACCTAAAGCTAAAGCCTACGCTAATGAGTTTATTGCCGTTCACCTGGAAAAAGTAGCTGGTGGCCAAACTTATTCCGAAGTTAGTACCAAAGCCTTAAAGGATCCAACTAACCAAATGCTTCAAGGCCAAAAACAAACTCTTTTCCAAGGAGAAACTCTGCGTGGATTATTGCTTGGCGATGGCTACGCTTATTGGACATTTGGCACATTAGCTAAATATGCTGCTATGGCCGCTTTCTTGGGTGCTACAGTTATGGCGATTCTAGTGTGGCTGGGAATGATGCACTTAGCTCGACTTAAATAGTAATCAATTCCTAGCAAACAACAGCTATAATAAAATTCATGTCATCACAAAAAGAGCCTAATCGGGACGACTTGGTGGAACTAGGCAAAAAGTTGCAAGCTTTTTATGACTCGGGCTATGTCAATAAAAAACAAGCGTTACTGTTCACATTTTACAAAGGTATTGTTTCTGGACTCGGGGTTTTTATCGGTGGCACAATTGTCATCGGGTTACTGCTTTGGATCTTGGGACTATTTAATACAGTACCGATTGCCAGTCATTTTGTCCGGACACTACATCACACTTTGCAAAACAAATAAAATACTAGGGTTACAATTAAATTAAGTATGGCAGAAAAAGTTAATACCAATATCCCAATTACTGACGATGCATTTAAAATTAGTCTGTATTTAAAAGCAGCTGATGGAATTTTAGAGTGTCTGGGTGGATTATTATTGCTCCTGCTAAAACCTGAACAATTAAACGGATTGGCCAGAGTACTTACACAACATGAACTATCCACTGACCCCAAAGACTTCATCTCTAATCACATCCTTAAATCTGCGCATAATCTTACTTCAACAACTCTGATTTTTGGTGCAATCTACCTACTATCACATGGCATCCTAAAAATAATCCTAGTCGTTGAGGTACTGCGACAGCATCTTTGGGCATACATTGGCTTAATAGTAGCGACCCTTGGCTTTATTATCTACCAAGTTTATAGATTAAGTTATAAGTTCACCATTGGACTAACCCTTCTCACCTTATTTGATATTTTGGTTGTCTACTTGACCCAAAAAGAATACAGAAAACGTAAACAAATAATTGCCCAGTAATTATCTAATTAACAAAATATTTCCAACCAGGCTGCCATTTTTTTGTTAGCCGCCAGTCCTCGGCAAACGCCTCATCCCAAGTCTTTCCCCCCAATAGAACATCAAGAGCCAGCTGCGGAGCTTTGTGGGAAACAATGGCTACATTTTTGCCATCATAATTCTTTTTTAAATCAGATAGAAAGTCAGCAACACGAGCTTTCACATCTTCATATGACTCACCACTCGGGAACCTCTCAATTATAGCTTTTTCCTGCATTGGCTCAACAATGCTTGAAGGCTTACCATTAAAGTCACCGTAGTTACATTCACGAAGTCGTGCATCAATCACAATCGGTACTTTATCCTCAAAGGTTAACTTGGCTGATGCGACTGCTCTTTTTAAGTCTGAGCAAAATACCGTATTAAAGCTTTCAACATCTATTTGGCTTCTTAGATTCTTTGACTGTTTTACGCCTAAATCTGAAAGTTCTACGTCTGAGCTTCCTGATGAAACATCTTTTTCATTATCGGTGCTCGTTCCATGAACGAAATAAGTAATTGAAACTGACATAGCTACATCATAACAAATACTTAGACGGTAGGAGTTGAACTGTAAATACTTCCTTTATTTTTATTAATGTGGTATAATAAGCTTTATGAATGAAGTTGGTGAAGGGCTTGTAGAGGCAAGCCGACCACCCCAGTTTGATTATGATAAATTTTCTCTTCCAAACAATGTAAATTTGGAGTTATTTCTTGCTCCCCATAGTTCGGGTTTAGATCTACCCGATTCAGAGGAGCTTCGGGCAATATTCTTGAGATCAGATATTGTAATTATTGAGGCAGAGGGCGCAGACTTTACAACTGAGTTTGCAGGCTTGAACAGTATTTCCCAAGGTGACCCAGAAGTTTTTCGATATATCCAAGACCGCTGGGTTTCAAAATCAACAAACCCAGCTTGGAAAGAAGTTTTTTATGGAAATTTATACGGTTGCTGCACTGCCGTTACTATAGTAGATTTGCCACTTGATCACCCTTTAACAGTACGACGTAAACAATTGGTTAGAGAGTCTGATCAAATAGCCTTTTTTCCAGATTTTGATTACGCCGTGACAAACTACAAAGACTTACACGATAGGGAACTCAAAGTACTTAGAAAAAGAGATCAAAGAATACTACAAAATCTAGCACCTGCAATAGATGCTGTAGTAGAAAGTAATCCTGAGCTCCAGGTGAAGCGTACCCAACAGCCACTTAAAGTTTTCATGGTTTACGGCGGGAATCATGTTTCACTTTTTGACGCGCTTAGTTATAAGTTAAGAAATACTGAAGATGCTAACTTTTCTGTCACAGCTGATCGTCGGTTTGATATCCAAGATTTCAGAACTGACGTCTATTCTAAATTCCTGCGTGGCGAGTTTACTAGTAGAGATGATACAGCCCGCCTTCTTTTGATTGCTTTTTTAGAAATTGCCTACGATCAACTCGGCATTATTGATCAAAGAAAAATACCATTGCGTGAAGTGTACGGTATTATCAATGAAGCTATAGATAGTCTAACTTATCATGATCTGCAAGGGCTTCGTGAAGATGTATTAAAACAAATGAGAAACTTGAAAAAACCATAAGCATTTTGGTAGCCCAAGTACATTCGAATTGGAACTATATCCTTGAGGAGTTAAGCAAATGGAAGTCTGTGTCTAATGAAACCTAAGAAACGAACTTTTACCTTGTTTGATGCGAGCGTATGCTCCTATTAACTTATGTACAGTATTCTCAGAAGGCTTTTTATTTTTACCCGACCTTAGTTGAGATAAATAACCAGGAGAAAGTTCGGCCTCACCTGCTAATTGGGTCATATTAATGTTAGGCAAGGCCTTGAGAAGTTCTTTAATCCACATCGCGGGATTGTCGATAACCATTGGAATCTCTGCAGGAGCAGGAAATAAGTCACGAGTAGTTGCATATTCTTCAAACCAATTCTGGGCTGCAAATTCATGCTCTATCAATATATTCCTACTTCTATTCCATAAATCCGTTTCCATCAAAGGATTGCTCGAAAATGCAATTCGACCTAGCTTATTAGCAGCGGCTTCACGTGCTTGTAATTCCATATACGCAATATCTAGTACTTCATCAGAAGATAGGTCATGCCAATACAACACTTCGCTCATAGTTTATCCTTTTTACATGTATTACATACTTAAAGCAAGCATGAGCAAAATTATTTACGTTTATGCAGTTTATACCCTATAAGTTGAGTTACTGGAACAGCGTAGTTAGCAATCATCAAATAGAAGGGGTATAGCAATATATCAAATGAGAATTTACCAACAGTTAGAACTCCAAATAGTGCTGCAGTACCTACAAGTAACCAGGTTATTGTTGTCTCACTATCAGGGTTTAGATAGGTTTTCTTAACTGTTAGTATAGTACCCGACACATCGGCCAAAATGACACCAAGTAAGGAGATGATTGGCTCTTTCGCCAACACTGCAATAACAACACCAATACCAGCTATAACTAACGCAGCTGTATCAAGAGTTGTATGACCCCCTACCCCATACTTAATTGATAAACCAAAGACTAGGATGCTAGCCGAGGTATCAAGCCCCGAAAATACCAAGGACCAAGACGCACCAAGTGTAATCTGAGAGATAAAAGCAATGAGTCCTAAAATACTAAATATTAACCAGGTCACACGTTCTGGCCGCGTCTTGCCTTTGATTGTGTCAATGATGTAGGGTGGAGCAGCCACCAATATTAAAATGGCTGAAATAACAACAAATATTTCTTTCATGTCTTAACTACATCATATCAAAAACTTAAGCGGTAGGAGTTGAACCAATAACCATTTTAAGCTCAGAAAGTACTTTATCGGCAATAAACTGGTGACCAGCAGTGTTTGGATGCAATCCATCGGCTAGAAGAGCATTTCCATTATCTAGTTCATACTTAAAAGATTTATATATTGGCACATAAGCTAGATTATATTTTTTGCTGGCTTGTTCTATGACATTCTCTGAACGCTCTAGTTCTTTATTTGTATAGCTGAAGTCACCCCATAAAACAGGTGTTGTTTTAGACTCATCCACTGCGACATTTCCGACTAACATAATATGTTGAGCAAGCGGTTTCACTATTTCAATTATTTTCTCTAGGTTTCTCTTAAATTCCTCTGGAGGTATCCATTGTTTATCGCCTTCAAATAAATCGTCATTTGTACCAATACTAATCACTACAGTTACAGGGTCATTAGGCCATATTCTAGCTTTAGTTTCAGCCCCTATTCGGTCTAGTAAGTGTCTTGTAGTGTCGCCAGAAACACCAAGATTAAATATTTCTGGCTGATTATTATTTTTCAAATCTTCAATAGCCAATCCGTCAAAGTGCTTACGGATTATTTCAACCCAACCACCTTCCTTTGTCCAAAAACCCTGAGTTATACTATCGCCAAAAAATAGTATTCGCATTATTACATCACGTCTGCTTCTTAAGGAATGCAGTTACTTCAATTTCAATTTTTGCTCCATCTCTTGTCATACTGTTTGCTTCTATCAGTGTGCTGACTGGCATAGCGTCTTTGAAGTAGTCGGCTCTAATAGCAGAGATTTTGCTAAAGTCTTTCATATCAGTGATATAGATGACAGCCTTCACAACATCATCTATAGTTGCGTCAGCTTGCTTTAATAACTTGATAATATCTTCAAATACTAACTTTGTTTGTTCTTCAACATTATCAGTAACAACTCTGTGGTTATCGTCCTGTGGTGGTTGTATACCAGAAACGAAAATAAGATAGTAATCTCCTAAATCTATCTTCTTTGCTGGCGTATAACTTCCCCTAGTCTTATAGTCTTCAGGAACAATGTCTTTGATAAAATCCTTACTCATAGCTACATCATAACAAATGTTTAGACAAGAATTAGTTCTTTGAGCAACGGAAATTCTTTGTAAGTTTGATTAAGAGAAGTTGAACCAAAGTGTCCATCATGCCGAATAATTAATTTCCCACCAAGCTTTTCTTGCATTTTCCTCCCTTGTCTATCGTCACAGCCCCAAGGGTCATTATCTGAGTTAATGAATATAAAGTTTTTTGCATGCTTTTTAATCTTTTCCCAACTATAACTGTCTTGCAAAATTATATCTTTTTCACCAGGAAGAGGCTCAGAAAAACCAGCTACCATAACTGCGAGGGCAATACTTTGGTCAGTGTGTTCAAGCAAGCTCAGTATTAATGGAACGCCCGCAGAATGACCTATTAGCACTGTACTTTCATCTAGTTTAAATTGATTTATGACGCGTGGCCTAAACTCGTCAATCGGGACTCTGTTCATGTCTGGGTAATACGGAAGTTGTACTTCATAGCCGTTATCTTCAAGTTGTCTCTTAAGCCACATATACCAAAAATCCTCTGGTTTACATTCAGTACCGTGGAAGATAATTGCTTTTTTCATGCAACTTGATATTTATCTTCACCTTTTTCCAGTAGGTTCAGCAAAGAATTTGTACCCATATCACTGCAAATTTGAATCACTTCCTTTGTGTTATAAGCAGTATGATTGTTGGTATAAAAAAAGGTATGCAAAGGGAGCTTTTTAAATTCTTCGCTTGGTGCCGGCCAGTCTACAGCTGCACGAAGAGTTCCTTTTTGAAGACGTACTAAAAGACTATCAAAATCGATAAGGTTTTTTGGAGAAATATTGACCACTAGGGCATTATCTTTAAGCGAATCTATTGCAGATTTGTCCAGAATTGTTCCTGCGCTACCAGGTGCTGCAATTATAATTACATCACTAGATGAAAGTAGCGTTTTTAAGTCTGCATATTTAGCACCGCTTGTCTCAACTTCTTTATGCTCATTCCTTGCGTAGTATACGACCTTTGCTGGTGCAAATGTGCCTAACATTTTGATAATCTTGCTGCCAATGTGGCCAACGCCTATGACACCAACCTTAGCATTTTGTAAGGTGTTCACTGTCTCAAATCCAACGTCGCCAGTTCTACCAAGTTCAAATAAGTTTCGTTGCATTGCAAGAGTCATAGTTAGTGCAAATTCTGCAACGGCAGGTGAGTTAGCACCAGGTGCATTGGAAATCTTGATACCTTTTTCCTTTGCTCTTTCCCAGCCGGTAATTAGTGCTTGCCAATCGGCGCCCGTAAATGCAATAACTTTTAATTTATCAGCAGATTCAATTACTTTATCTGTAACTTTTTCAATTCCACCAAGGATATAACCTACTTTGCCCTTAAGAGCTTCTATTAGCTCATCTTCTGATGCAGCTGTTTTTTCTAAGCGCTCAACTTCATAACCAGCGTCTTCAATTTGTTTGACATGTTTATGTGAAATAAACAAAGTATCGGTAACTAATATCTTCCCTTTCATGACTACATAATAGCAAAGTCATGGATACTCTGTTAATTCAATTAATAATCTGTTACATTTACTCCGATGCGATGACTGAGAATAGGTGGTAGCTCGCAAGGCTACAACGGTAGAGTCATGTCTACCTCGCATCTCCAAATATTATGACTACTCAAGATTACATACAAACCAAGCTTGATGAGCTAAAAGTACCACTTGGTTTACATAAGCCTGATGAGGCTGAATTGCCTGAAGCTATATATAGGCTAGTAATGTCCAAAAAGTTTCGTAAGTATAGTGTTGACCCGACACAAGCAGAACACATCAAGTCAGTAGTTAACCTCTGCATTAAAGAAAATAAGCCAATCCAGTTAACATTGGTTTTTGGTGGTTACAAACTTTGGCGCCTAGAAGAAACTCCAGAAGTTGATTGGGCTGAGTTATTCGCCTTTATGTATTACTCCAACTGGATGAAGCCTATATGCGAGATTTATAAACCTGGTGTTTGGTTCGATTTCTTTTCTGACGATGTAGTTGTCCCCCAGATGAACAATGTGCCAATTGAGGATACAATATCTTACGGAGAGAGTTTCAAAAATCTATTAAAATTTATTAAGCCTTATCAGCCTAAAAACTTGAATATGACTTACAACCGAGTTGGAGACCAATATGAAAATATCGATGCTTTTCAAAAAGATTTAACTGAACAAATAAAAGAAGTTGCTTCAAATTTAGATGGAGGAGTGCCAAAACTTTCTGTGTCAGCCATTGCAACACTAGATTTAAACGTAAAAGTATCCCCAGTACAAATGAAAGACCCAAAATGGCATGAGAAAATTCAACTTATACATGACGGATATGCCCAAGTTAAAGGACGACGGCCGTATTATAGAACTCCAGATAAAATGAATGTAATGACAACTCAATTTCCCGGAATGTTATCTGTAGGAACAACAAAAGATTCAGTTATGAAATTCTGGATAGGAGTGGGTGTATTAAAACCAAAAGACGACAGCTTCAGACAATTGGTTCTATCCCCTAATCAGCTTAAAAAAAGTAAGTTCAAGATTGAGCGAGTCAATATTGGCGGTTTATCAAGAAAAAACTTTTTATCCATTCGATTACTTCAATAAAAACGACCCTTTTTTACAGAGCTCATAATGCTTATGGTAGCGGGGGCAGGACTCGAACCTGCGACCTCATGGTTATGAGCCATGCGAGCTGCCGCTGCTCCACCCCGCGATAACAATGTAGAGCTCAAAGTATGTTAACAAACAGGGGTAAATATGTCAATTATCCACAATACAGGCTATTTGTAATTGTCTGGATTTCAATGTGTTACGGTAAGAGATCCCACGCTGCCAGATCTGCTGAAGCCTTGGTGGCTTTAGGATCGGCTGAGCCGGTGTTTTGTGTTGTCGACACAGAGTCACCACTACTGTTAAAAGTGTCTAATAGACTAACGTAGTTAAGAATTTGAGACTGGGTACCAGTACAGTATGCGGTTTTTGCGTTTGTAATGAGGGTACTCCCTCCTCCACCACCGAAAGCCAGATTATTGAGTATGGCAGCAAGTAGTTGTTGCATCAGTTGCATGCGAGCTTGGTCAAGAGACGATCTTTTAGAGCCAGATGAAGTTTTTGGAATACTGGCATAGAAGCCCCCATATAGTTCACCTTGGCTATCTATAATCCTCGCTGGACTACTATTTGCACATATTACCCATAATGGGCTATTGAAGTTACCTGCAATGCTATTTGTAAAAGTAAAGTGTGTTTGCCAAAAGCCAAGTGTTCTAGTAGCTCCAGCCGAGACAGTCAATGGTTCACAATCAGAACTATCACCAAGGTAGTTCGTATCACCAGCTACACTAGCCTTATATGAATAGAAACCGGCGCTAAGTGCTGAAGAAGCGGCCGAACGGACAAGTGATGTATTACCCTCGTCAGGTCCAGTGTTTGCTACTGGAGTACCTTCGCCCGTGCAAGAGTTATTGTTATAGAAAGTAAATGTAACTGTTGGGGGTGTAAATCCATTAACTACGCCTGCAACATTAGCTGTATCGTGGACTACTGAGCCGGATGGGACAGTAGTAACAACTTGGTGATTTGCGTCGTGTATATCTGTTGTTACCAATAATTGTGCCTTATTTACTGAAAACGGTTCACAAGACGAATCGGCACCTATGTAGTTGTCGTTGCCTGCAATGCTGGCCCGATATGCATAACTACCGGCTCCTAGAGCGGCACTATCGGCAGATTTAGCAGCACTTCCTTCTGTACCGTTATTGGCAACAGCTGCCCCATTATCACAGGAATCTGTGTAGCTACTGGTAAGTGTAAAGCTGACATCGGTTGGGACTGTAAAGCCAGACACTGCCCCCGAAACTGTGGCCGTATCGTGGGTGATTGATCCTAATGCAATGTTACCGTTTGTAATGTCTTGGTGAGCAGCATTGTGAACTAAAGTCGAAATGCTAAGTTGAGCTTTATTGACGGTAAATGGTTCGCAGCTAGAGTCACCACCGATGTAGTTACTATCACTTGCTACACTTGCTCGATATGCGTAAACTCCAGCTCCCAGCGCAGTACTATCAGCAGATTTGACGGCTCCGTTTTCAGTGCCATTATTAGCAACAGCTGATCCATTTGCACAAGTTCCAGTGTATCCAGTGGTTAGCGTAAAGCTGGTTGCTGGCAAGGCAAAGCCGTTTACTCCACCAGTGACAGTAGCCGTATCATGGGTTACTGAGCCCAATGGAACACTACCATTGGTAATGTCATTGTGGGCAGCATTATGGACATTAGTTGTAACTGTTAATTGAGCTCTATTAACGGTTAGAGGTTCACAATCGCTGTCGTCTCCCAAATAATTAGTGTTTCCAGCTACACTAGCTTTGTATGCATATGAGCCGGCGGCAAGTGCTGATGATGCAGCTGATCGAACTAGACTTGTATTGCCTTCATCAGCTCCGGTGTTAGCTACTGACGTACCGCCACCGGTGCAACCAATATTTGAAAAGAACGTGAAGGTTACTGCTGGTGTGGCAAAGCCGCTAACACTGCCAGTTAGGTTAGCAGTGTCGTGAACAATAGAACCTAGCGGAACTGAAGTTACGATCGCATGACTAGCGTTATGAATATCCGTTGTGACATTTAGCTGAGCTGGACTAACAGTAAAGTTTTCACAGGAGCTAGTATTGCCGCTATAGTTGGTGTCGCCTGGCCAACTAGCCTTAAATCCATAAGAGCCAGCCGACAAAGCAGATGTAGAGTTTGAGGGATGTGCAATTCCTGGATTAGCCCCATTTAGAGCTACCACACCTGCAGACGTACCATCCCCCGAGCAAGAACCATTTGAAAAGAACGTGAAGGATACATTGCCTGTTGGAGCGGTTGTACCACTTGGAGTTACAGTAGCTAGATCATGCATAACTGTGCCTAACGATACTGATCCTCCGACTGCCACAATATTGTGTGAAGCATCATGTAGCGTCGTAGTGACTGTTGAGGTACCGCGCCCAACTACACAATCAGAGACCGTTAGAACACTTCCCTCGGTACCGTTTGTAGCTGAGGCACTTAAAAGTTGAGCGCCTACTGCTGTGTTAACTGTAAAATGAATTGAGCCATTCCCTTGTTGAACACCAGTTACAGTTATTGGGTCTGGGTTTGTAGCTGGACTAAAATGTGCTGTTAGTGTCCATGGACCAGTGCCTGGTGAAGTAAGAATAAATAGCCAGTTTTGGCCAGTTACAGTCGAGTCTGATGTTGTAGTGGCACAAAAACCATTATTTGTCCCATTGCCTGCCCAAGTGGTGGCAGAAGCTGAAGCAACCTTGATGATGCCAAATAAACTAAGACTGATAATAAACGTTGGCAGAAAAACTTTAGAGATTAAGTGTTTCTTTTTTTGGAATACTGAACGAATGTTAGAAGTTTTTAACTCTCGCATATATAAGCCTCCAATCCTAACTTAAATTACCTCAATACCCTCTAAGCCGAAGCTTATATAACATCATTACATAAATTTCCGTTAAGCACAAACTTTATGCACAATAAATGTTGTGGTTTTTTATTTTTTGACTACGTGGAAGCCATCTACAGGTTTAAAAATGGCTGCTAGTACGCCCATGCTTTCCATTGCACTAAAAATTGGCAGTAAAACCAATTGGGCTATTGACCAAAGTAGGCGTTTGAACTTGTTAGTAATACCATATTCGTCAAGATTGGCTCCTAGCCCCATTAAATAAAGCACAGCGAATGAGGCGAAAGAAAAGTTAGCTAAGAAATGTATCCAAGCTGGAGTTGCAAAACCATAGAAGAAATGAGCTACCGTATAAAGTGCTGCGAACGGTGCCATTGCCCATAAAATCGTATTTATCCCAATTGAGAGGCGCCAACGTAACTTAACTGGTGCATGCATAGCAACTTTGGCTAAACCTTGGAACCAGCGCCGACGCTGTCTAATAAAGTCGCCAACTGATTGAGTTGATTGCTCTTCTAAGTAACCATCTATCCAGCGGCATCGATAACCTCGCTGCATAGCTATTAAGGCCCAGAAAGCATCTTCAGTAATAGAACCGTTATAGCCAAAATCAAAACCAATGGATTTTTCTATATCATTGCGAACTACAATGTATGAACCATGCAATCCAAAGACAGTAAATCCTATCTTGTGCTGAAAATGGAAACGGGCAAAATCATCACCAGTTCTGACATTATCAGCTAATGTTAGAAATGGGTGATCTTGCCATTTACGATGATACAAAATAGCTCCTTGACCAATTCTAAACTTACCTGAATGTTCTTCCTCGCGAATCATGGCACAAATTCCTTTAACACCAGATGCTGTTAATTGTGTTTCTTCATCTAAATGGACAATCCAAGCGTCGTCTGGAAGTGGAGAATTCTCGACCGCATAATGTAGTGCTCGCGCTTTATACATGGAATTATTTTCAGTGCGATAGTCTTTGGGCACCGTAATGTAGCGAAGATCATCATTCGGTATTGGCAAATCAATATTTTGAGTATCTGTCACAACTTCAATTACGTATGGAAACAGGGGTGTTTTGGCCATTTCTGATTGACATCGCCGAATTGTGTCAGTTAAAGCTTCAACATTAGTACCTCGCGACACTATACGTAAACAGACAAGCTTGTCCATCGGCTGAGATATATCTAAATCTTCTGAGTGTCGAAACGATAGTAACCCCGCTAGACCAAGTGTTCCTGGTACGACTGCTCCTAACCAAAGTAGACTTCCCCATGACCAGATATTTTCGACTAATGTATGCGGTGATTGGCTAACCGGCCATAACCAGGCTTGAAGTAAATAAAGTGCTGTAATTCCAGCAGTTAAGTAAGATAATACTTTGACGCGATGGCCAGTCAAAGGGCCAAATGACCAGTCACGATTTGGTTCTGAGCTAATCCACGTTGATTTAAAACGCCTTACTTGAGACAAACCATTTGTCAATTTATAACCTGCAGGAATGATATCGAACCATTTTAGCGAAGGTGCAAGTTCAACTGATTGTGATTGTATTAATTCTGCCTCTATAAAGGCCATGTTCACTACTTTCTTTCCGGATTTAATAAAAAAAACCGGATAACAATGGTGTTACCCGGTCCAACTTCTAATATATTAAACTAATTTTATTAAATAGTCAAGTTATATCTATTGGTCAACATGCGGTCGATGAAGGAAAAAGTCGATCCAAGCCTCGAAATTACGTTGGTATGTAGGTTTATTTCCAGGTCTTTTATTTGGTTTAGTAGTTGTACTAGTTTGTTGTAAATTTAGAGTATGAGCTAACGCTACACCTTTGGGCACAATTAGCACCATTTCACCAGGTGCAGCTTTACCAAACTCTCGACGAGCCGATAATTCTAAAAACTGATCAGTATTAAGGTATTGATTCTTTAGTTTTAAGTTATTATTCTCCAACTGTTGAACCTGATTTTGTTGTTGCAGACTAGATATTTGTTTTTGCAAACTGTAATTGGTTTCCACGGCTTTAACACCACTCCACGTCACCATAATTGCAATAATGCCAAAAAGTATCATTCCCCAGGCACGCATGTCACGCAACTGTTGAACATAGGGATGTTTTTGGTAGGTTTTTATTTTTTCAAACATTAACATTCTAAATTATATAACTATCTCTGAAATCTGCTATACTCATCCCTGTTGCGGGGGCGTAGC
>CAZZAE010000021.1:0-17231 GCA_964652125.1 uncultured Candidatus Saccharibacteria bacterium
GTAGCTATAGTTCGGAATAGATAAGCGCTGAAAGCATATTAAGCGCGAAGCTAGCTTCAAGATTAGATTTCCCTATGACACCCCTGAAAGACGATCAGGTTGATAGGCGCAAGGTGAAAGTGCGGCAACGTATGGAGCCGAAGCGTACTAATAGGTGCATTGACTTTTTACGACCAGAATACTTATGGTCCAGGACTTAGTTCTGAATTAATCATAAGTATTCTGGGAAAAGTGTGCAATTTGACTAGTTATTGGTACGAATCAACGTACCAAGAAGGAAAGTTTGTCATTTTAATGCTTATTCGAATAGCTAATCTTTGATTCGCAGTTTTTATGCTAGTGTCCATAGCGTGGGGGTCACACCCGTTCCCATGCCGAACACGGAAGTTAAGCCCTATGGCGGTTACAATACTTGGGTCATCAAGCCCTGGGAAGATAACAAGACGCTAGCATAAAGGTTACGAACATAGAGGAAAAAATTGACAAATGAAAGAGTTTATGCTAATCTAATATCAGTTAAATTAAAACAAAAAAATGTTAGATCAAGCTATACATAGTCAATCGAGGGAAACAACTCAAGTTGTTGATACCGATTTGGAAAACGATAAGCGTGCACAGCTATTATTAGATAAAGGCAGTCATATTATAAATGAACTAAAAAGGGTCGGTAAGACAACTCCCAAAGATATAGATGTTACATTTTCTGAACCATTTCCCGGTTACGCTAAAGAGAGAATGCGTTTAGTGGAAGATGTCCCAAAAGATCATGAAAATGGATCTGAGGAAGTCAATCTTACACTTCAACAAGAAAACCTTGAATTGGACCGACCGGACAAGTTTAGTTCATTATTTACTATTTCATATTCACAAGACGGATTTAAGGTAAAGGTTGAACCCTTCGGTGAAGAACTATACCCTTCAATTAGGGAAACAGCCGTACTTGGTCATTTTGAACAAGCTTTAGTAAATGCTGAAGCGATGCTTCACTAAAGAAACAAAAATAATTATATCTATTATGAAAACAAATGCTCAATCACACGAAAGCCTGTCAGAACTTCGGGATTTTGTAATTCATCAGGCAAAAGAAGACGCGGTTTTAAGCTTGGATGAGAGACTCTATCAGGCTGACCTTGTATCAGATGTTTTAAAACAAGAACATCTTAAGCCAAGTACGTTTCAAGAGTTGGACAATTACTACTTAGCAAGTGTAGCTAATAACCTTGTATCAAGTAAGTAATTACATGATTATTTAATACTGTTAAATATTGTTGACATAAGCAATACAAGGTGCTATCATAAGCGTATTCGAAAGAATTTATTGAGGGTTTTCCTGTATTAGCGGGGGAACTCTTTTTATAACTCTTGAGAGGCGTATAAAGTTAAGCCAAAGGAGATTTAACATGGCTGGAACAAAATTAGGCGGCAAAGCTGCTGCTTCAACCAACAAAAGCAAATACGGTTCTGATTTCTATGCAAAAATAGGTGCTATGGGCGGTAAAAAAGGCCGTACTGGCGGTTTTTTTGCTAACCGTGAACTAGCTCGCATAGCTGGAGCTAAGGGCGGGAGAATCTCTCGTCGCACTAAGAAAACATCATAATCTGAATTCTTAGATTAAAAAGAAGTCTTCTAAATGAGGACTTCTTTTTGTTTTAAGCGATATGGTCGGCAAAGACGTGAGGCCGAAACCCTCCATGTGGTGCCGCAGTTAAAACAGCAATAGGTTTTTGAGTCTATCTGTAAGCTACAACTGGTACACTTGGGGCAAGTACTACGTTGATATAGCCAATCTCGATATGTATCTAAGCAATCTTCAATATGGTCAGAACTAATAATATATTTGTGAGACTTAGCAAGTTCTTGTGCCTTATGCCAGGCAGCTGCTTCTAAACTTAACAGTTCAAAATCGGACTTGTATGCATTATGACCCAGTAAGGCATGCGCAAGTTCGTGGAATAGTGACCAAATTGCTACTTTGTCTGATTTTTCGGAGTCAAGTTTATAAATTACTTGGTTATTAGCGGGCGACCAAGAGAAACGTGGTCCTGGTTTAAAACCAATAGTCGGATAGTGTAGCTGCAATTTAGCTAGTAAACTGTCCATATTTATCCTTGGCTATATGATAACAACCATAAATAACTGACTCATCAGGATTATGTGCCATGCGAATTGGTGGAATTGGTGTCAGAGGCGTTTGATATTTTTTAAGCTCCTCATTTAGGTTGTGATTAAACTCGCTAAAATATTTTCCAACACCACCACCTATAACTACGACATCCGGCTGATATTTACTGATGAGTCCTATCAAACCTACGGCTAAGTTTCGAGCAATTATGAGCCAACTTTTTGTATCAGTAATTGCTTCAGCTCTTTTGCCGAAAAGTTCAACAATGGCACTACCAGAAGCAAAAGACTCCCAGGGCCTAGCCTTACCATCGTGATTCACCATATAAACGTGTCCACCCATGTCATCGATTCTTAAGTCATTAATACCATTTATGATTAAAGAAATACCAATACCAGTGCCCAAACTTATAAATAGTACATGCTTAAACTCATTTATGATTAGTCCGGCCTCATAATATCCACCTACTTTAGCATCATTCTCGATTATTACTGGAGCATTTATAAGTCTTTGGATATCTTCTTCCATAGGAACGTTTTTCCAGGGTAGATTTCCAAAATGTAAACCACGACCGTGTTGTCGATCGATTTTCCCCGGCAAAGCAACACAGCCTGCTCTGTAGTCCTTAGAATCCAGATATGGCAAATGGTCATGAAAATCTTGTAAGAATTGACTGTAACTGTGAGCGGTAGGGAATTTAACTGACTTTTTCAGGTTGCCGGTAGTTGAAAAGCTGGCCAATAATGTCTTCGTTCCACCAATATCAGCCGCCAAATACATACGTACTATCGTACAAGTAGCACGTAGTAACTAGCAAGTAAAAAAAGGATCAACAGTAGTATTGCTTACAGGGATGATAAGGAGTACAATAAGGATAAATCTGAACGGGTCAAACAACCCAAGGGTTGCCGCAGAATTTGAGGAGGCATGAACCTATGTCTAATACTAGTACACTTACGATGGACGATTTGCTGGCGTCTGCTAAAGTAAAACAGCTAAAAACCGGAGATGTTGTTGAGGGCACTATCACTTCTGTGCGTAAACATGAGCTCTGGGTTGATTTAGGGGCTAACGGGGTAGGCGTTGTAATGCGACGTGAAATAGGCCCGGGCCAAACCCTAGAAGAGGGTGCCAAAGTTACTACAAGCGTAGTAGACCCAGAAATGGACGAAGGTTACGCTTTATTGAGTATGAAACGGGCTGCTAAAGACCGTGGATGGGATGAATTGCAGCGCGTATTTGATGATCAGGAAATTATAGACATTATTCCATACGATGCTAACCGAGGTGGTCTTCTGGTGGAAATGGAAGGCATTCGAGGCTTTTTACCGGTATCACAACTCGCGGCAGGTCATTATCCTAGAGTATCTGGTGCAGATAAAGATGAAATCTTGCAAAAGCTTAATTCTCTAACTAACAAACCCATACGTGTGCGAGTTTTAGATGTAAGCCGTAAAGATAATAAGCTAATCTTCTCTGAAAAAGAGGCGATTAAAGATGATATGCAAGCTCGTTTCGCGGAACTTAAGATTGGTGACGAAGTGGAGGGTGTTGTAACTGGTGTAATTGATTTTGGTGCATTTGTAAACGTTGATGGTATTGAGGGATTGATACACATATCTGAAATTTCTTGGGAGCGTGTTGAAGACCCCAAGGACTATGTCAAAACGGGTCAAAAAATTAAGGCTAAGATAATTGCTATAGATAAAGACCGATTAAGCTTAAGTCTCAAGCAAATGAGTGAGGATCCCTGGTTGCACGAGGCAAAGGCTTTTAAAAAGGGCGATATTGTCGAAGGCAAAGTTACCCGTATAACGCCATTTGGAGCCTTTGTACAGCTTTCTCCGGCCGTTGAAGCGTTAGTACACGTTTCAGAAATGAGTAACGATGATAGTGTAGACCCTGAAAAGATTTTTCAGCTTAATGAGAAAAAACAGTTCAAAGTAATTGATGTTGAAACTGACGCTCGTAAGATTGCCCTAAGTCTAAAAGACGCCAAGAAGAAATAGGTGAATATTTAAATGTAAGGCAAACGCTTGCCAGAAAGGAGACGCTCAAGATGGCACAAACAATAGAACTTGAAGATTACATCACCGTGGGCGCCCTTGCCGACAAGCTAGACATTCCAGTTACAAAGCTCATTTCAGAGCTTATGAAAAATGGAGTTATGGCTACTGTTAATGAGCGAATTGATTTTGACACTGCTCAAATTATTATGAGTGAGCTAGAGCTGGACTTTGATGTAACTAAAAAATCTTCAGAGTCTGTTACATCAGAGGTACGTGCCAGGCGAAAGTCACAAACTAAAGGTGACCCACGTCCGCCTGTAGTAGCAGTAATGGGCCATGTGGACCACGGTAAGACCTCATTACTTGATGCAGTAAGGGTAGCAGAGGTGGCTAAAGGTGAGGCGGGTGGCATAACTCAACACATCTCGGCTTACCAAGTTAAGCATGGCAAACGAGTCATTACCTTTTTAGACACTCCAGGACACGAAGCCTTTGCTGCATTACGAGAGCACGGTGCCCAACTAACTGATCTAGTAATAATTGTTGTTGCTGCAGATGACGGTGTAAAACCGCAAACTATTGAAGCTATAAAATTTGCTAAACAAGCAGGTGTAAAAATTATTGTTGCTATAAATAAAATAGATAAAGAAGGCGCCGATACTAATCATGTGAAACAACAACTTGCTGAACAAGATGTATTGGTAGAGGGATGGGGTGGTGATACGGTTGTCGCTGAAGTATCAGCAAAAACCAAAAAAGGCATAGATCATCTTCTAGATATGGTGCTGTTAGTCGCAGATGTTGAAGAACTTAAGGCTATTACGGATGCTCCGGCTACCGGACTTATTATTGAATCTCATATGGAACAAGGTCGTGGTCCAGTTGCTATTGCTTTGGTAGAAGAAGGCACTCTTAAGAACGGAGATTTTGTAGTAGCTGGTACAACATACGCCAAAATTCGCAATTTGGAGACAACAGATGGTAAGATCATCACTTCTGTCGGACCTTCGTCACCAGCAATATTGACGGGTTTTAAAGAATTACCAGATTTTGGTGATGAGTTTAATGTTGTTAATAATGAAAAACAAGCAAGAGAATTAGCTCAAGCTTCTCGCTTAAATCGACAAAATTCAAATAATAAAATGGATTTAAGTAGCAGCGACCTGATTCGTATTATTAATCGAACCAACGAGCTCACTCAACTAGCAGTACTTGTTAAGGCAGATGTTCAGGGATCGCTAATATCTGTTATTGACAGCCTTAAAGCTTTGGGAAGCGAAGAAGTCGCTGTGCAAATAGTTGGCTCCGGGATAGGTTCAGTTAGTGAAAATGATATACATCTAGCTCATACCAGTGGAGCTATAATTTATTGTTTTAACGTTACTATACCAAAAGACGTTAAACGCCTTGCTGGTCGCGATAAGGTCAGTATTAGGACTTATAGCGTAATTTACGAGCTAATAGACGATGCTAAAATTGAACTTTCCAAATTATTATCTCCGGAAATTGTTGAACATGATTTGGGCGAACTATTAGTCAAAGGTATATTTAAAATTACAAAAAATGCAGTAATATGTGGTGGCGAAGTTAGCCGAGGTAAGTTAACCGTGCCAGCACTGGTGAGGATAATGCGCGGTAAAGATGTTATCGCCCAAGCGCAAGCCACTAACTTACAACGCGGTCAGCAAGATGCTAAAGAGATTATTGAAGGGGAAATGTGTGGTGTAAGCTTGAAAACGACTAACAAAATTGATGTTCAAGAAGGTGATAAAATTTTGTTTTATACTCAGGAGACGTTGTCCCGTAGCCTGTAAGATTTAAAGGCAAGTAGCATGGAAGATTTTCCTACAGATTCCTCAGAGAAACAAATCACATTAAAAAATAAAAACCGTTTTTTGCGCGGCAATTTTTTTGCTTCATGGCTACAAAGTCGCCAACAAATAAATCAGGCAGAATCTTTGACCAATAAAGAAGATGAAGAAGATGACGAAAAAAAAGAAACCAAACAAAACGGGTTCCTAAACAAACTTGTAAAACATGTTAGAGGAATGTTTAAAAAACAAGTAAAAATCGACCTTTTACCGGATAAGGTGGAAACATATAATTCAGAAACATCCGCACCATTAACTGAAATTAATAATGAAACAAATGAATCAGATGCGGAAATGAAGAGAATATTGAACACGCCCGAACATAGTCAAGATAAAGAAATTATTGAAGGTGGTTTGTTGCCAGTATCTGCTGATGCAATACAGAGATACCAAAATGAATCTGAAACTCAAGATGTGAATAATTCAAGTCGTCTCGAAACCCGTCTCCCAGTACCTATGTATTCTTCGATTCTAAAAAGTGAAAATGTGACACTTACTAAGCCAGAGGTAAATGAAAGTGCTCAATCAAACCGACCAGACCAAAGAGAATCTATAGACAACCAGGCATTATCAACAGGTGAAATCTTGCAACGTCGCCAAGAAAAACGCCTTAAACGAGAAGTTACATTTCTTAAAAAAGAAGCAGTTAGTGCCAAGAAAGAGCGTCAAGTCGTAAAAAAACAGCAAAAAGATTTTCAGCGAAAACTTATTCGTCAAGAACAAATTAACCAAGAAGTATTTAATAAACCTTTTCCTAAGACAGAACAATACTTAAATAATATTCCTAATAAATCTAGTGCTGAGCAAATATCGGAACCAAATAAGCTTACGAATATAAGTTCATCATTAAAGCCAAACAGGGATATATTACCTGAATTGCAGAATAATAAGATAAAAGAACTTGTAAATTCAGATTCAGATATTCTTCCTGAAGTTATACAACACAAAGTTGAAGCTGCAGCTGAGCACAATATACCTATTGAAAATTTATATGAAAGACGTCATGAAATAAAAGACGAACAACCCCTCGACAGCTATTTTGCCGCTAAATCATCTGACAATGTTTCCCAACTTTCAAACCAGTATATAAGGCTACAAAAAGGCTATGGACGTCTTAGTCAAGCAGTACTTAACAAGCAAAAATCACAGTTAGCTGATGAATCTTCACAAAATAGTATTCCCTACAAACAAGCAATTCAAAGTGGTTTTTGGAGTGGAGTTGTTGTTTGTATTTTCTTAATAATAATCTTATTGATAAATTGAGTATGAGTTATATAGGTGATAGTCTGGTAAAATAATCTCTGAAAAGGAATAATTATGTTTAAACTTGACGACAATTTACTCCAAGAACTTGGCCTAGGTACTCTTCCTGTCGAGGAAAAGAATAAAATGCTGGGTCATATTTATGAAACACTTGAAATGCGTGTGGGGATGAAACTGGCTGAACAGATGAGCAATGAGCAACTCGACGAGTTTGAGGCTTTTATAGATCGCAATGATGAACCGGGTGCCTTAAAATGGTTAGAGACAAATTTCCCTAATTACAAACAAGTAGTTGCTGATGAGCTAGAATTACTCAAAGCTGAAATTAAAAAATCCGCTCCTCAAATCCTGGCAGCCAGTCAGCAGCTTCCTGCAGCATAGAGTCTGTTTTAATAAAGACTCAATTAATTCTATAACCAGCCATGAAAGATTGGGCTGACATTTCTTTTTTACCAATTGGTGTCAGTTTATCTATAGCTAACATTTTCTCACCTGTTTGAATTGCCAATACTTTTCCCTCCAAAATTGAAATTGTGCCCACTTCAGTCTGATGTGTACCACTTACTTTTTGATCAACTACATGTGCCTTGGTAATGATAACTTCTTTACTCGCAATATGAGTATGGCTACCTGGCCATCTGAGATAGGCCCGTATTTCACGCTCCAACTGAATGGCAGTCTTTTTCCAATCTATTAACCCATCCGCCTTAGTTATTAACTTATCATAGCTAGCACCAGTTTCATCTTGCTTTACAGGGACTACTGAACCATCTAATATCCCGGGTAACAGTTTTAAGATCAAAGATTTACCGAGTTTAAGTAAGTTGTCTGCCAAGTCCTGTTTGGACTCCATTCCGCTTAGTTTAAATTCCAATTGGTCAAAGATTGGTCCAGCATCCATATTCTTGGCCAGCTTCATAATAGAAACACCAGTTTTGAAATCACCATTTAGAATTGTACTTTCAATAGGGGTTGGACCACGATGATTCGGTAAAAGTGAAGGGTGGATATTAATAATGCCTTTAGGAAAAAGATCAATAATTTCCTGTGGCACAATTTTGCCATAAGCAACTAATACGGCAGCACCGGCACTATATCCAATGATTTGATCTCTTATATCCGTAAGTTTTATTGGTAGAAGTAAGGGTATATTATGAGCTTGAGCGACTCTTTTTATCTCTAAATCACGAGCGTTTCTTGATTTTCCGTTTGTATAATTTGATACTATCGCAGCAATATCATAACCATGTTCGATTAGTGCTAATATTACTGGCAAATTTGTATTTACACCTGTTGCTAAGCGTTCATTGCCAAAGAATAGTATTCGATTTGATGTCTTTTTCATAGTCTAGTCGCTTTAATTCTCCTCCAGGAAGTAATTTATAAAATGCTTGCTTCTTGTTTTTAATATGATCAATAAAAACTTTGCCATTTAAATGATCAATCTCGTGTTGAAAAACTCTAGCTAAAAACCCCTCTGCTGTAATCCTAAAAGATTTGCCGTTTTGATCAATTGCTTTTACCCTGATTTTCGAGAAGCGGGGAACTTTGCCATAAATGTCCGGTACACTAAGGCACCCTTCATAATCGGCAAGGGTTGGTCCTTCGAGTTTCGTTATTTCTGGATTAATAAAAACACTGAAATCTCGATCATTTTTATCGTCAGGGTTAGCTCGGACAACAATGATTCTAAGTGGTTTATCAATTTGTATTGCTGCCAATGCCACACCAACTTCGTGTTCGCGACTTTTTTCCCAATCAAGCGTTGATGCTTGCATGTCCTGTAAAACCTTTTGAATGGCTGGCGTTATAGTACTTATTTTACGTGAGCGTTGCCTTAGATGTTGGTTGGGCAGTGAAATGATACTTTTTTTTGTGGCTGGCATTTGCTGCCAGTATAAACTAACTAGCTTAACCAAGGAAATACTAGGTTATAAAAGATTTGTTGGGTCAACGTTGTATGACCAACCTGAAGGTAGTACTTTAATGACCTCAAGTAGATTATTTCTAACTTTGCTTTTAATAACAATTTGCCAATTGTAACCCTTTTTTGATTTCTCATAAAAACTTGGACTCGGGCCTATTATTTGAATTTTTAGTTTAAGATCTTGCAGTTTCTTTATAAGATCTGAAGCAGCATCCTGACCAGATTTTTGCGTTTTACGGGTGCATGTAAGCTTTAGTAAGTAACAAAAAGGTGGAAATAGAAATTGGTGACGCTCTTGAAGCTGATTGTTATAAAACTTTGACCAATCTTTTTTAACCGCGGCATCTATAATTTCACTATCGGGCTGATATGTTTGGATAATAGCCTTGCCAGCAATGTGACCACGGCCTATACGGCCAATTATCTGAGTGAGTAGTTGGTAAGTGTGTTCTTCGGCCGTAAAGTCTGGAAAGGACATGCTACTATCGGCATTAATTACTCCAACTAAGCTTAATTTTGGTAGATCTAAACCTTTTACTAGTAATTGTGTACCCACTAATATATCTATTTCGCCGTTCAGTGCTCTGTGATAATGCTGCTCAAAACGATCAGCTTTTTTGTTATCTGCATCAAAACGATCGATCCTTGCTTTGGGGAAAAGCTTAGATAGTGAGTCTACAACAGATTTAGTGCCAATAGTTTTGTAAATAATATCTGGACTATTACATATCGGACATTGTCCTAATGCAGGTGTTTTGTAACCGCATGTATGACAAAGCATTAGATGACTATCGCCGTGATATGTTAATAAAAGATCACAGTTGGGGCACAACGACTGCCAGCCGCAATTAGAACATATAACCTGACGAGCAGTGCCTCGTCTGTTTAAGAATATTAGTACCTGCTCGTTGTGTTCTAGGGTTGAACCAATTTCTTTAATTAATGGGTTGGAAAAATAAGGATTCTTAGAAAAAAGATCCTTGCTACGTCTGTCGACTATGATTATTTGAGGTTTAGCTGCTTTGATGTTTACAGCTAATTCTTGCATTCGAAGTAAGGTAACACCTTTTGCCTTAGCAACATAATAGTCAGTTATATCTGGAGTAGCTGACCCAATTACCAGTAAACTTCCATGTATATTGGCTAACTTTCCAGCCACGTGGAGTGCACGATAATAGGGAGCTTGCTCTTGCTTATATGCTCCATCGTGGGCTTCGTCAACGACTATTAGTCCAAGATTGCTAAATGGTGCAAATAAAGCAGAGCGCGGTCCAATTACTACTACCGGGTCTTTGCTTTCCATGACATCTAACCATGACTGTCGTTTTTCTTTGGGCGTAAGATTGGAGTGGAGTACTACTACTTTTATACCCAATGATTGTTCGAATGAATGAACCAACTGAGGTGTAAGACCAATTTCTGGGGTTAGTATTAGGACACTTTTTTTCTTTTCTAGTGTACTGGCTGCTAATTCTATATAAATCCTGGTCTTACCAGTGCCAGTATCTCCATGCAGTAAAAAAGTGCGTTGATCGGTACTAGTTTGAATTTTTTTAAGTATAGATAGCTGCTCCTTAGTAAGGTTAGGTAATTTGAGCTTACTAATTATGTTGTTTTCCTTTAATTCCCTGTTATTTTTATGATGAGCTAATTCGGTAGGCAAAAATTGTGAAGTAATTGTCCCTAGAGGAGCTGGATAGTAATTACGTATCCAGTTCAGTAGTTCCAGACTCGATTTGGGCAAAGGTTGAAGTGGTAAAGCACCACTTATAAGCTTGGTTTTAAAAATTGGCGCAGGTTCTTTTGATACAACAACACCTAATACATGTACATTTTTTAAAGGTACAGTAACTATAGACCCTACAACCAATAACTCATCGTAAGAATAAGTCAAAGACACCTTGCCGTGGTAGTGCTGACTGCCAACCAAAACTTGATAATAATACCCCTTCTTCATAAGGGCATTATAGCCTTTGCATTAAAAGCATTGAAATCTCTCAAAGACCTGGGTATACTTTATGTTGTTCGAATAACAATGAAAGAACTTATGTTAGATACATTTATCACCTCCAGAGTCCGACGCAAGATCATTGTTGTATATGCAAAGTACCCGGATTTCAACACCCATGTTAGAGGCCTAGCTAAGCTAATTAAAGAGGATGCTGGCAATATTCAAAGAGAATTAAAGCGACTTGAGAAAATAGGTTTTTTAATTTCTGAAAGACAAGGCAACACCAAAATCTATCACACCAATAAGCACTTCGCTATTTTTAAAGAACTCCAAAGTATAGTGCTAAAATCACAACGTCTAGCTCAGAAAAGACACCAACAATAGTGTTGTGTAAATATCATTGCGAATCTGCCCCTGTTAAAGTATAATTTTGTTAGTTATGATACAAGTTACTAGAAAAGATGCTAAAGAATCACTGGAAAATCTGCTTAGGCGATTCAATCGTAAGGTGCAGCAATCCGGCATGCCTGCAATTGTTAAACAGGGTCAGTACTTCGAAAAACCACTCAGCAAACGTGAGCGACGTACAAAAGCTATTATTCGTAAAGAGCGTAAAGCCATAAAAATGAAGAAGCTAAAACTCGGCCAAAAGTAATGGCTTTAAAACAGCAAATAGACCAGGATTTAAAAACAGCTATGTTGTCGGGTAATAAAACCCTGACTACAACATTACGCGGCCTAAAAAGCGCTATATTAAATGTGGAAATTGCTCAGGGAAACAGAGACATGGGCCTCTCAGAATCTGAAATTATTAATGTACTGTCAAAAGAATCAAAGAAACGTCAAGAAAGCGCCATACTTTATGCTCAAGGAGGAAATCCTGAGAGAGAGAAACTCGAGCTTGAAGAAAAGAAAGTTATTGATGATTATTTACCAGCTCAAATGTCCGAGTCTGAACTGGTTGAGTTGATTAATGATGCTATCGATAAATTAGGCAAAGACACAACGAAAATGGGTCAAATAATTGGCTTTGTTAAACAAAAAGCAGGGGTCGCTGCTGATGGGGCTGCTATTGCTAGGCTTGTAAAGGAAAAACTTCAGTGATACTACTTATGGGTGTAGCCGGGTCTGGCAAAAGTACCCAGGGAAAAATACTCGCCGATGAAAAGGGTTATGCTTGGATTTCAACAGGAGAAATACTGCGTGTTTTAGTCACTGGCACACGTCGCCAGCAGATGTTGCAAGGCCAACTTTTGAGCGACCAGGAGATAATCCAGATTTTTGATAAAGTATTAGACTTAATTAATCCTGCAGATGAATTTGTTTTGGACGGATTCCCCCGTACCATCGTTCAAGCAGATTGGCTCATGGATCAATTTAAGAAAAAACGTTTTGAAATGACAGCCGTGTTTCATCTTAAGGCATCCGAACAAGTTGTTCATGATCGATTACGTGAACGTGGACGGCTTGATGACAGCGAACAAGCAATTACTAAACGCTTTGAAGAGTACCGGCTAATCACAATGCCAATAATTGAGCGCTTTAAACAACAGCATGCACCTGTTTATGAAATTGATGCTTCTCAAGATGCAGAATCAATGCACAAGCAAATCATGAAATGCATAAACGGCTCAAAATAAAGACATCTTTATGATGACGCGTGTCAAAACGACTACTGAAATTGAACATATGCGTACAAGTGGTGGTATGTTGGCACAAGTTCTTAACTTTTTAAAACCACACGTCCAACCAGGTATTTCTACAAAAGATTTGGCAAATCTAGCCGCCTCTGAATTAAAAAAATTAGGTGGCAAACCCGCATTTCTCGGTTACTACAATTTTCCAGATGTACTTTGCACATCTATAAATGATGAGGTAGTGCACGGAATACCATCACGTGATAAAAAATTAAATCTCGGAGATGTAATTGGTCTTGATTTTGGTGTTAATTACCAAGGTATGATCACCGATGGTGCTATCAGTGTAATTGCAGGTAATACTGGCGATCAAAGAGTTCATGATTTAATCAAATACACTCAAGAATCTTTAATTGCTGGAATTGGAACTCTAAGGAATGGTGTTCAAGTAGGTGATATAGCAAATGCTGTTCAGAATGTTCTAGATAAAAAACATTTTGGCATTGTGCGTGACTTAGTTGGCCATGGTGTTGGGCATCAATTGCACGAAGATCCAAATATACCAAACTATGGTAAAAAAGGTACAGGACCTAAATTATTGGCTGGAATGACTATTGCCATTGAACCTATGGCAACTTTAGGAGGTTATGATGTTTATACAGACAACGATAGTTGGACTATCAGAACTAGAGACGGCTCAGTGGCAGCCCATTTTGAGCACACAGTTCTAATTAAAGAAAATGGTTTCGAAATACTGACACAGGCGTAAGAATAAATTAGTAATTTGGCTCGGTTAGGTGAAAATTTTTCAATTGGAGGAGATTGTCAGGTACCTAGGGTAAGCGTTATACTGCCTGCATGCGCGAACAGCCACCTAATTACTACTGCGGTCTAGATATTGGTACTAGCACCGTTCGCTGCGTAATTGGAGTAATGGACAATGAAGAAGGTGGCAAACCATCAATTATTGGTCAGGGAAGTGCAGATAACATTGGAATGAGAAAAGGTGTACCCGTACATCTTAATGATGTAGCCGAAGCAATCATTCAAGCAGTAACTGAGGCCGAACGTTTATCTGGGGTAAATATTTCATCGGCCACTGTTAATGTAAATGGCACACATGTTGTTGGGATCAATTCAAGAGGAGTTATTGCCATCAGCGCTGCTAACCGTGAAATTATGCCTGAAGATCGGCTCCGAGTTGAAGAAGCAGCAACTATTGTCAAGTTGCCGCCTAATCGCGAAATTATCCAGGTTTTTGCTAAGAATTATCGACTTGATGGCCAGGATAATATCAAAGATCCACTGGGCATGCAGGGGGTTCGATTAGAAGTTGATACTCATATCGTTACAGCTGCCACTCCTAACATTCGGAATCTAGATCTAGTACTTGAAAAAGCTCATATTGCACCCAGTCATCACGCTGTTTCCAGTCTGGCAGCTGCCGAGGCAATGCTCAACCGTCAGCAAAAAGAATCTGGAACTGTGCTTATTGATATTGGTGCTGGTACTACGAATTTAATAGTACTTGAAGACGGTGAAGTTCAGCATGTTGCAGTATTACCATTGGGCGGGCTGCATATTACAAATGATCTGGCAATAGGTCTTAAAATTGACTTAGACGTTGCTGAAGCGGTCAAATTACAACATGGCGGTCTGAACAATCACAAAAAGACTAACAGGGTCTGGGTTAATGTAAATGGACAGCGCTATGATTTTGATGCCACTGAAGTACATATGATTATTGAAGCTCGTGTTGAAGAAATGTTGGAGTACGTTGATAAGGAGTTAAAAAAGATACAACGCTCTAGAAAGTTACCTGGGGGAGTTGTATTAGTAGGTGGCACAGCCAAACTACCCGGTATTGATGAATTTACAAAGGAGAAATTAGAATTGGCGGCACGGGTAGGCAAGCTTCAGCCAATTGGTGGTCTAGTAGATACAGTTAATGACTTATCTTATTCCACGGCGGTTGGACTTATGATTCTCGATATGTTGCTATTACCTGCAGGCGTACATACAACTGGATCTCCAAACAAAGGAGTTTTCGGTTTAGTAGATGGTCTTCTGAAACGAATTAAACGATAACGTGCACAATACTTGCTCGTCATTTAAATGACTATATAACAAAGTTTATACATACATTAGAATTAGTTGTTCATCATTGATACTAATCAGTTAGTACTATATACTGGGCTCAGTTAATGTGTAAGTAGAGGATAGAAATTTATGCCACAGCAAGTAGCCCCGGCCGTAGAAACCTTTGCTCGTATAAAAGTAGTTGGTGTAGGAGGAGCTGGTGGGGCCGCCATAAACCGCATGATTGATGCTGGTGTAGAAGGTGTTGAATTTATAGCTATAAATACTGATGCTCAAGCTTTGCACCACTCAAAAGCTGGTGTAAAGATTCATATTGGAAAAGATACGACAAAAGGACTTGGTTCAGGAGCTGATCCAGTTATTGGCGAACAGGCTGCTAAGGAATCAATCGATGATATAAAGAAAAACATCGAAGGCGCTGACATGGTATTTATAACCATTGGCGCAGGTGGTGGTACTGGTAGTGGTGCAGGTCATGTTGTAGCACAAGTTGCCAAAGATCTCGGAATTCTGGTAATTGGTTTTGCTACAAAACCTTTCGCTTTTGAAGGTGATAAAAGGCGGCGTAACGCTGAACTGGCTGTAGAAAAACTACGCGATAGTGTCGATACATTGATAATTATTCCTAATGATAGATTGTTGCAAACAATTGATCGTCAAACTCCATTGCTAGAAGCTTTTAAAGTTGCTGATGATGTACTGCGTCAAGGTGTACAAGGAATATCAGATCTTATTACAGTTCACGGATTGATTAACTTAGATTTTGCGGACGTAAAAACAGTAATGGCTAATGCTGGTTCAGCACTTATGGGGATTGGACGAGCTAGTGGTGAAAATCGTGCTGTCCAAGCCGCACAACAAGCTATTGAGTCACCGCTTCTTGAGGTATCCATCGATGGCGCTAGAGGCATATTGTTCAATGTAATTGGTGGTAATGACATTGCTATGCATGAAATTAATGCAGCCGCTGAAATTATTACTGCAGCCGCTGATCCTGACGCCAATATTATTTTTGGAGCTACAATCAATCCAGATCTTGACGGCGAAATTATCATTACCGTTGTAGCAACAGGCTTCGACGCATCATACTTTACCAAACGTGCAATGCAAACTGATAAATCCAGCACTAGTGAATCAATGGAATCCAGCTTTAGCAGCTCCAAAGATGAACCTATTAATGATATAGATATGGATTTAGGCGATAAAATTGCTGATTCAGGTGCGGAAGAGTTCCACAAAGAACCAGTTGTACCCAATATTTGGGCATTAGACAGTGATGACAACTCTAATGATGAATCTAAATCAGATAAAGATTTAGATGACGACAAAGAGGATGAGCTAGCGAAACCATCGTTTATGCGCCGACTTAGCCGAAAACACCGCAGTGAAAAAAACGACAAATCTAAGAACTCTAAAACTGACAAAAGTTAAAGGGTTAATCGGCGGTTTTTGTATTAAATAATACACCAGGTAAATACTTGCAAAACACTACTTATAGGGTTATCATCGAGCACATAGACACTATATATAGTGATTTTGGTATGGTGTTAGTACCTTTAGATAAAAATCAGCCTATAATTAGAATAGATTTGCATGGCACAAAATATAGGAAGGATAAAACATGAAGTGCGGTCAATGCCAACAGACCGATACTAAGGTCATTGAATCAAGGGACGTAGCCGAAGGTGAAGCAGTCAGGCGTCGTCGGGAGTGTACCCGTTGCCACCATCGCTTTACTACCTATGAACGGCTTGAAAGACCCCAGTTAGTAGTCATAAAAAACAATGGAACTAGGGAATTGTTTAACCGTGATAAATTGCTAGCCGGACTTTATAGGGCTTGTGAAAAAACTGTCATTACAAGTTTACAGTTGGAGCGCTTGGTAGCCGAAATTGAGCAAGAACTACATGAATGCCCTGAAACTGAGATATCAACTTCTAAAATAGGCCAGATGGTAATGGATCGATTGGCTAAATTGAATGAAGTGGCTTATGTCAGGTTCGCAAGTGTCTACAGAAGATTTAAAGATATAGCGGGCTTCGAAAAAGAACTTTCACAAATCCGCGAACTAAAAAGTGACAAGCTTTTAGCAAAAAGTCAAAGTTCGAAAAGCAAGCCTTAACCAATAACAGCCATCAAATAAAAGTTTAACAAAAGGCTTTTATAGTTCCCCCAGAGTTTTAACTCTTGCACTCAAATGCTGCATGTAATATAACTAATGCAGAGTGTGAAACTCAGGGGGAGCTGATCCGCTCAACTTATCCGACAACAACATTTTGAAATAATATGGTATTGTTCGGAAAAGGTGAGGAACAACTCTAAACAAAAATAATTAACATATAAAAAATAG
>CAZZAE010000022.1:0-16337 GCA_964652125.1 uncultured Candidatus Saccharibacteria bacterium
TATGCTTTTTAGTGGTAAGCGGTTACCATTTTCAATAGCTACTTCTTCTCCACTAACAATTTTATGGCCAACCTTCATACCTTTAGCAGCGATAATGTAGTGATAAGTTCCGGATTCGTCCTTGATTCGAGCAATACGAGCACTGCGGTTAGGGTCATATTCAATTTGTTCTATCTTGGCATTAGTTCCGGCTGGTAAGCCAAAATTCACCAAGCGGTAAAAGCGTCTAACTCCTCCACCTTTATGACGGACTGTAATACGTCCTTGGTTATTACGACCACTACCGGCTTTCTTGGCAATAAGTAAAGATCGTAGTGGTTTACGGGTAGTCACTTCATGTAAATCCTGCGTAGTCATACCGCGCTGTCCAGGAGTAGTTGGCTGATAAGTGCGAATTGCCATTATGCCTTCTCCTTTTCAGCTTTCTTGTCAGCTTTTTTAGCAGCTTTTTCGGCTTTAGCATCCGCTTCCTCTTCACTAGCAAAAATCGGTAATTTATCACCATCTTTAAGAGTTACGTAGGCTTTCTTGACGTCATTACGGGTACCACGAACGAATTTGCCACGACGGTTTAGAAATGTGCGTTTTTCTTTTCCGCTGATATTAGCAATATTTACTTTTATAACAGCTACCTTATATTGAGATTCCACTGAAGATGCAACTGATAATTTGTTGGCATCTGTAGGTACGTCAAAGACATAGGTATTGCGGACTTGGCTAAGTCCATAAGACTTTTCACTCAGACGCGGTTTGAGACTAATAGAGGAATTCATTATTTAGTCTCCCCAGTAGCAGTTTTAACGCTCTTAGTTAGGGGATCACCTAACCATTCACCTATAACTTGAGCAGCTTTTTGACTTATGATAATGCAATCAGCATTTAATACATCAAAAACATTTAGTGACATAGCACCTGCTACCTTTAAATTGGCAATATTGCCTGCTGCCCGTTCTTTGGCTGAGTCTTTTTCGCTAACTACACATAGTATCCGACCGGAAGCATCGATTTTAGATAAGAATTTTGCCATATCTTTTGTTTTGCCTTCCATGGTAGCAAAAGTTTCAACAATCTTGATTTTGCCGGCATCAGCAGCTAGAGAAAGAGCTTGACGAAGTGCTAAACGCTTAGCTTTAACATTCATTCGAATTGTGTAGTTTTCGTCACCAGTTGGACCAAAAGTGATACCACCGCCGCGCCAAATAGGAACTCTGGAAGAACCAAAGCGGGCTCGGCCAGTGCCTTTTTGAGGCCATGGTTTGCGACCACCGCCACGAACTTGACCTCGTTTCTTGGTAATAGCAGAGTTCGGTCGACTATTAGCTAGATAAGCCAAGTAAGCTTGTTTAAGCAAATCATGATTTTTTACCTCTAGACCAAAGATCTTTTTATCCAATTTAACCGCAGATGTAGCTTTGTTACCGGTTTTGGTATAGGTTGCAATACTCATGTTTGAGCTCCTCTAACAAGTACTGTGCCTTTGCGCGGTCCAGGTACGGCACCGTGTATACCAATAACATTATTCTCCAAGTCAATAAGTGCAACTTTTAAGTTTTTAACAGTTACTCGTTCGTTTCCCATCTGACCTGACATCTTTTTACCCTTGAAAATCTTCTGAGGATACATTGAGCCAATTGAGCCTGGTCGGCGGTAGCTACGACCTCCATGAGTTTTTCGACCTCGATGAAAATTGTGACGTTTAATTGTGCCTGCAAAACCTTTACCTTTACTTGTACCAGTTACAGCGACAATATCACCAACTGAAAAGACCTCGGCGGTTAGTTGGGATCCAACCTTGAGGTCTTCGTTTTGCTCTACATCTGATTCTTCAATACGGAATTCACGCACTAGTCGAGGCATAATGCCTGAATTCTTAAAATGGCCACTTTGGGCTTTTCCAAGTTTAGTCTTGCCACTGCCGACTTGAAGGGCATTATAGCCGTCAATGTCGTTGGTCTTAATCTGAGTAATAACACACGGTTCAGCTAAAAGTAGAGTAACAGCATTTACATCACCATTATCGGCAATGGTGCTGGTCATACCTATTTTCTTGGCAATAAAAGCTTTCAACTATTACTCTCCAGACTTCAGCATATTTACATATACGAAGTTCATAATTATTAAATTATTGATGATCGAGACGACCACCTAGACACAAAAATTCTTGGCTACTGGTAGTATCTACCTCTGTTTGCTTGATAGCTCACAGATGACTTGCCAATTTGCCAAGCTCTAAATGATTTTTATGTACCAATACAGATTAACAGACTCAGGCTACCTCTGTCAATATGTTGTATATACTACAAATTATCACTTTACCAAGGTTAGTCCGAGTGGCAACCAAAACCCAATGAACATGGCCATTAGTAAAATAGCGTACTCTAACTTACGATCTATCTGAAACTTGTCACGGCTGGCTAAAAATAGACCTAATATTAGCCCGACGGGGATTGGAACCTGCCATGACTGCGCGTTATTAGTAATTCTCAACCAAAATGATCCCAGAATTAGAAAAATTATAATCTTAAGTAGATATGTACTATCTAATTCCTTGACACGACTAGTTTTTGTTTTTGACACTGGATATATTTAACCATACAAACACTACCGCAACAAAACTATAGAGACTTAAATATTGATAATTCTTGTTTCGCAAAATCTAGCTATAGCCGATACGTCTGAATAAACATCAAGTCTTTGACATATTCCTGCAATAACTAATGCATGAGTAATCCAAACTTCCTCAGATGGTGGACTAAGCAAGATCATATCGGCACTGACAAGCGCTTCTTTGGGAATAATCCGTCGCAATTTAATATCATCTCGTTCTTGCCCAGTTAGTGGTCTATCAACAGCTTCGTCTAAAATGGGGTAGGCAGAAGCGTAGTCGAAACCTGCCACCCAAGCAGTTTGTTTTGCTCGAATAAATGTAGAAGTTGCAACCCGTTGATCGGTTCTGATACCTAACTTTCCGAGATTGGTGGTCAAACCCCTACTTTGTTGTTTTCCTTCTTCTAATAGAGTAGCTAGCCTGTTATTTATGCCTATTTCATAAGGATAATTAGCTTGTGATCTACCGTGTCTGACTAGAACTTTTCTCATAAGAGCGATTATAGTTTTACATCTTGATTTCGGCGTCACAGCCGGCGGGAAGTGACAGATTCATAAGAGAGTCTATAGTCTTTGGGGTGGGATCAAGCACATCAATCAGGCGTTTGTGAACTCTCATTTCAAATTGTTCACGACCTTTTTTAAAGACATGAGGACTTTTTATAACCGTAAAAGTGCTACGTCTTGTGGGTAGTGGTATTGGGCCAGCAATTGTAGCACCAGTACGTAGGGCAGTGTCCACGATTTGTTTAGCGGACTGGTCTATAACCTTATGGTCATAGGCTTTTAAGCGAATGCGGATACGTTGGCTGGTTGAAGCGGTGGCTTTAGGGGCTTTTGCAGAACCTGTTTTAGATAAAGACGGCTTATTGGCACTTGTCTCATCTGCGGGCTCAACAACAGCTTCAGCTATTGGTTCGGTCTTTGCAGCTTTTTTAGCAGTAGTTTTTTTAGCTTCGGCCACTAGATTCCTCTACTTCTTAGCTCAAGAATCATGTCGCCACCAATCCGGGCAGCTTCCGGTCCAAGATCCGACTCTAACTCACTAATCAACGCCAATTCGCTGGTATTAAAAAGTGGGTCATTAAATTCATCATCATCAGAACGTTCTTCTTTACCTAAGATAAAGTCGATTGTTGCGCTGGCGGCCTCAGGTGCTAACACACCGGCATGCACTAATCTACCAAGATTATTTGCTCTAGCATCTCTGACTACAAAGCCCATCGCATCGTTATCTAGATCTACTCCCCGCGGTGTATCGTACAGATATTTTAATTGACCGTCTTCACCAGTAAACATATGAATGTCTCTTATACCATTTTGGGCAGCCATAAGTTTATCGGTTATAGGCTCAAGTTCATGAGGTGGAAAATTACTATCCATTTTTCCTGAAATGACTCTATCCATGTTTATTTAACAATCTTAGTAACGACACCGGCACCGACAGTTCGGCCACCTTCACGAATAGCGAAACGTAAACCTTGCTCCATAGCAATTGGTGCTAGTAACTTAACTTTAAATGTCAGAGTATCACCAGGCATGACCATTTCTTTGTCAGCTGGTAATTCAACTTCGCCGGTTACGTCAGTTGTGCGGAAGTAGAACTGAGGCTTGTAACCCTTGAAGAATGGCGTGTGACGACCACCTTCTTCTTTAGTCAGAATGTAAACTTCACTGTCAAATTCAGTGTGAGGAGTAATCGTACCAGGCTTAGCTAGCACTTGTCCGCGTTCAATGTCTTCTCGTTCAATACCACGAAGCAATATGCCGACATTGTCACCAGCTTGGCCCTGGTCAAGATTCTTTTTGAACATTTCAACACCTGTAACAACACTCTTTTTGGTGGGACGGATACCAACAATTTCAATTTCTTCGTTAACCTTAACGACACCTTGTTCAACACGACCGGTAGCAACAGTACCGCGACCCTTGATTGAAAATACATCTTCAATAGGCATTAAGAAAGGTTTGTCTAGATCGCGCTTAGGTTCTGGAACATACTCGTCCATTTTGTTGACCAATTCCATGATGGCATCTTCGTCTTCTTTGCTACCTTCAAGTGCCTTGGTAGCTGAACCCTTGATAATTGGTGCGTTTTCATCGAAATCATATTTCTTTAAGAGTTCTCGGATGTCCATTTCAACAAGTTCTACTAACTCAGGATCAGCTAGATCCATTTTATTCATGAAAACAAGTACTGAAGGTACACCAACCTGCTTTGCAAGCAAAACGTGCTCACGAGTCTGAGGCATAGGGCCATCAGCGGCACTTACAACTAAAATTGCACCATCAACTTGAGCTGCTCCAGTAATCATGTTCTTGACATAGTCAGCGTGTCCAGGCATGTCAACATGTGCGTAGTGACGCTTTTCACTCTCATATTCTTGGTGAGAAGTTGCAATCGTAATACCACGAGCTTTTTCCTCTGGGGCATTGTCGATTTCATCATATTTAACAGGTTTGTTAATTTCGCTAGGTAAACGCTTTGCTAGAACTGATGTAATAGCAGCAGTTAGGGTAGTTTTTCCATGGTCAACATGTCCCATTGTACCGACATTGATGTGAGGCTTACTTCTGTCAAAATTTGCCATTTATTCTTCTCCTGATTAACAATTTATTTAAAAGTTTTCGCATGAGTATATTACACCCACACGAGTTACCGAATAATCTTATCTGAAAAGCCGCTTTTTGTAAAGGGTTGTGTGATCAAAATTACTAACCGTCTACAGCCGTGCGCGAACAGATAAACCTAGTAGATCCAAACATTACGCGCAAGGGACTAAATTTAGCCCTTTGCACTTCCTGTTCACCTGGGCAGTCAGCGGGACATATTAAAGCGTCTGGATTATCAGTTCTTCCCCGGCCACCAAGAATTATTGAACTATTATTGTAAGCTAGTTCAATCGGACAGAATCTTACTTGATCATCTTGTCCTTGTTCAATTTCCATGTAATTTCTCAGCCTATTTAGAGTTTTTAGCAATTATAGCTTCAGCTACGTGATTAGGAACATCAGCATAATGATCAAGCTCAATACTACTACTAGCCCGACCCTGAGTCATACTTCGTAAATTGGTAGTGTAACCAAATAACTCACCAAGGGGAACAAAAGCTGTAATTTCCTTTATTCCAGCTTGCAAATCTTCCATACTCTCAACTCTGCCACGTTTACTGTTTAAGTCACCAATTACGTCGCCCATGAAAGATTCAGGTGTAACAGCCACCAGTTTCATGATTGGTTCAAGAAGCACTGGATTAGCACTTTTTACCCCTTGTTGCAGTGCCATAGAGCCAGCAATTTTAAAGGCCATTTCTGAGGAGTCAACATCATGATAACTGCCATCATAGATAGTAACCTTAAGATCAACTACGGGATAACCAGCAATAACTCCGTTATTCATAGCTTCCTCTATGCCGGCTTTTACGGCGGGGACATATTCGCTTGGTACGACACCGCCCTTAAGGGCATTGATGAATTCAAAACCTTTACCTTGCTCGTTTTGTTCTAGTCTAAGCCAAACATGTCCATATTGACCGCGGCCGCCACTTTGGCGAATAAATTTACCTTCAGCTTCAACATTATCTTTACGAATAGTCTCTCTATAAGCTACTTGGGGTTGGCCAATATTAGCTTCAACAGTAAATTCGCGCTTCATTCGGTCAACGATAATTTCAAGATGAAGCTCACCCATTCCGCTAATAATAGTTTGGCCGGTTTCATCGTCGACCCTGATTCTAAAAGTGGGATCTTCCTCAGCTAGTCGTTGTAGGGCTAGACTCATTTTCTCTTGATCGGCCTTAGTTTTCGGCTCAATCGCAATACTAACTGGTGGTTCAGGAAAGGTTATACTTTCCAAAACTATCGGACTGTTAGTGTCGCACAATGTATTTCCAGTTGTTGTACCTTTAAGTCCAACGATAGCAGCAATATCACCGGCGCTGACGTCAGTAACATCTTCGCGCTTATCAGCTTGCAAGCGTACGATTCGACCAACACGTTCTTTCTCTCCTGTAGAGCTATTTAAAATATAGCTACCAGCTACAACTTTTCCGGAATAGACTCTGAAGAAACAAAGTTTACCTACAAAGGGATCAGTAGCAATTTTGAAAGCCAAAGCTGCAAAAGGCTGAGTTTCATCTGGTTTGCGCTCTATCTCGTCACCACTTTTTGGATGTGTTCCCCAGGTACTACCTCGATCAAGTGGACTTGGTAGAAAGTCATTAACGGCGTCGAGAAGTTTCTCGACGATTACTCCACGACCATCACCACCACTTACTACGAAGAATTTTCCTGTTAGTACGGCTAAGCGAATAGCATGCTTAATATCATCCTCACTCAGTCCTTCTTCACCAACATCAAAATATTTCTCTAACATTTTCTCATCTTCAGCAACTGCATTTTCAATCAGCAAGCTTCGATACTTTTTCGCTTTTTCTAGCATGTCATCAGGCACTTCACCCTCAATTAGCTCATGATCAGTAAAGTCCTTGTAGGAGTAAGCTTTCATAGATATAAGGTCAATAACACCACTCACACCTTGCTCAAAACCAATTGGCAAATGAATTGGGAAAGCATGTTTATTCAAGCGATTGTGGATTGAATCAAGTGATTTATAAAAGTCACCACCCGTTTGGTTTATTTTATTAATAAAACAAATTCGGGGTACATGATATTTATCAGCTTGTCGCCAGACTGTTTCAGACTGACTTTCTACACCCATTTTGCCATCAAATACAGTAACTGCACCATCTAGTACCCTTAGGCTACGCTCTACTTCTACTGTAAAGTCGATATGACCAGGTGTGTCGATAATGTTAATTTTGTGGTCTTTCCAATAACAGGTTACAGCTGCACTGGTAATAGTAATACCACGTTCCTTTTCTTGAGCCATCCAGTCTGTAGTTGTTTCACCCTCATGGACTGCACCAATTTTGTGCTTTAGACCTGTTCGGTACAAAATACCTTCGGTTGTAGTAGTTTTTCCAGCATCAATATGAGCAATAATGCCAATGTTACGAAATTTTTCTAGGGGATATTTCTTATCTGCCATTACACACCTTTTAGATCATTAATCTTTGCTTGTAGAAGGGGGCCAAAACTGGCATTTGGGTTGTTCTCTACGTATCTCTCTATGCCACAGGCTCTAGCACAACCTCTGCCGAGCTCAAAAAGTAGATGAATACCCTGATAGTCTGGCGAGATTTTCTTCTGCTGTTCATAGCCCTCTGTCGTTGGTCTTGGATCATCTTCCCCGTATCTGGTATCGTGAGGAACAGCATCCATTCTGGCTGTCTTATCAGTAATTAGTTCATCAACAGCGGCACGCCATTTGCACTCAGGATCACACATTAAACCAACCGCAGTTCTCACCATAGCTAGAACCTTGCGAAATGGGCAAATGCGCGGTTTGCTTCGGCCATTTTATGGGTGTCTTCACGCTTTCTGACAGCTGTACCAGTACTGTTATAGGCATCCATTAATTCCTGGGCAATGCGATTCTCCATGCTCATGCCTTTTCGAGACCTAGCGGCAGCCACGAACCACATTGTAGTTAGATGGGTTTGGCGTTGTCCTTTAACTTCAAATGGAATTTGGTAATTGGCTCCACCGACACGACGAGAGCGAGTTTCCATGTGTGGTTGTATATTTCCCATAGCCTTTTCAAAAACTTCTATCGGGTTTTTGACTTTAAGTTTATCGGCAGCTAATTGCATACCGTTATAAACTAAGCGCTCAGCTATTTGCTTTTTGCCGTCTTGCATCACCCGGTTAATTAACCTCTGTACCTGGACGCTATTGTAGATACGGTCCGGTTGAATATCGCGAATTAGTGATTTGGTCTTTTTTCTAGGCATTATTTACTCTTCTTAGCTCCATATTTGCTACGGCCTTGTTTGCGGTCAGATACTCCTTGGAGATCGAGTGAGCCACGGACAATATGATAGCGAACACCCGGTAAATCCTTAACACGTCCACCCCGCACTAATACAACAGCGTGCTCTTGAAGATTATGACCTTCTCCGCCAATGTAAGCCCAGACTTCCTGCCCATTAGTTAAGCGCACTCTTGCGACTTTACGTAGGGCTGAGTTTGGTTTCTTAGGAGTCTTGGTTGTAACCTTGACACAAACTCCTCGTTTAAATGGAGAAGGTTTTTCATAGTTACGGGTCTTTAAGTTGTTAGTTACACGCTGAAGAGCTGGCGACTTGGATTTACCTGTCACCTTCTTACGAGGCTTCCTAACTAACTGATTAATTGTCGGCACTTATGGCCTCCAAATCTTCAAGTTCTAGACAGTTTTGCATAGTCGCAAATTTTATCATCTTTGGCTCTCTTGTGCAACAACGGCTGCTTCAGCAGCTTCGGCTTCGAGCTCTGCTTCGCTCATGTAACCTGTGCCAACTGGAATGCGTCGTCCTAAAATAACATTTTCCTTTAGTCCATAGAGATGATCAACGCGTCCACTTGTGGCAGCGCCAATTAATACTCTTGTAGTATCTTGGAAGCTAGCAGCACTCAAGAAGGAATCAGTAGACAAGGAAGCCTTAGTAATTCCCAGCAATAGCTGAGCTACTTGAGCTGGTTTCTTACCCTCTTTGACTAATTGTTCATTGGCTTCTACTACCGCCAACTTACTGACAATATCACCGGTTACAAATTCACTATCGCCAGATTCTTCAACCTGAACACGGCTAAACATTTGGTGAACGATAATTTCAAGGTGCTTGTCAGCAATATTTTGACCTTGTGAAGCAAAAATCCTTAGCACTTCATTCATGATATAGCGCTGAGTTGATTCAATACCTTGTAAACGCATTAATTCATGGAGATTAATGGAACCATTGGTCAGTCGTTGACCAGCCGCTACTTCGTCTTTGTCCTTAACGACGAGTTGACGGTAACTTGGTATCTCGTAACGTACCGATTCCTCATTTTCAGGCACGATGACTATGGATTTTGCTCTAAGTTCAACTTTGCCAGCAATAGGAGATATTAATGGATCAGCACCCTTGGCTTTAGCAGCAACAACGTCACCGATCGCGACATGTGCAGTTTTAGTAACTTTTACTTTGCGACCATTGAGTGGTAGCTCGACTTTCTTACTATTCTTTCCGGTAATTTGGAGAACATAATGATCACCTTCTTCCCAAGATGAAATTATTCCATCAATATCTGACAAGTAAGCTTGGCCTTTTGGAGTACGAACTTCAAATAGTTCCTCAACACGAGGTAATCCTGTAGTAATGTCTTCACCTGCAACACCACCGGAGTGAAAGGTTCGTAGCGTTAGCTGGGTACCTGGTTCACCAATACTTTGAGCGGCAATAACACCGATCGGATGGTGGGAAGCTACTAATTCTCCAGTAGCTGGATCTAGTCCATAAGACTTTCGGCTGATACCACGGACACTAGTACAACTCAATACGCTCATGATGCGTACTGAATCTAGGGATTTATCGTTTTCAATCTTCTCGGCAATGTCATGTGTGATCAGTTGACCTTTTTTAACATGATTAGCTATCTTCTCGGCGGCGAAACGACCTTCTAGACGCAATGCAAAACCGACACCAATATCTTCTGAATCAGAACGGTAAATGGCGATTCCTTTGTCTGGAGCTTCCTCATCAATCGTAAATACATCCTGGCTAACATCAACAAGTCGACGTGTTAAGTAACCGGAGTCGGCAGTTTTTAGAGCGGTATCAATCATACCCTTACGAGCTCCTCTAGTGGCAGTAAAGTATTCCAGTGAAGTCAAACCACTCTTATAGTTGGAACGGATGGGTAGCTCAATTGCTCGTCCGGTAGCGTCAGTCGTAATACCGAACATTCCAACGGCAGTTTTAACCTGACCAATATTTCCACGTGCTCCCGATACAACAGATATAGACATGGCACTATTCTCCTTGGCGAATTGCTCAACAAGCATACTCTGCACCGTGGAATCAATTTGCTGCCAATCTTCAACGGTCAATCGGTATCGTTCTTCATCAGTAATGAAACCTTGATCAAACTGTTGGCTAATTTCCTTAGCACGGATTTCACCCTTTTGAATGACGTCGCTCAAGCCTTTTATGTCACTAAAGTCGCCCATACCAATCGACAATCCAGACTTAGTGGCATATTCAAATCCTAGATTCTTAAGATCGTCAGCAATTACCGCGGTATCAGCTTGACCATATTTAAGGTAAACAAGCTCCATAACTCCTTGAAGCTTTTTCTTGGTCATTGGTCGATCTTGGAAATCAAAATCTTCCGGAAAGATTTCATTAAATAGTATTCGTCCAAGTGTAGTTTGGCGCAATTTGCCACGAAACGGTACTTGAATATGGCTTTGCAATAGTATTTTGCCGCTATCAAGTGCCATTAGGGCTTCTTCAGTACTACCATAGTTATTAATGGCGGTGTCAAGTCCTGGCTTTTCATAAGTCAAGAAATAGCATCCCAAAACAATATCTTGTTCAATGTGTAAAATAGGTGTTCCATCAGCGGGCTTTAGTAAGTTTTTACTTGCCACCATAATTTCTTTTGCTTCTTCCTGTGCTTTATCAGACAAAGGCAAGTGAACGGCCATCTGGTCACCGTCAAAGTCGGCATTGAAACCTTTACATACTAGAGGGTGTAACTGTATGGCCTTACCTTCAATTAAGGCTGGTCGAAAAGCTTGGACACTTAATCTGTGCAAACTTGGTGCCCGGTTTAGCAGAACGTATTTGCCTTTAATGACCTCGTCAAGTGCATCCCAAACAACTGTTTCACCAGATTCAATCATACGCGTGGCGCTACGAATATTGTGGGCGTGCTCATTTGTAATTAACCAACCTATTACGAATGGTTTGAAGAGTTCTAGAGCCATCATTTTAGGCAACCCACATTGGTCGATGCTGAGCTCTGGTCCGGCAACAATTACGGATCGTCCAGAATAATCTACTCTTTTACCGAGTAAGTTCTGACGAAAACGTCCCTGTTTACCCTTTAACATATCGCTAAGTGACTTCAGCCGGCGACGTTGGCCAGTAGCGGCAACGGCTCGTCCTGACCTTGCGTTGTTATTGTCAATTAGAGCATCAACAGCTTCTTGCAACATACGCTGTTCGTTACGGCGAATAACCTCTGGAGCGTTTAGATCGATAAGTTTCTTAAGCCGGTTGTTACGGTTAATAACTCGGCGATAAAGGTCATTCAAATCACTAGTTGCAAATCGGCCACCTGTTAGTTGAACCATTGGACGAAGGTCGGGTGGAATTACCGGAAGTACAGTGACCGTAAGACTGCCTGGCTTAATGCCAGCTCGGTGCATGCTCTCAAGTAATCGTAGGCGCTTCATAATTTTCTTTTTGCGCTGGCCCTTAGCTTCTTCGGCTTCTTTGCTTAAATCATCTATTAATTCACTTAAATCTACTTCATCAAGCAAATCTTTTAAGGCTGATCCGCCCATGCCAACTTCTACTAGTTGTTGAAGTTCATCAGGAAGATTACGAAAATCTGTTTCACTTATTAAATGTAGCTTATCTAAGTTAACTAGTTGTTCTTTGGTTACTTCGAAGTCCTTAGTTAACTCTTCCAATTCTTTAGTTTGGCTTTCAGCTAGCGCTTTGACATCAGCATTTTCAGCCTTGGCTTCATTTTCGTGCCTTAAGCGAATAGCTTCTTTAGCAGCGTTAAATTCAGCCTCTTTGTCGGCCAATATTTGGTCACGCTTGGGAGCATCAACTTTTTTAATTATGTAGCTAGCAAAATATGCGATGCGCTCTAGATTTTTGACAGTCATTCCCAGTACCAATCCTATGGCTGATGGGGTACCGCGTAAGAACCAAATGTGAGCAACTGGTGAAGCTAAGCTAATGTGACCCATGCGCTCACGTCGAACGATGCTTTTTGTGACAATCTCGCCGTTTTTATCGACAGCTGCCTCGCGTGAGCGAACACCTTTAAACTTAGCGTCATGCGGGTTAATATCTTTAACCGGGCCAAAAATGCGCTCGCAAAACAAGCCATCTCGTTCTGGCTTTTGAGTACGATAGTTAATGGTTTCAGGCTTAGCAACTTCACCGTGTGACCAGTCCATAATATCTTCGGGGCTGGCGACCGCTAATCGGACTGCCTCAAAATCAGCTATGTTAGTTCCGGATGAGTAATGTCTCATGGCGCTCATGCCTGCTCCTTATCTTCGCTTTTGGTTGCAACCGTAGCGGTATTATCGTCGTCGTCATCACTTGAATTACTGCTATCAGTTGGCGGTAAGTCATCGGCTAGTCCCATCACCTCAAACTCATCCTGGACAGCATCCTCAGTTACGTCTACCTCAGATATTTCGGCTTTAGGGACCTCAACTTCGGCAAGGTGTGCAGCTTCTTCCTTAATGTTTTGAGCCAAGACACTCTCAGCATCAATGACCTCATCAGAACTCATTAGGTCTACTTTTAGTCCTAGTCCTTGAAGTTCCTTAACGAGCACATTAAAGCTTTCTGGCACTTTAGGACCGACAATTTCCGTACCTTTTATGATTGATTCGTAAGCTTTACTACGACCATAAACGTCATCGGATTTAATAGTTAGCATTTCTTGAAGAGTGTAAGCAGCACCATAAGCTTCAAGTGCCCAGACTTCCATTTCTCCAAATCGCTGACCACCATTTTGGGCTTTACCACCCAAAGGTTGCTGAGTAACCATAGTGTATGGTCCGGTTGAACGGGCATGAATTTTGTCAGCAATCATATGGTTAAGCTTAATCATGTACATAGATCCCACTGTTGTGGTTTCTTTGAATGCGCCGCCGCTGCGACCATCAAATAGCTGCATTTTACCGTCTTCTGGCATACCAGCCTGCTTCAGCAAGCTCATAATTTTATCTGTTGGAATACCATTAAAAGGTGGACTGGCAACTTTCATACCCAAAGCTCTAGCTGCCATACCGAGATGAGTCTCAAACAACTGACCAACATTCATTCTGGACGGCACACCAAGTGGGTTCAGGATAATGTCTATTGGAGTACCATCAGCCATGAATGGCATATCTTCAACTGGCAGAATTCGTGAAATTACACCCTTGTTACCATGTCGTCCACCCAACTTGTCTCCGACAGCTATCTTACGCATTTGAGCTACAAATATCTGTATTTGCATTATTACGCCAGCCTTAAGCTCGTGTCCGTTAGCTCGACTAAAGACTTTTACACCAACTACTTTACCGTGCTTACCGTTGCTCATTCGCTGTGAAGTATCTCGGACTTCTTTGGCTTTTTCACCGAAGATCGCTCTCAGCAAACGCTCTTCGGAACTTAGTTCTTGTTCACCTTTAGGAGTAATTTTACCAACAAGTATATCGCCCGGGTGAACATCGGCTCCGATGCGAACAATGCCGTCTTCGTCTAGGTGACGCAGGGCTTCTTCGCTGACGTTAGGGATATCACGGGTTACAATCTCAGGACCTAGTTTAGTTTCACGAACTTCAGTCATGAAATCGACAATATGTATTGAAGTTAAGCTGTCATCTTCTACTAGTTTTCTAGAAATAATGATGGCGTCTTCAAAGTTATAGCCAGACCAAGGCATAAAGGCCACGAGAAGGTCTTTACCAAGTGCTAACTCACCATTTTGGATGGACATACCCTCTATCAGGGTGTCACCTTTTTTAACTTTATCACCGCTGTTGACGACAACTTTGTTGTTTATACAGCTGCCTTCATTACTACGTACGAAATGCTGTGGTTCATAAGTAACTGTATGACCATTCTTATATTTAACTTTCAATTCATTGGCGTTTGAGGTCATGACAGTACCACTATCCTCAGCCATAACAATTTGGCCACTGTTTTGTGCCACAATCGCTTCCATGCCAGTCCCGACAATTGGTGAAGATGGATTAATTAACGGTACTGCTTTACGTTGCTGGTTACTACCCATCAGGCTGCGGTAAACATAGTTCTTCTCAATAAAAGGAATTAATGCGGCACTGGAACCAATAATTTGACGCCTCGATGCATCCATATGAGTGATGTCGTTAGCATCAACCTCTCCTGAAACTAATCGATTACGAGCACTAATACGGTCATTTTTAAAATAGCCGCTAGCATCAAATTCTTCATTGGCGCTAGCAATTACAGCTTGTTCTTCCTCTGAAGCATCCATAAAGATGACTTTATCGGTTACTTTGGCACGGACAGGCCAAGTGACTCTAGTTTTAACTGTTGCCAGGCGCTTAGCCATATCAGCTGTAATTTTGCTGCCGGATTTAACAATTACTTTTCCCTTAGCGTCTTCTAAGTTGACAGCAGCTATGTGACCAGTAGCGTCTTTTGCAGTTACAGCGTTAATAACTCTACGATATGGAGTTTCAATAAAACCGTAGTCATTTATACGAGCATAACTAGCCATATTTAAGACTAAGCCAATATTGGCACCTTCGGGTGTTTCTACAGCACAAATTCGTCCATAATGCGTAGCATGGGCATCTCGAACTTCAAAACCAGCCCTCTCACGTGATAGACCACCAGGTCCCATAGAACTTAAACGACGTTTGTGAGCTAACTCACTTAGTGGATTAATTTGATCCATGAATTGGGACAACTGGGAGCTAGCAAAGAACTCACGGACAGCTGCGACTATCGGACGAGCATTAATTAGTTGAGAAGGTGTAACTGTCTCAATTTCACTCATGCTCATACGGTCTTTGGTGTTTCGCTCCATTCTTAGCAAACCAATTCTAAATTGTCGCTGAACTAACTCACCGACTAATTTAACGCGTCGATTAGAAAGGGAATCTATATCGTCAGCTGGTTCTTGAGTGTTGTTAAGCCGGATAATTTCGGCAACAATTGCCAAGATATCTTCTAGACGCATGATTCGGTTCTCAATTGTGTTGGGGATATCTATATTTAGTCGTTTATTAATCTTGTAACGACCAACACGACTAAAATCAAAACGCTTGAAGTTATAAAACATGTTTTCTAGCAAGCTTCGGGCGTTTTCCACAGTTGCTAAATCACCGGGTCTTAATCTTCGATAAACCTCAATTAAGGCATCACTTTGACCATGAGTCGGATCTTTTTCAATAGTGGCATCAAGGTGATTGAGCGTGCCTTGATCGACGTGAGCAAAGTGCTCACGCATTTGGGCATCACTAACACCAAGAGCTCTAAGAAGAGTAGTTACAGCAATCTTTCGCTTACGATCAATTTTCACAAATATGGCACCGGCGGCAGATGTTTCAAACTCCAACCAAGCTCCACGTCCTGGGATGACTTTGGCACCGTATAGATTTGTTGAACCATGGGCATCGGAAGTAAAGAAGACTCCAGCAGAACGAATAAGTTGGCTGACTACTACTCTCTCGGCACCATTTATTACAAAAGTTCCACGAGTTGTCATCCAGGGGTAATCTCCTAAGTAGATCTCTTGTTCTTTTACTTCACCGGTAACTTTGTTTGTCAAAACTACAGTCGCTTTAAGCGGAGCATCATAGCTAACATTGTTCTCCCGAGCTTCAGATTCTGACATTTTAGGTGCTTCAAATCGATAACCTTTAAAACTCAGTGACAATTTAGTGCTAGTGTAATCATCAATTGGGCTTATTTCAGCCAATAGCTCCCCCAGCCCCTCATCGACAAACCATTGGAAGGACTTGTTCTGATGATCTACCAAGTTTGGTAGGTCAATAATGTCGTCTTTTTTAGTGAAATAAATTCGTTCTTGTTCTTTAGCAACTTGCGCAGTGCTTTTAGCCATAA
>CAZZAE010000023.1:0-14906 GCA_964652125.1 uncultured Candidatus Saccharibacteria bacterium
TACCATGAATCCACTCTTCAGTTTTTTGTTTTAAGGGTTTATGTATAAGCCTAAATATCCAAGTTACAAAAAGTCGACCGCCATCCAACGCGGGTATAGGCAATACATTCATAATTGCTAATGTTAACGAGATAATTGCTACTATCATCAGGATAAACTGGTAACCTAATAAGCTACCGCTTCTAAGCAGCGAGAAAATTCCCACTGGTCCTGCAACCTGCTCCCCCGCTTGCGAACCGTGACCTCGCAATAATGCACCCAAAGCATGACCTATACCTTGAAAAGTCAAAACGGTAAATTGCTTTACTAATCCAGCTGCAACAATTGGCGCTGTCCATGTATTTTTTTGCAAAGTGTATTCTGTTGGCGATATACCAAGATATCCTTTTGGATTTTTTGTATTTTGACTTTCAATTACCTCTTTATTACTACGAAGTCGGGTATTTAGCTGCTGCTGTACGCCTCCACGCATAATTACAATATTCACATTCTGGCCAGCAGCTTGTTTTGTTAATTTTGGTAGTTGATCTTGAGAAGTTACAGTTTGAGACGTACCGTTAACTTCAGACAACGAAATTATCTCATCTCTAACATGTAGACCGGCTTGTTGAGCAGGTGAATTTGGTTCTATGTATCCAACTAATACTTGGTTTCTGGTAATTTTTGTATCACGGCTGATAGTAAATTGGTTATCTATTAATTTTGGTATACCGACCAAAGCTAATATCGTTAGTAAAACATAAGCTGTAATTAGATTCATTCCAACGCCAGCTAACATTATCTTGGTTTTAACCCACAAGCTAGCCGCACCGTAAGTACCAGGTTTAGTATCGGCATCGTGCTCGCCTTTCAGCCGCACAAAACCACCAAGAGGTAGCCAGTTTAAGCTAAAAACGAAGCCAGCTTTTGTTTTTTTGCTCCAAGCCCTTGGCGGAAAGCCAATAGCAAATTCTTCTACTTTAACTCCATTTCGCCGAGCGATTATAAAATGTCCAAATTCATGAACAACTACCAACCCAACGAATAAAACCAATCCCAGTATTAATAGAAGTACCGACATACTCCTATATTATAACTTAGTTTTACTCCGTTTGGTATCGTCTTAATGCTTGCTAAATTGTGTTTTTACAGGGGTGAGAGCACTATTATATTGAGTACTTTTTTTATTCAATATATTAGACGGTCATTATTTCTTGCTCTTTGGCTTTGGCTAGGCTGTCTATTTCGGATTTATGCAAAGCTATAAGTTCGTCGAGTTCTCTTTTAATTGAAGTTAGGTCATCCTCGGTTATAGTTCGATTCTTTTTAGACTGCTCGGCATCTTTCAGGGCTTCATGTCGGGAATTACGCATAGTAATCATACATTCTTCTACCTTAGTACCCAATACCTTCACAAAATCTCGTCGACGCTCCTCTGTAAGCGGTGGTATTTGAATCCGTACTACATGACCATCATCCATAGGATTTAAGCCCAACGTTTTATTGTCACGAATTGCATTTGCAATATTTTGTATATTACTGGGGTCAAATGGTGTTATTTGCAGTAATTGCGGTTCGGGCACGGTAATGCTGCCTGCTTGTATCAGAGGCATTTGGGAGCCATAAGCCTCTACCATAATACCTTCTAACATACTTGGATGTGCTCTTCCGGTGCGAAGTTTGTTCATTTCTTCCTTAAAATGAGCAACTGCACTGACAAATTTACTCTTTGATTTGTCTATTACTTGACTTGGGCCCATAATCTTATTCTACGCTCAAACTTCCCCTAGAACCATACGAGAAAATCGACGAACGACAATATTTTCACCAAGTTTGGCGATATGTTCCTTAACTAAGTCTCCGACTGTCATATCTGGGTCTTTTACGAATGGCTGATCCATCAAACATTTTTCACTAAAATACTTGCTAACCATACCATCTACGATATTAGATATCACATTTGCAGGTTTTCCTTGGCTATTTGCTTGATCATTAAACTCATTCACGATTTTTTTACGAACGTCTGTTGGAACATCTTCAGCACTGACATAAACAGGTGCGCTAGCGGCAATATGCATAGCCAAATCCTTAACTAGATTCGTGAAAAGTTCATTTCGAGCTACGAAATCGGTTTCACAATTAACTTCTACCAATACACCAATTCGTCCATCATGATTATAACTACCAATTATCCCAGCACGAGCTTCACGTTCACCTCGCTTTTCGGCTTTAGTAAGTCCCTTCTTACGCATTGCAGCTAAAGCCTTGTCAAAATTACCGTTTACTTCCTCTAACGCCGCTTTGGCATCAGTAAGGCCTACGCCTGTTAAATTCTTCAGTCGCTTTACATCATCTAAATTAATTTTTGTCATCTTATTCTTCCTCGTCTTTTTTGGTTGCTTCATCCTTATCTGGCTTGGGTGACTTTTGTTTGGCTTTTCCCTGTTCAATGGCCATGCCAATGTAATCAGCCATTAGTTGAATGGTTTTAATGGCATCATCATTTGATGGAATAGGATAATCAACCAGGCTTGGATCAGCGTTTGTATCTACTAATGCAACCGTCTTTAGCCCCAGTTTACGAGCCTCTTTTAATGCGTTTTGCTCATGTGTAATATCGACTATAAATACAGCACCTGGTTTAACGGCCAAGTTCTTAATTCCGCCATACAAGTGATTCATTTGGTCAATCTCTTCCTGAAAGCGCTGTAGTTCTAACTTACTGTACTTTGTAGCCAACTGACCTGATTCCATTTTATCCTCAAGGTCTTTTAGATGCTTTATTCGCCCACCAATAGTTTTTTGGTTGGTAAGCATACCGCCAATCCAACGCTCCGTTACAAACGGCATATTAGTATCTTGTGCTAATTTGTAAATAATATCCTTGGCTTGGCGTTTAGTGCCTACAAGTAGCACCTGCTTGCCGGCTGCAGACGTTTCATTCAAGAATTTAAGAGCTTTTTCTAGAGCTGGTACAGTTTTGGTAAGATCTATAATATGACTGCCTTCACGCTTACTATGTATATACTGCGCCATTTTGGGGTGCCATCGGCTAGTTTTGTGACCAAAGTGTGCTCCGGCTTCTAGTAATATTTTTATATCAACTGTGCCAGGGGTTGTGGTGCTCTTATCAGCACTACTCACTTTCTTGGGCAGCTTATTTTTAACTTTATCCTCATCACTAGTAGTTGCCATGATTAATCCTTTCACTTCGTCCGGGATAGCCTACCGCCCCTACACGGAAACGGTAAACAGGATTCTCTCCCAGCTGTTTATTAATTGACTAACTAAATATAACAGATAGGTCACTCTGTTACAAGTATAAGCTCAAAAGTTTATATTCTTGACTCCTTAGTAACAGAGATGTATACTTGACCGCTGACTATGAAGCAAGCAATTCACGCAGATAACTACCGGCCAGTTGTTTTTCAAGACTTAAACAACAACACCACTTTTTTAACTCGTTCCACAGTTTTAACTGAGGAAACTATTAAATGGGAAGATGGCAAAGAGTACCCTTTAGTTAAAGTACATATCTCTAGCGCCTCACATCCTTTTTTTACAGGTGAAGAGCGTGTTGTTGACATCGAAGGCCGAGTAGACAAGTTCAAGGCTCGGGCTGCCGCTGGTAAGGCCGCTCGTGATAAGTTAATTCATGCTGCTAAAAAGCAAACTGCACGCAAAACGGCTAAGCAAGTAAAACAAGCTGCAAAAGAAAATCCCCAAACCGGCCAATAATTAAGTCTATATAGAACTGCTTATAAGATAGTACTTGTTGGCAGTTTTCTTTATACTCAGATGGAGCACTATGCAGGCTAAAGAGAATAAACTAAGACAAGAATATCAGGAACTGCAAGCAAAATTGCAAGATCCAGCTATTTTTAGTTCTCAAGAATACCCAAGACTAGCTAAACGCCAGCAAGAACTAGATAAATTAATTAGAATTTTTGATGAACAAAGTGAACTCCAGCGCCAAAAAACTGAAGCTGAAATTATGGCAAAAGGTTCTGATGAAATGGCACAATTAGCTAAAAATGAACTGGTCGAACTAAATCAAAAACTTTCTGAAATTGATCAAATGCTGTCCAAGCTTTTAACTCCTAAAGATCCAAACGATGAGCGTGACGCCATTGTTGAGATTAGAGCTGCTGCCGGAGGTGATGAATCTAGTTTATTTGCTGGTGAGCTTTATCGTATGTACAACCGATGGTGTGAAAGAAAGAATTATAAAGTTGAGTTAATTAATGAAAGCCCAAGTGAAGCCGGAGGATATAAAGAGATTATTTTTGCCGTCAAAGGCCTGGATGCATACCGCCAATTGAAGTTTGAAGCTGGCGTTCACAGAGTTCAGCGAGTACCAACTACCGAAAGTCAGGGACGAATTCACACGAGTACCGTAACAGTTGCAGTAATGCCAGAAGCTGAAGAAACAGATATTGAGATTAAGGATTCGGATCTCCGAATAGATGTTTTCCGATCTGGAGGACATGGTGGACAAAGTGTGAATACAACTGATAGTGCAGTTCGAATTACTCATTTACCTTCTGGAATAGTTGTTGCCAACCAAGACGAAAAATCTCAGATTAAAAATAAAGCCAAGGCTATGAGCGTGCTTCGATCTAGGTTATTACAAAAGAAAATTGATGATGAACAGCAAGATCTTTCTGATGCAAGAAAAAAGCTAATCGGTACCGGCGATCGTAGTGAGAAAATCCGAACGTATAATTTCCCTCAAGATAGAATTACTGATCACCGAATAGGCTATAGTCGAAGTAATTTGCCAGGAATGATGGATGGCAATTTTGACGATTTAACTGAGAAACTTCTTGCCTATGAACACGAATTGCTTAGTAATGAAACTAAATGATTGGTTAACTCAGGCCACGTTTCAGCTCAAGAAAGCGAATATTGGTACAGCCAGGCTCGATTCCCTAGTTTTGCTTGAAGATGCTACCAGCAAAGACCGAGCATGGTTACTAGCTCATCCAGAAATAACCGTGAAAGATTCAATTCTCGTAAAATTAAATCGGCAACTTATGCGAAGGGTTAATCATGAACCGTTAGCTTATATTAGGGGCAAGTCTGAGTTTTATGGTCGTGAATTTATAATCAGTTATGATGTTTTGGAGCCAAGACCAGAGTCAGAGACTATGATTGTGCTACTTAATAAATTAATTAAATCTGAACGTCAGACAACAAGCAATACATACATTTTAGCCGATATTGGAACTGGCTCTGGAGCCTTAGCTATAACTGCTAAATTAGAAAATCCACTAGTTAAAGTTCTAGCAGCTGATATTGATCCTAAATGCTTAAAAGTTGCCCAAAAAAACGCCAAAAAGCACAAAGCTGACATTGAATTCTTCGCCGGAAATCTATTAGAACCTCTAGTTTATTCGCATCAAACTATACATGCGATACTTGCAAACCTACCATACGTTCCACATGACTTTACAATTAATAATTCTGCAATGCATGAACCAAAAATAGCAATTTTCGGAGGCAAAGATGGTTTAGAAATCTACCGATTACTCTTCTCGCAAATTAGTAAGAATTATCAAGGCTCAAAAAAACCAAGATATGTTCTTACCGAAAGTCTACCCTTTCAACACCAAAAGTTGAGAGAAATAGCTCAAGAATCTAAATACAAGCTAGATACTACCGATGACTTTATTCAACTATTTGAGCTTGCCTAGATGGCCTTATTGCTCCAATCTGAAAATGCTAAGATTATTATAATAACTGCGATAGTAACAAAGACTAACTGGCGACGAAGTAATATAGATAAACGATCTGTTTGGTCCAGATAATAAACTGTTGCTAGGCTAAATCCTATCATACCCAGGAGCAAGGTAGGTTGGGAAATTGCACCATAGAACAATAACCAATGGCTAAGTATCCACACCATTGCTGCCCCAAAATATGCCCATGAATTAGACAAATAACGTGTTAGAGGTTCGTCGTAGCTAGTTAGGAAGTGCCTCGCTGAACTGTAACAGACAAGCCAGGCGGCAATAACTAATAAAAACACCGAAGCATCGCCCCAATTTAAAAATAGAGCAGATAATCCAAAGAATTGGGCAACAAGCGCCTGGGCCGAAACCCCCAGGGTGGTTGACATCGGTTTTATTGCTATTAGCCATATTCCATAAGCCACAGCCCAAAAAAGTTCAATAAGTTGGCTACCACTGTGGATCATAAAAATTAAAAACGATAGACCAACAATTATATCAACCGCATTTGCTCTAATATTTGCTGGCCAATGCCTTGGTCTTACTGCTAGCATGCGCCATTTGCTTAGCAATATTACAGAAGCAGCCAATTCAACAAAATTTAATCTTACAAAGATAAAGACTAGTGCTGGTAAAAGTGCCGTTAACAGTATGTGAATAATATAGGCAAAGCCAGCGGCCGGTTTGAGTTTAGTTACTATTTGTCGCATCTGCACCTATTATTATAACAAAATCTGACGTACCAGGATTGATAGAGCTATCTGGTAGTTTTTTTATCACTTTTACACCAAATCTCTTTTCCAAATAGTTCTGGGTGTACTTATTTATACCGTTCTTCAGGTCAACTATTACAGTTTTTTGATATGAATGAGTAGGTGCATCACCTAAAGAACCAATGTTATAACCAAAAGATTTTAATATGGCGGCTTGAGTACTAGCAACACCGGTTATATTGGTACCATTTAGAACCATTATTTTAGCGTTTTCTTTAGCTAATTCACTATCCCTCAATGTGGTTCTTACATAAGTCCGTATTGCATCGTAATTAAACAAACCAGCTCGCGGAAATACTGTCGATTGGTTGCCAATGGGTCCAGTGGTCAGCAATGCATGGGGAGGTGTAACTAAATCTAAGGATTTAATACTAGATGATGGAATTTCAGATACTTGTTTATACAAACACTTAACACTAGTTAAATCAAAATCGGTATAAACGTTGCTACCGAAACTATTAAGCAAATTTGAAACCTTAATAGGATTACTAAACGTTCCGAGTGACAAGACTTTTTCTTTAAGAGCAACTAATAATAATCTTTGACGTTCGCCTCGTGCAAAATCACTGCTAGTTTCACGTGACTTTGCATATAGCAATGCCTTGTTACCATTAAAAGTTTGTATCCCTTTAGTAGCTATAGTCGGATTATAGTTATTTTCCCAAGCTATAGTCGGATCATATAGCGTTTCTGGCACATTAACTTTTACCCCTCCAACAGCGTTAACTGAATCTTTAAATGCCTTAAAATCTACTAAAACATTGTAGTGAATTGGGACTCCCATTATTTGGGATATTGTTTTATCAAGTACAATTAACCCGTCTTTGACCTTACCCTTTTGACTCTTGGATACGGAAGATTGCTTGGCGTTTGGATAAATAGCATTTATTTTTGAAGCTCCGCCATACGGTGTTTGCACCCATAAATCGCGGGGGATGCTAAGTAGATCGACTTTATTGTTTATAGTATCGACACTAGCAATTATCAATGTATCAGTAAGGTCAGGACCATCATGCCCCGGTCCACCAATGCCAATCAGTAATATATTTACACGACTGTCACCCTCTTTGTTTAGCTGATCAATCGGTATGTTTCCATCACAAACAGCCGCAGCATGTCCACCACCTGCAAAAACATGTTTTTGGGTTGTATACAGTTTAAATGCAAGATATCCACCAGTTATAAGTAGTAGTGCACCTAGTACCAAAGCACTCTTTTTTAAGAACTTGGGCCACGACTCAGGACGCTTAAACAATTTGAATCGACGTTTTTTGTCCGATTTTTTAGATATATCAAGATTTGATGATAAGTCACTTTTAGAGCGTCTCATTCTTGGTCCGTTTGGTAATAAAGGCGTTTGCTGTTCGCTGCCTGCTACATTTGACACTGTTGGGTGATAGCCATCTGGTCGGTTAAAATCATCTAGTCTATCAGCTTTTTCATCAGAATTTTTTATCTTGTTTCCAAAGCCTAGACTGCCTGACCGACGCTTGAAGCTATCCGGAGATATAAAGCCGTCCAAACTTGCGCGATCTATTTTCTTTTTATGACGTTTAAAATTGCCGGGTAAGCTCATTTATAAATTTCCTCGGCTTTCTTCAGACTGGAAATAACAATATATCACGATTCCGTTAGCCTTATTACCAATTAGCTGATTGGTTATTGATAGCTGGCTTGAGATAGAAGTTTTTCGTAGGTAATTAACAGGTTTGTTTGATATTAAATTCATGGCCACGTGGCGTTTAGTATAGCGTTTTTTGCACCAAGTAGTAAACATGTGCACGATGATAAAAAATAAGCTATAGTGAACGAACATGGACATTCACCAGGAGCCTCAATCAAGTACCGAACCCCAGCCTAACCCGCCACCAATTTTAACTAATGGATCTAGAGTTCCATCGTCGCAACCGACTACTCCTATACAAGATGGTTTAAATGGTAATCAGATAGAGCAAAAACCTAAACATCACGATCACGATGGCTTAAAGAGCATCATATCTACTCTTGCCATTATTATTTTAGCGCCACTCATTGCTTTTAGCCTGACAGCCTGCATTTTTCAATCTTATGAAGTGGATGGCGAAAGCATGCAAACTACCTTGCAAAACCAAGACCGTTTAATTGTGCTTAAAGTACCCCGAACATGGGCCAAAATAACCGGCCATCCCTACATTCCTCATAGAGGTGATGTAATTATATTTAATAAGGAAGATCTGCAGAATTTCGGTACAAGCGGTAAAAAACAGTTGGTTAAGCGAGTGATGGGGTTACCAGGGGATCGTGTGGTAGTCAAAAACGGCGTACTCAAAATTTTTGATAGTGCGCATCCCAACGGATTTGAACCCGACAAAACGCTACCTTATGGAAGTGTCATAAAAGCTACAGCTGGAAGTGTAGATCTTATAGTTCCACCAAATCAAATATTCGTATGCGGCGATAATCGCTCTAACTCCTTAGACTCGAGATATTTTGGTACGTTTGACGTCAAGGATGTCGTCGGTAAGTTAACGGTAAGAATATTTCCCTTCAATAAATTTGAAATTTTCTAAGAAATATAGCTTTACTAATTATTACTAATTTTAGTAATAATTCGCTTTAGGTCGGTTTCATTCTTAAATGCAATCTCTAAGCGACCACCTTTTGCCATTCTCTTAAGAGTAACATTTGTTTTTAATATTTTACCTAGTTTTTCAGTTTGCGGAGTGGTAGCACTAACTCTTTGGCTGGCCTTTTGACTAGTTTTAACACCTTGTTTATGGGCTGTAACATACTGTTCTGCCTGGCGTACTGACCAGCCTCGTTCAATAATTAATTTAAGCAGCTCGTTTTGGCGATCTGTGTCTTTTAACGACAATATAGCTCGGGCATGGCCTTCGGTAATTTTATTATTATTTAATGCTTCTATAGCTTGTGGAGGTAATCCTAGTAGTCTTACTATATTAATGACAGTTGTATAGGCTTTACCAAGACGTTGAGAGATTACTTCATACTCCATATTGAATTGGTCATGCAAGCTATGAATAGATTTTGCTTGCTCTAAAGGAGATAAATCTACCCTCTGAACATTTTCAACCAAGGCTATTTCAAGTTGCTCCAATTCTTTAGCAGTTCTTACAATAGCTGGCACATGGTTAAGTCCAGCTTGTTTAGCTGCTCGCCAACGACGCTCACCAGCAACTAGATAATATTTACCTTGCTCTTCAGCCAAAGTCACTACTAAAGGTTGTAAAATACCGTGACGTTTAATTGAGTTAGCTAGCTCAGATAGGGCTTGTTCATCAAAATTTGTACGAGGTTGGTGTTTATTGGGTGAAATGTTTGAAGTAGACAGTTTCTGAATTCTTTCATCTTCATTAACTAAAATTGAGGTATCAAAATTACCTGGTAGCAAGGAATCAAAACCCCTACCTAGACCTTTGCTCGATTTAGTGTTTGCCAATTTTGTCTACCTCCCTTGCCAATTGTTTATAGGCTCTTGCACCTTTTGACCACTTATCATGCTCAGCGATGGGTCGTCCATAACTAGGAGCTTCGGCTAGACGGATATTGCGAGGAATGACAGTTTTAAAGACTTTGTCACCAAAATGCTTTTTCAGTTCACCTGCTACTTGCTCAGATAAGGTTGTACGACTATCAAACATGGTTATAAGCACTCCAAGTATTTCTAGATTAGTATTTAGTCCTCCTCGCACACGTTGAATTATATCAAGAAGCTGTCCTAGACCTTCAAGAGCGTAATATTCAGCCTGAACAGGAATTAGTACAAAATCCGATGCTACCAAGGCATTAATAGTCAACAAACCAAGTGCTGGCGGACAATCAATTAAAATATAGTCGTAGACTAAATTTTGAATTGCTACTTTGAGTTTGTACTCACGCTGGGGTTCATTTGCCAAATCTATTTCTGCCGCAGCTAACTGGGAATTAGTCGGTAAAATACTTAGACCGCTAATAATTGTTCCCCGAAAGACTTGTGATGTATCTGAAGTACCAAATAGTACGTCGTACATTGTTGTATCCAGTGATTGTTTATCTAGCCCTAGACCGCTAGTAGTATTACCCTGCGGGTCCATATCTACTAACAAAACACTACGTCCCATTTTAGCCAAATATGTTCCCAAGTTTATGGCCGTAGTGGTTTTACCTACCCCACCTTTTTGGTTTAGGACCGCTATGATTCTACTCATTATTTGTTATCTACCTCTGGTATTAAGATTATCATTAATCTGCTCCGGAGTAAACGAAGCTCAGATATTATAAACTAGCCGTATAATACTAGTATTTTGTTGGTTCTATAGGTTTCTTATTTTATTACGTGATAGCTGAAAGTATAGGTCTTTGAATCAGTCAAAGCATTGTAAGCTTTTAGATCAAAAGTAGAAGTACCGGAACTGTAGTAGTATTGTGGGAAGTTAGAGCTTGCTGGTACTGTTATCGGCGTTATAGTAATGAGTGGTGCCGTAGAGTACGTTGGGTTAAATGTAATTGTCGCAAGCGAGCCAGCGGCTACCCCAGTTCCAGTATTTATCGTAATGGTTCCAGCAGTATCATTCCCGCTAATAGATACCGTGCAACCTGAACCACAGTTTGCATTGGGGCTTATTGTACTTAGCGCCGTACCACCACTTATAATTTGACCATTGAATGTTGATGCACCAGTGACAGTTAAGCCACCATTTAGGGTACTAAGACCTGTTACTGTAAGTGTTGCACTAAACGTTGCTGGACTAGCAACATTCAGAGTGCCACCGACGTTACCGATTGAAACATTTGTAGTTGTAGTTGTTCCAATGTTAATCGCTTGGCTAGCTGAAGATTGAATGCCAATTGTCCCTGTCGAAGAGATAGAGACACCTCCCGCTCCAGACTGAAGAGTTGTTGCTGCAGTAGTCGTACTTGAACCAAGAAGTGTCGTATGGGAATTAGCAGTAGCACCAAAGGAACAAGTTGTGGCTGAAGCAGCACAATCAATTTTAACAGCGGTAGCAGTAGATGATCCGACCGATACCGTTGTACTATTACTTGTTCCTACATTGACGGTACCAGCACCGGCTGTGTTTAGAGTAAGAGCTGTTGTTGTTGGTGCCTGAATTGTTAATGCACCATTGCCGGAGATAACAGCACCAGCGGCACCGATATTAATAGTACTAGCCGCCCCGAAGGCATTAACAGTTGTTGCGCCAGTGTTAAATACACTAAAATTAGTAGTACCAGTAGTTACACTAGTAGTGAAACTTGGGCTCGTGTTAAATACCGCCGATCCTGTCCCTTGTTCGTCACTTAGAGTGCTAGCTAACATTAGCGAGGTAGCGGTATTAGTAGAAGCAAGATTAGATGATGCATCAGTAAATAAAAACCTACTTGGAGTCAATCCCGAGAAATTAATAGTTCCAGAAGATGTAATTCCTGTAGCGCCAGTTATGGCACCCAAAGTTGATATATCAATGTTATTAGTAGCCAACCCGAAAGAACTTGCAGTTATGGTTGTCTGGTGAGTGATATTTCCTATGGTAGTAGTACCTGAGTTGTTATCGATATTAGCACCTCCTTGTGAATCCAAAAAGCCATTTAGATTTGCGAGGCCACTGACAACTATTGAATCTGTGTTTTCGGTACCCGTGACACAAAGAGCGTGACCACAATCAACATTAGTACCAATAAGTACGTCACCCCTAGTGGCACCAAGTAAAATATTACCTGAGCCGCCACCGCTTCCGCCTGCACCAGATTCAAGATCAATTGATCCACCTATTGCTCCAGAGCCAGAGGAAGTACCACCAGTTAGGCTGATATTACCTCCAGTAAAGAAATGTCCTGCCCCTCCCGTAATTTGAACGTTTCCACCATTACCGGTATTTGAAGCTGAGGCACTTCCACCATTGAGAGCAAGACTACCACCATTAGTTGAAGACCCAGCACTGCCGGTTGCACCAGCGGATATTGTAAGACTTAAACCAGCCGTGGCAGTAGAAGGCGCGACCACACTAATTGTGTGGTTGATGTCAGAGCCAAAAGTTACGTTACCAGAACCAGATACTCCAAACTTGAGAGTACCAGTACCAGCAAATGAACCAATAGTAGAACCAAAGAATAAGTATCCGCTACTCTGATTAGTTGCTGAGGCTAGAACTATACCTCCTCCACCATTGTCTTGCACATACACTCCGTGAGTACCACCAGCATTACTGGTGTTATAAAACCTGTACAACCAATCCCCAGCATTACTACAATTTGATGTACCAGCAGCTGCTGTACAGGTTGAAACGTCTTTTGCATTCTTTTTTAGATATGTGGCATCTCCTGTTATTGAACAGAGTGATGCAGCAGAATCAGTGCATAGCCTGTGGCCATCTTCTGCGGCGGATGGCAGATAGAATTGCACATCCGAAGATATTGCATCTGACGGTGATGTTCCCTGAGTAATGATGTATGATCCTTGGCCACTAATAGCACCTGTACTAACAAATCTTAGGATTCCTTGTGTATCTTTATTAATATCTCCTAGAGTAACCTGATTGCCAGAAGTATCAACTGTTAGGAGAGCATTTCCAATAGAATTACTTACTTCAAAAGAATCAAATGCATCTTGTGCATTTTGAATTAATACTTGGCCAGGTGCATTGCCGGCTAAACCTGTACCAATATGAATTAAACCACTAAACGCAGACGAATCACCGGTGACAATGTTTATATTTCCCGACACAGTCCCTGCCGAGCCAGTATTTAAATACAAGGTCCTAGAATAAGCCCCCAATGAATTCCCGGAACCAATACAAAGCCCCTGGGGCGGAAGATTCCAAACGCCACTTCCTGGGTAGCCGGTACAATTTGTAGTCTGTCCAATAGTAATCTGACCGTCATTAGCAGTACCGATGTTTATTGATCCACCAGAGCCACCTTGTAATGAAAGCATGCTAGATGAGCCTGATGCAGACTGGACAGTAAGATTTCCAGTATCGGTGGACCAAGTAGAATCATTATGACCAGTAATTGTTAAGGCTTGAGAAGAAGCACTTTGAATTGTCGCGGTACCAGCGGATCCAAATTGTAGTGCTGAACCAGTAAAGGTGTTTGAATTATAGGTACCGCTTGCGGTTACTGTAGCTAAAGCAGAATTACCTGTGATTGTTAGCCCAGCAGAACCTTGAAGTAATCCAGCTCCTGCATTAACACCTACCGCTACTACAGCACCACTTGAGTTAACGGTAAAGTTACCGGTTGTACCACCGACAGATAATAACTGAGCGGCTGTACCAGATAAACCAAGACCAACTCGATGATTTGTAGCATCTACTTTCAATGTATTGGTATCGACTGTTAGGTTCTTGCCAGCAGCAATTGTTGTCACTCCGTTTAAAGACACCGCACCACTTCCGGTTCCAAAGCTTCCACCGCCATTTTGAAGGAAGCTACCTGAAGCTTGGTTATAGCCAGTCACACCAGTTACGGCTCCAAGATTACTTAAGTTAAATGTATTTGAAGCTAAAGCTAGGGTACCAGTCGTGTTGCCGATACTTGTATTGCTGGTACCCGATGTATTTAACTGAACAGCCCCTCCGCTAGCAGTTAAGCCAGTTCCAAATATACCCGTGCCAGTAATGTTTAAGTTACCCACGTCTGCAATTCCAGGAGTAGAATTTTGTAAACTAACGAAATTACCAGAGCCAACTCCAGCCGCTGTGTAAGCTGATACACAAGCTGATTCGGCAGCGTTACTACATATAGTATATGGACTACCGACTGGGTTATCATTCCGTGCGAAGTTAAATTGCACGTTGCCCGTGGCAACTCCATTAAAGCCAACTGTTGTCGTATTTCCACCGCTAGTTGCAGTTATTACTGTACTTGAACTTCCCTGTAATGTGAGAGCTTGGTTCTGACTTCCAATTGTTAAACTCCCTCCAGGAGTAATGTTTAGTGTGCCCACGCTTTGTATCAAAGGTGTTGTTAGACCAGTGCCAAAGTAGCCATTCCTAAATGTGGCACCGGCTGAGCCAATATCTACAGAGTTAGTCACTCCAGGTAATAGCGATGAATTAATTGCTACACTTTGGAGGTTGGATAATGAAGTGTTAGCACCACCGCCAGAACCACCTAGACAATTACCTGTATTTAGACAAATGGTACCGCTAGCATCAGGTAATGTCAGCGTCCTTGTTCCGCCAGTTGAGACTCCGCTAAATAAGAAATTATTTGTGCTTGGACTTGAAGAAGTACCAGATAAAAACAGTTGTCCGAAAGGTAGGGTTGCTGAACCAACATTAATAGCTCCAGCAGCTCCTGGTAACAGAGAAGTGTTAATTGCAACACTTTGAAGATTATTTAATGTATCGCTTGCACCGCCGCCCACGCCCCCTAAAGATCGGAAGAGCCTCGTGTTGGGTCACAGAGGACGTCCGGGTGTTGTTCTAGGTGGTGGCCG
>CAZZAE010000024.1:0-9066 GCA_964652125.1 uncultured Candidatus Saccharibacteria bacterium
GATGCCCAACGACAAATCGCTAACGCTTAGCATAGTTATACCAGTTTATAACGAAGAAAACCACATTAAGACCTGTCTGGATGCTATTGCTGCCCAGACTATCAAACCATTGGAGGTCATTGTCGTTGATAATAACTGCAGCGATAAAACTATTGAAATTGCTCAGCAATATGGACTAGTTCGCGTCTTAAAGGAGCCAATCCAAGGCAGAACTGTGTCACGCAACCGCGGATTTAACGCTGCACGGGGGGATATTATTGGCCGAATTGATGCTGATAGCATCATTATGCCAAGTTGGGCAGAAAGACTTCTAAACGACTTTAAAAACCCTAAAATTGATGGCGTAGCCGGACTGGGACAAACTAGAGTAATTCTTGGAGTAAGTCGGTTGCGTTCAACTTTTTGGTCTAGAGCCTATTTTTGGACAGTATATTCGCTCTATGGTGTCATCACTATGTGGGGTGCGAATATGGCCATTCGCCGTGCCACCTGGCTTAAAATTAGAAAATATACGGCCCCCGATGGGTCGAAAGTACACGAAGATCAGGATTTATCACTAGTTATGGTCGGTCGGGGAGGCAGAATCATTCAAGACACTAAATTATTAATAAAAACTGAAGGAGTAAGCTACTTATATTGGCCAAAATTCTGGTTTTACTTAAAGAAAAGCTTTAGTATGAAAAAATATCACCAGCAACTGGGGACGCTAGATAACGATAATGTCGAAAGATTGAGTTTTTGGTATTTATTGCCTCGAGCACTAGCTGGTTGGACGTTGACTGGTTTGGCTATAATCTATTCCATAATAATCTGGCCAATTATTGCAACCCGAATGCATTTTGATGAGGATTATCAACACCAAATAAGGTAGTTAATTAAAAATAAATAAAGTCACCGACTACAAGCCAACTGATTGTAGCTGCTTTTTAATATAATCTTTACCAGATTTTGTGCCGTTGATTATTAAATGTGATTCATCGGAATGTGGTGGTTCTAGGTTACTCGAAATGCGTTCAAAATGATCTAGAGGCATATGTCCTAAAACTCGAGTATGACTATGTAAATGAGCTTCATCTACGGCTCGCTGTCTGGCAAGATCCTTTGGAACTTGCACCCAGACAATAATGACCCCAGCTCCATGTTTTGCAGCAATTTGTCGCAAATGTTCACGGTCTTTGAAAAAATTAAAGTTCGTGTCAAAAATTACGCTCTTACCACTTTTTAGCATCTGATCTGTTAGATCGTTTAAATGTGAGTATAATTCAAGATTTTCTTGGTGAGAATAAGTCGGTGTTTTATACATCTCACGGCGGATATGATCTGCCCATAAGTGTTCTGCGCCCGTCAATTGTTGAATAATTTTAGCTGTAGTTGTTTTGCCGGATCCTGGATATCCCAACATTAAAAAAAGTGTTTGACTCATGTTATTAAATGTTAGCACGACTATAGCTGAGCCTTAAAAATCTACGCCTCTATTTGCTAAGAATTTATCATCAAAATGATGTTTTAGCTTAGTCATATTGGTGGCAATATCAACCAGCGGCAACAGATCACTTGGAAAGTCTCGGCCGGTCAGGCACAAACTAGTTTTGGGATTACGTTTACCTATCAGTGACATAACTTGATCTTTACTTATGAGCCCATCATGAAGAGCATTATTTATCTCATCACAAATAACTAGATCAAATTTCCCGTTTGTGGTGGACTCTAATGCCTGTTCATAAGTTTCTTGGGCCGCTTGTTTATGCTGGGCATCACTAATATGTTGGGGACTTAGTTCCCCGGCTTTGTAAAAACCTCTGCCACCTTTATAAAAAAATAGCTGGTCTTTAAAAACTGGCTGAATATCACGAATAAAAACGTGTTCTCCGGTACCCCAATGTTTAATAAATTGAATAAAGGCTACTTGCCAACGATTACCAAGAGCCCTAGTCATTAAACCCAAGCTAGCACTAGTTTTACCCTTGCCCTCTCCAGTATAAACAACAACCACTGACTGTTTTGTTTTAAAGTCCTCAAAAGCCATTAGTTCATTCTACTATGATTTCAAGAACCAGTTGGTAGCAACTCTGGATGTGTAATTGCCTCGTAAACAACAAACTGTCCAAAAGAATCAACTTTATCAAGTAATAGGTCGTGAAAATGATCTCGTAAGTCCTGTACCCGGCTCTCAAATTCTTGGAAAGCTCTTCCGTAACTAGAATTTAATCCCACAAGCGCAGCCCCAGCAAATTCCAATTCATCAATTTCATGAGAAGATCGGGCTTCTCTCATCTTTGTGTACTCCAAGTAGGCTTGATGCAAGAATGTATCAAGCGGTAAAAGCGCGCTATCTGATTGCTTAATGCCAAGTTCAGTAAATAAAGCAGTTAGTACTGAATCTGGTGGAGTGTTATTGCTCCAGGCTCTTAAAAAATCCGTTTTAGTAAAGGCCTCAACAGACAAGCTGGGACCGTTATCATTTGCCAACGAGGCGATCTGCTCAGTTAAATTGCTATGACCTTTTCTTGTATAGACATTACTGCCAAACGTATCAGGCATTACTGTACTCCTTCCATATTATATCAACTTCCTATCTGTTGGTCGGTGATATTTCTCACACTCAAAAATAACGTTTTTTAACGGTTTAAAAGTCGTATTATGGCAAACTTGGAAAATCTGTAATATCATCAATATCTTTCAGCCCCATACAATGTAGCAATTTAAAACGTCGTCTTTGCAGAGAGAAACCAACTGTATCGGGGTTAGCTACAATAGTTCTATCAAGTTTTACAATTTTATCGTTTTTCTCAAACACAGCTTCTCTGCTCTCAAAATTCATAAAATTAATATCTAAATTGTCCCGAATGATAATTCGAAGCTGGTTTATAATTTTTAACATCCCAGGATTTGTCGACAGAATTTCTATAAATCTATTAGTATTTTGCTGCAGCAATTCTTGATCCCAAGTACCACCAAGCGACATCCCAAAATAAGTCTCCATACCAGCTAGTACAAGATCGGGCTCATCGATAACGTGTTGGCGAAAAGATAATAAAAAATCACGCCTCGGGTCGTTATCGGCAATATCGACAATGAACGGCACTGGAACTAATCTATCTGAAGCAACTGTATTTGGATCGGGCATAAACACCTTTCAATCACTATAATTATAACATATTTATGTATAAATAGCTTGAGATGTCTAAATAAGTTTTTTCTCGCGAAGTGATGCATCGATTTTAGGTCGATCAAATCCAACCACAATCATGCCATCGATATCTATAACCGGAACACCCATTTGACCGGATTTACCAACAGCTTCATTGGCTGCCATAGGATCTTTTTCAACATCCTTATCTTCGTATTTTATCCCTAAATGATCAAAGTATTGTTTAGCTGCATGACAGAAAGCGCACCAAGTTGTCGAGTAGACCGTAACCATAATTTAATTTTACATAATTTAAGTACTTATTGCTATACATTTTGTAGTAACGTGCTCACATTAGTACTTTTTATTAACTTTTTAGTTTTTCTATTGCACCCACCCCTTATCAACTGATATAATGCCGAAAGATGAGACAAGCCGCCAAAGGGGTGAAACCCGGCCCCAAGACGACTCCTAAAGAGAGTGGGATTTTATCCAACCGACAAGGTTGGCTTATTGCTTTTCAGCTAATGGACACTACCTGGCGAGTAGCTATCCCAATATTACTTCTTTGCTACATTGGTATTCAAATAGATAAGCACAATAATTCCAGTCCACTTTTTACTCTAATTGGGCTATTTGCTTCACTAATCATTTCTACGCTGTTAGTTTATCGTCAAATTAAAAGCCTATACCCGGAATTCTTTAAAGGGGGTAAATCATGATTAATAATTTATTCGCCAGCACAATTCCGACGATTTTACCTCACGCTGAAAAAGTTTTTACTGTGTTTGGAGTAAGAATTAGTAATTCCTTGTTGCTGGGTTGGATTGTCAGTGCCTTAATGGTGGCTGGATTAGTTTTTGCGGCCAACCGAGTCAAGGTCAAATCTGGGGGGCGCTCAATAACAATCATTGAACTAATGTGCGAAGGGGTAATAAATCTAGCTAGCGAAGTTATGCACAATCGCAAAAAAGCTATCCGCTATGCCCCATTTCTACTAACACTTTTCTTGTTCATCATGTTTAACAATTGGGCGGGCTTATTACCGGGTGTAGGAAGTATTAAATATCATAGCGAACCTTTGCTTCGAGCTTGGACATCAGACTTAACCGGTACCCTAGCCTTATCAATCAGTTCTATCGTAATTATTCAAATTTATTCTATGCGTGAATTAAAGTTCAAGGGCGTATTAACCCATTATTTTTCAAAACAACCTTGGAACCCGATAAATTTATTTGTCGGACTGCTGGAGTTGCTTGGTGAATTTACCAGAATTGCTAGCCTGGCGCTACGTCTATTTGGGAACATTTTTGCCGGTGAGGTGTTGCTACTTGTGTTAGCATCAATTACTGGAGTCGGCTCACCCGCTTCTACCCTGCCATTTATTCTAATGGAACTTTTTGTAGGTTTTGTTCAAGCCTTTGTCTTTACAACCCTAGTTATTGTATATTTGACCCTTGCTACTACCCATACCGATGAAGGGCATGAAGAAGTATCAGACCACTCAGTTAACAGTAATCCTGCGGCAAAGGAATTAGTTGCCCAGAGTACAACTGGTTAAAAGTGATATGATAAAATAACGTAACTAAAAAAGGAGAGACATATGTTACATCTACTTGCGGAAACAAGCACATCAGCGCTTGCCAATCCGGGTTTTGTCAAAGGCATGACCATTGCTATTGGTACCATAATGCCGGCTTTCAGCTTAGGCATGATTGGTAGCAGCGTAATGAAAGCGATCGGTCGCAATCCAGAGATTGCCAGCCGAATTTTACCAATTCTGCTAATTAGTGCAGCCTTGGTTGAAGCTATTGCCATCTACGTACTAGTAGTCGTTTTCACAATCTAAATAGATATCTTAGAGGTGAATATTTGTGTTTGAAAGCTTAACTATAGTTCCAAGAATTTTCGCTGCCGAAGGAAGCAGTGGTATTGCTGCATTGGGCGTGGATTTAAAGTCGCTTTTGTTGCAAATTGCAACATTTGTACTTGTTTTTTGGCTGCTTAAAAAATTTGCCTTTGCAAAAATTATTAGTGCGTTAGATGAACGACGACGAACCATTGACCAAGGCGTCGATTTGGGCATTAAGATGGCTGAGGAAAAGCAGCGTCTAGATCAGCAGGTAGAAGAGTTGCTTCACAAAGCCCGTCTGGAGGCAGACAAAATTATTACGGCTGGCCAACAAGATGTTGCAGCCATGTTAAAGTCTGCCGAAGATGATGCCGCCCGCAAAGCTGATGCCCTGCTGGCAGATGCCAGAGCTCGTATCGAAGACGATATTGTTCAGGCTCGCAAAAGTTTAGAGTCCGAGACTCTTAAATTAGTAGCCGAGGCTAGCGAAATCTTAATTCAGCAACGCCTGGATGCACCACAGGACCGCAAAATGATTGAAAAAGCTCTTCAGGCGGCCAAACAATGAGTGCTAAAGTCAGCCTCTTCCAAATAGCTACTGTTATTAACAAGTTATTGGATGGCAAATTACCATTGGATGAAGTTGCTGAAATTGTTGCTGCCTACCTGGTAAGTGAACGTCGGACTAAAGAGTTGGAAGGTCTAATGCGAAAACTTCTTGAGCTGCGTGCTCAAGATGGAATATATGAAGCCCAAGCTTCAAGTGCTTTTGAACTTAATGAACTAATTCGCAATCAGCTGGAACAAATCGTTAAATCAAGTCATGACAATGTCCACCGAGTTGTAATGCATGAGCAACTTGATAAATCATTATTGGGCGGAGTGAGACTGGAAACATCGGATATTCAACTTGATCTAAGCTTACAAGGTAAGCTGCAGCATTTATTACAACTAACTACTAACGGAGCTTAAGGGAGACAACGTGGCAGAGGATTTATCAGTTAAAGAACTAAGCGCCGATATTCGGGCCGCCATTGAAAAACTTAAGCGCTCACCACAAGTAGAAAATGTTGGTATAGTCACTCGTGTTGGTGACGGTATTGCCTGGATTTACGGGTTAAGCAGCTGTGGTTTTAGTGAAATGTTAGAGATTGAGTCCAATAGCGGTGGTAAAATATCAGCCTTTGCCCTAAATCTAACTGAAGACGAAATTGGAGCCGTACTGCTTGGAGAGGAATCTACTGTAAGTGCGGGAGCTAAGGTTCATTTAACTGGTAAGATTTTACAAGTTCCAGTTGGTCCTGAATTAGTTGGCCGAGTGGTTGATCCCCTAGGTCGACCTTTGGATGACAAAGGTCCGCTCAAAACCAAGCAAACGAGTCCAGTTGAACAAATTGCCCCAGGAGTACTAGAACGTCGCAGCGTACATGAACCGTTAATGACGGGACTAATTGCAATTGATTCTATGGTACCTATTGGTCGTGGCCAACGTGAACTTATTATTGGCGATCGTCAAACTGGTAAAACCGCTGTCGCAGTTGACGCCATGATCAATCAGCACAAACAAAAGACTGGTGTTATCAATATTTATGTAGCGATCGGCCAAAAGCTGAGTAAAGTTGCCCGTATAGTCGAGCGGCTCAGGCGTGAAGGTGTGATGGACCAGACTATTATTGTAGCTACTTCAGCTGCAGATCCAGCTAGCTTACAATATCTTGCTCCCTATGCCGGTTGTACTATGGGTGAATATTTCCGTGACAATAAAGAACATGCCCTGATTATCTACGATGACTTATCCAAACATGCTGCCGCCTATCGCCAAATGTCCCTTTTGCTGCGTCGTCCACCGGGCCGTGAAGCTTACCCTGGTGATGTATTCTATCTACACTCCCGTCTCTTAGAACGAGCTGCAAAGCTAAGTGATAAATTAGGCGCCGGATCCTTAACTGCCCTACCAATTATTGAAACTCAAGCTGGTGACATTAGTGCCTATATTCCAACCAATGTTATCTCCATTACAGATGGTCAGATATTCATGGAAACCGATTTGTTTTATCAAGGCATTCGACCAGCTATTTCTGTTGGTTTGAGTGTATCTCGAGTCGGTGGAGCTGCCCAGACTAAAGCCGTAAAAAGTGTGGCTGGACAGCTCCGTCTAAACTTAGCCCAATTCCGTGAACTGGCGGCCTTTAGTCAATTCTCTACGGACCTCGATGAAGAAACCAAGGCTCGGATAGAACGTGGACAGCGACTAACCGAATTACTCAAACAACCCCAATACTCGCCTCTTAGTGTCTGGGAACAAACAGCTATTTTAATGGCTGCCAATGAAGGCTGTTTTGACTCGGTACCGCTGGAAGATGTTAAGAAAGCTCAAGCAAACTTACTGACTCAATTACATAGTGAAAATGGCAAAGAAATGTCTGAACTTAACAAAGGTGCAGCACCAGATGAGAAAGTCCAAAAACTTATTATTGACGCTGCCAATTCCATTGCCAGTCAATACAAGCCAAAGCCAGAAAAGACTGTGAAAGAAGAAGCATGATTTTAGCTCCAGAAGTACATCAAGCTTATAGGGACATTGTTGAAACATCTGTTCCAAGCCCTGAAGAGCATTTATTTGCAATAGATGTAACTGATGATGAGTTAGCACGTTTGCAATCTCGAAAAATTGGTCTTAGAACAATTTTGCGAGATGAGTTAGGTAGCGATCATAACAGTGACTATCTTATCGTAGATATAAGCTCAATTTCCAACCACGCCAGAGTTTGCATGCACGAATATTTAGGACTTAAAAGCCGGCTACCAATAATTGAAAGAGAACATGATATGTATGGTGTGGCCGGGTTTGTAGTTAATGGCTTAGAGCAAAACCCAAGTACCGGGCAATTAGAAGTTGGGTATAGACTGACGTCAGTTGTTGGGTTAAATAATGGCGACCAATCATATGAAATAGATTTTCTTGTGAATTCACATATGGCTTATGTAATAGATTTACATCCTAGTAGCGAATTATACGGTTCCGACTTTGCGAGTGAAGCCAGAAGAAGAATCTCTCATTTACTGACACCAGAAGTCGTTGATATAGTACTCAATGATGAGACACGAGTAGTCCCGACTATTCGCAGAACTACGTCTTTTCATACTGATGGGCTAACTGTTGTAAGTGAGGTAATAAATGGCCCAAACTAGGACCCTGAAGACTAGAATCAAAGCTGTACGTAGCACTCGTCAGATAACTAAAGCTATGGAGCTAGTGGCAGCAAGCAAAATGCGTCGGGCCCAAGAAGCTGCTATAAAAAGTCGCGATTATCGCAATTTGGCGCTTGAAATCCTAAACCGTTTGGGACAGCTTACAAATGTCTCACTACACCCACTATATAAACAGCGACCCCTAAAGACTCGTTTGCACATAGTAATTACAAGTGATCGTGGATTAGCTGGAGCGTATAACACTAATGTTTTGAAACAGCTAACATCTGAGCTTATATCAGACAAACAAAATGGTGTAACTAGCAAGATGATTGTTGTTGGCAAACAAGGATTTAAATTTGTCAGTCGCTTGAAAGACGTTGAAATTGTTGCTGCCTACCAAGATTTGACTGATGCCCCGACAGCTAATGATTTGCGTCCAATTCTAAACACTATTGTTGATGACTTCACAAATAAACAAATAGATGCAGCCGATGTACTTTATACCGACTATATTTCATCAATTGTTCAAACTGCCAAAAGCCAGCGTCTTCTACCAGCTGGTTTTGAGCAAGTCGATGCTCCAACTAACTTAGATGATGCCCTTTTTGAACCATCAGTCCAGGAAGTACTAGATAACATCACAGTTCGTCTAATTGAAGCCCAGCTTAACCAGGCATTTGCTGAAGCTGCTGCTAGTGAGCACTCGATGAGAATGATGGCCATGAAAAATGCCACCGATAATGCTAACGACCTGATAGATGATTTAACTCTAGCATTTAATACAGCCCGACAAGCGGCAATTACCCAAGAATTGGCCGAGATAACTGGTGGTGCGGAGGCAATAAAATGAGCGAATCTACCAACCTTGTAGATCAGGAGTTAATTGATG
>CAZZAE010000024.1:9166-13888 GCA_964652125.1 uncultured Candidatus Saccharibacteria bacterium
TAGGGAGAATTTAAATGGCGACAGCAACACAAGAAAAAATTAAAACAGGAAAGATCAGTCAAATAGTTGGAGTGGTAGTTGATGTTGACTTCGCTGCTGAACATCTTCCACCAATTTATTTCGCCCTAAAAGCAAAACTAAACGACAAAGATTTATTCTTAGAAGTTGAACAACATCTGAGTGAAACCAGCGTACGGGCTGTAGCGCTTGGAAGTACTGACGGACTGCAACGTGGCACAGCTGTGGAAAACACTGGTGCCCCGATTAGCGTACCAGTGGGCGATAAAACATTAGGGCGAATGTTTAATGTCATTGGTGATCCTATTGATGGTAAACCCGCTGATATTAAGACTCGCGCCCCAATTCATAAAGAACCACCAGCCCTTAGCGAACAATCTGGAAAAATAGAAGTTCTTGAAACCGGCATAAAAGTTATTGACCTTATTTGTCCAGTCACCCGTGGTGGTAAGGTTGGTCTATTCGGTGGTGCTGGAGTTGGTAAAACCGTCCTAATCCAGGAACTAATTAACAATATTGCCAAATTCCACAGTGGCTATTCTGTATTTGCAGGTGTGGGTGAGCGTACTCGTGAAGGTAATGACTTGTATCACGAAATGGAAGAATCGGGTGTTATTGATAAAACAGCTTTAGTCTTTGGTCAAATGAACGAGCCACCCGGTGCTCGTTTACGAGTCGGACTTAGTGGTCTAACAATCGCTGAAGGTTTCCGTGATGCCGGTAAAGACGTTCTACTTTTCATAGATAATATCTTCCGCTTTACTCAAGCTGGTGCCGAAGTATCGGCCTTGCTCGGTCGCCTACCATCTGCCGTTGGTTATCAACCAAACCTAGCTCAGGAAATGGGTGCTCTACAAGAGCGTATTACTTCAACTAAAAAAGGATCTATTACCTCAGTTCAGGCTGTCTATGTGCCAGCTGACGACTTAACCGACCCTGCTCCAGCTACAACATTCGCTCACTTAGATTCTACAATTGTGCTTACCCGAGCTCTTACCGAGCAAGGTCTCTACCCTGCGGTAGATCCCCTCGATTCTAGTTCGACAATTCTTGATCCCGAAATCGTTGGCCAGGAACACTATGATGTCGCTCGTGAAATCCAGAGAGTTTTGCAGCGCTACAAGGACTTGCAAGACATTATTGCGATTTTAGGTATGGAGGAGTTGTCAGACGAAGATAAGCTAACCGTATCACGTGCTCGTCGTATCCAGCGGTTCTTAACGCAACCCTTCTTTGTAGGTGAAACGTTTACGGGTCGCCCAGGATTGTACGTATCGCTAAAAGATACTATTACTGGCTTTCGTGAGATCTTGGATGGTAAACATGATAACAAACCAGAAAGCGCCTTCTATATGAAGGGCGTAATTGGCGACGTTGGGGAGAAATAATGGCCGGTGCCATTCATTTTGAACTTGTTACTCTAGCTGGCACCAAATTCGGTGAAGATGTTTATGAAGTTATTTTGCCTACACCAGATGGTGAAATTGCAATATTGCCGAGCCACATTCCACTTGTTTCCTTGGCCTCACCAGGTGTAATCGCTGTTAGGCGATTGCCCACTGACCCAGATAGTAAACTGGAATATTTTGCTTCTAATGGTGGAGCAATCGAAGTTGTTGATAATAGGGTTCGGGTACTTGTCGACGAAGCCGATCGAGAAGATGAAATTAATGAGCAAGAAGCCCAAAAAGCATTTGATAGAGCTCAGCAGCTTGCCCAAGAGGCCAAAAATAAAGTAGAACTCAGTCAAGCTCAGAGTTTAATGGATAGACACGCTGTTAGGCTTAAAGTAGCAGGTCTCCGACGCCATCACCAACGACAACGTTAGATTTCTTCTAAATGTGCTGGTTTAGGTTTATTTTTAACTGATAAAGCTGCTGCTATACCACCAAGCCATAGCCTAATTGGATTCATGCGACGTTTTTTTGCTTTTTCGATGGGTAATATATTATCAATATCAGATATCACTGGTGCATCTAATGTGCTATCTGCTTCATCAATATATCCAACATCGCTGAGAGAGGCATCTTTAATTACCTTGAAATCATCACGAATTCTCTTTAGCCGCATCGATTCATAACAAAACGTTAGACCAAGTATGAAGGATTCTCCTGGGTCGGCTCCTTGATCACGAAATTTTTTAGCCTGCACTAATCCTTCTCTTAAAAGCGCAGTCTGTTCCTCGGCCAAATGCTCCATCATATCGGTTGGAGTAAATTCAGCGTATGTTCGTACATCATAGGCAACTTCTCGTTCGATACGTTCTATTGGTCCATCTTTAGGTTCTGGAGGTGTAGGTGCAATACCTTCGGGGATTAACATAAGATAACTCCTTAAATTTATCCTACAATCGAAGTTTTAAAATAGCTGTGAGGTATATCACAAGTTTTTTGTGATATGGGTTGCATATCTTGAGGTTTCTAGTATCATAGAAAGCTGGTTTATAACTAATAATTATGGAAACTTACGAATCAATGGAGCCATTTATGTTACCTGAAAAAGTTGCAGTTTTTAAAGGTCGTCTTGAGATAGGTCAGCACGGTGAGGATCGTATAACCTCCCACCTGGACAATCATGAACAATTGTCTCATTTCGGTGAGCAAGTAAGTGAGCATATCAGGCCGCTGACAATTATTAATACCGCCGATTGTATGGATGATCGTCGAACTCTTCATTTGGCCGATGGCACGTCGGATAGTCACGTATTACGTGAACGTATAGTGCCGCAGTGGGCTGGTGGATTGGTATTGGCTACCACCAAAGCAGCGGTAGCTGCTAACGCTGCGTTTTTACGTGATGCTAAATCCATGCAGCAAGCTTATGAGACAACTTTCCAACTGCTAGAAGAACTTGGGTTCATGGATGGTGGACACGAGGTTTGTGGGGCTAGTGCCAAAGTTGTAGAGTCTGTAGCCCAACCAGTGCCAGAAAATATACTACTTCCGACCATTGATACAATTTTGACCATAAATGAAAGTCGGCATAAAAGCTTCAATGATATTCAACAAAATAAAATGCGGCGATTAGCTAATGGATTTTACAGCAGCTGGGATCCAGCCTGGCATCAAGACTTTCTAAGCCAAAAAGTTCCTCAAAACTTTTCCTATCTTGAAACCGCCAATGATGCCGTACATGGTCACTATGCCCAGGGTGTAGTGCTTGTTAGCGAGCAGGGTCAGGGTTTCGCTAAAAACGCCTTTATTGAAGACACTGGAAATCTTGCCTTTGCGGCCACACCGTCAATCACTAAAGACGTATCTATAGTCATAAGTAGCTCAGCCGAGGAGCGACAACGAATTCAAGTTGCTTTTATTGATGATTTAATTAATGTAAGTGATAAATTAGTCGCTCCTGGTATGCCAGTTTTCTCTTCCTAGCTATCCCTGTGTATAACTGATTTGCAAAAAGACAAAAGTGTACTATGCTATGGTTATAAATTAAGGAGGGATCCATATGTTTGGACGAAAGAAGATCGCCATGATCGTGGCGGAGTTATTGGGCGTGGGGGTTTTATCAATGGTAATGTACGCTATGCTAGCTAGGACATCGTTTCCACTATTTAGCGGACTAGCCGGCGGCCTTACTTTAGGTGTGCTTGTACTAAGCATAGGTCCTATCACTGGCGCTCACTTAAATCCAGCCGTGACCATCAGCATGTGGGTTATGCGCAAAATTGACACACCTCATGCGGTTGTCTACATTGCCGCCCAAATGGTAGGTGGTGCAGCAGCTTGGGGTATGATTCGATACTTCTTGGGTCACTCCCTAACTTCTATAGCTGGAGCACACTTTACTTGGCGTGTAGCTGTAGCTGAAGGTGTTGGAGCAGCTGTATTTACTTACGGAGCAGCCGCTGCCATGATTCAAAAGCTAGATCCAGCTAAAAGTGCATTTGTCATAGGTGGTTCATTTTTCCTAGGTGTTTTAGTAGCTTCACTTGCATCTAACGGCATCATCAACCCAGCTGTAGCCCTTGGCATTCAGTCTTGGGATTGGGCTTACGCAGTTGGCCCAATTGCCGGTGCAGTTGTTGGCTCTAACATTTACGGATTAATGTACGCGGCCTCAACAGCCCCCAGTACTACCCGTTCCAAGAAAAGCCGACGTTAACAAAAACTAATAGATAAAGAGACGCCTCTAAACCGGGGCGTCTTTTTTATATTTTGCCGGATATTAAATCCTCTTCAAATTTCATAACTCCAGTCATGTTTTTGGGATAAACAGATACATCAGGAAAATCCAGAGTCATAATATGTTGCCATACAGCGGTAATTAACTTAGTAAAATTATCTAACTCGTCCAAATTAAATTTCAAATGCAGGTTATCAACCAAGTCTCCTTCTCGGTCTGCTTCAATAAACTCCAATTCACCAGATTCGACACTAAGTTTTTTACCAAAACTTGCCGAGTGTTCGACTAAGAGTTTATAAAACAGCAGCTGCTGGCGGTATTTATGAAGCTTAACTTTTTCGTAAGTATCTCTGCCCTGCCAGCTTTTAACCGGTTGTCCTGTTTTAAAATCTACGACTTTAAGTCTTCCAGCTCCAACAAAATGCATCTTATCGATTTTACCGCTCAACCTGGCATCATTGATTACGGCACCTTCATTGTTAAAGCCACGTTCTATTAAATCCCCAGCATTAAAGCTTGTCGGTCGGTCGGATAAATATCGTTCCAATGCTACCTTGCCACGCTGGGCCAAGC